>JBBCGG010000001.1:321666-643333 GCA_037200525.1 Methylocella sp. | reverse complement strand
TGCAGCTCGCTGATCAACTGCGCCGTCGAGATTGCGGCTGGAATCGTCTGTTTCATCGAATTGGCTCCCGGAGACGAAAGACTGTTCAAATGACGTCGCGGTCTGCATCGGCGCCGTCTGACGATTGTCGAGATTGAGACTGAGCAATTCCGGCCGCGCATAATGGCCAACGCTGTCCACCATGCGTTTGCGCTTGACGATCAGGCCCATGTCGAGATCGGCGATGAGAATGCCTTCGCCGCTTGTTATCGGCGGGACGATATGAACGCCTTCCGGCGAGATGATCGCCGTCATGCAACCGCCGCGCAGACCCCGTTGCATCTTTTCGTCGGGGCAGATTTTCGCAATCTGCTCTTCCGTTAGCCAGCCCGTCGCATTGACGACGAAGCATCCAGATTCCAGCGCGTGGTGGCGGATAGTGACCTCGATCTGATCGGCAAAAATCTGCCCGACCATCGAGCCGGGAAATTGCGCAACATGAATCTCCTCATGCTGCGCCATGAGCGCGTAGCGGGCGAGGGGGTTGTAATGCTCCCAGCAGGCGAGGGCGCCAACCTTGCCGACGGCGGTGTCGACGACCTTGAGGCCAGAGCCGTCTCCCTGCCCCCAGATCATCCGCTCGTGGAAGGTCGGGGTGATCTTACGGCGCCGCAGCAGCAAACTTCCATCGGCGTCGAAGACCAACTGCGCATTGTAGAGCGAGCCATGATCGCGCTCGTTGATTCCGAGCGCGATGACGACGCCATGTCGCCGCGCGGCGGAGGCGAGAGCCTCCGTCACGGGTCCTGGTACGGTAACGGCGTTCTCATAGAGCCGGACATGCTCAGAGCCGGTGAGCATCGGCGGATAGACAAAGGAAAAATAGGGATACCAAGGCACGAAGGTTTCGGGAAAGACCACGAGCTTGGCGCCTTTTTCCGCCGCCTCGGCGGTCGCCGCCAGGACGCGATCCAGCGTTCCTGTCGGCGTCTCGAGGTCCGGCGCGATCTGAACGGCCGCTACGCGGACCAGTTTCTTTTCAGCCATTGCCATCTCCTATGAAGGATGCCGCCGGTTGGCCTCAGAGCGTCCAGGTGTCGAGGACGAAGGCGTTGTCTCTGCGGTGGAGCAGGATGAGATCCAGCACGTCGAGCGGGCTGATCGGCGTAATGCCGGGGATCAGCGAGGGTTCGCCATGGCCGTACAACGCCTGCAAGGCGAAGCGGCAGGCATAGACCTTGCCGCCTTCAGCCATGAACTTGGTAATCTGGTTATTGAAATTCTGATGCCCCGGAAACGCTTCATCGCCGATTTTGGGGAAGCCGCGCTGGACGCCGAGGGTGACGCCCGGCCCGTAGAGAAGGATCGAGGTATCGAAGCCTTTGCGCTTGAGGCGGGTCGCCTGCAGCAGGTTGACGAAGCCGATGGAGCCCTCAAAAGCGACGGTATGAAACGTGACCAGAGCCTTTTCGCCGGGCCGCGCCTGAACGTCCTCGAAGACTTTCTCTTCGTAATCGACGAAAAAATCGCCTTTCTGGTGGGCGGGCTTGGTAACTGCTGGCATAGTGAACTCCTCATAGGACATTAGGGTCATGGGCTATCGGCCTCGGACGAGCAATTGATAGCAATCGGCGTGCCAATTGTATGTTTCCGCTGAAACGCGCGAAACCGGTCATTTTGCATACAATTATGCAGTCAATCCGTTCCTTTTGGCCGTATCGCCGCGGTCAAAATTAAGGCGCCCCGCCTTCAATTTAGCTAGCGACTGCCTAAGTTTTCTCCAGTTGCTGGGGCCAACGGACGCATTCCAGTCGATCTTGTCTTTCGTCAAGAATGATGCCAAGACATTGCAACACGATGCAGTCAATCTCTGGGGAGAGCGGTCACCTCCCGCCGAGATCGCGAGGGGCATAACCATGCGTGACTGGACGCCTGATCTGAGTCGCAGCGGCAAACCGCGCTATCTCGCCATCGCCGACGTGATCGCCGACGACATCCAGAGCGGGCGTCTCATGAGTGGAGACCGCCTGCCGCCGCAACGCAAACTGGCCGAGCGGCTCGCCGTCGATTTCACGACGGTGGCGCGAGGCTACGTCGAGGCTCAAAAGCGCGGACTGATCGAATCCAAGGTTGGCCAAGGCACCTTCGTGCTCGCCAAAGCCAAGCCCGCGAAGGCGGCGGGAACGGCGCGGCCTGTGCTCGTCGATTTTTCGATGAACCTTCCGCCCGAGCCGGACGATCCTGTCCTCATCGCACGCATGCAAGCGGGGCTCGAAGCCGTGTCGCGCAATCTTATCCCTCTGTTGCGCTATCAGGACTTTGGCGGTTCGCAGGCGGACAAAGACGCAGCGTCGAGCTGGCTCGGCCGGCGCGCGCTAGTGCCCGCGCAGGGACGTTTGTTCGTCACGCCCGGCGCTCATCCGGCCTTGCTGGCCATTTTCGGAATCCTTGCAAAACCCGGAGAGGCCATCCTCGCGGAGACGCTGACCTACCCCGGCGCTCGTTCGATCGCGGCGCAATTGGGGCTGAAGCTGCATGGGTTGCCAATGGATGAGGAAGGCATCGATCCGGACGCTTTCGCGGAGGCTTGCAAGCGGCTGCAGCCAAAGGCGCTCTATTTGAATCCGACGCTGCAAAATCCGACGACGCTGACTATTTCAGAGCCGCGCCGCACCGCGATCGCCGCCGTCGCGCGGCGGTTCCGCGTGCCTATCGTCGAGGACGACGCCTATGGATTCATTCCGTTACGCGGCCCTGCGCCTTTCGCGGCGATCGCGCCGGATCTCACCTGGCATGTAGCCGGATTATCGAAATGCATCGGCGCGGGATTGCGCGCAGCTTACGTCCTTGCGCCCGACGTGCGCTCCGGCTGGCCCTTCGCCGCCGCCGCGCGAGCCGCTAATGTGATGGCGTCTCCCCTCACCGTCGCGCTCGCGACCCGCTGGATCGAGGATGGCGCCGCCGACGCCATCTTGCGCTTCATCCGGACGGAGACGGCCGCGCGTCAGGCGCTTGCGACGGAGATTTTGCCGACGGGCAGTTTTCGCGCCGACCCGATCAGCTTCAATCTATGGGTCGCGCTACCCCCGCCTTGGACCCGATCCGCCTTCGCCGCGCATATGCGCTCGACGGGCATCGGGGTCGTGCCGAGCGATGCCTTCGCCGTCGACGGCAATGCCCCGGAGGCGGTGCGCGTTTGCTTAGGGGGTCCGACGAACCGGTCGGCTATCCGCACCGCCCTCGAATATATGGCGCACGCCCTGACGGAAACGCCGGCCCTCGCCTCAACGTTTCTATGATCGCCGCGCCGTTTGCAGCTCAACAGGCGAGGTCATCCACCGGAGCTCGGCGGCGGCGTCCGAACCACCAGGTTCAGGAAGGATCGCAGGCCATCTGTCGATGGGGTCTCGCTGCACCAGCCGATATATCCATCCGGCCGGACCAACCAAACGCTTCCTGGTTTGGCGGAAACCGCTGCGGCAAACTCTCCCCCCGCATCAGTCAGGAGCGGAAGTTCCTCCGGCGCCGCCAGCGGACTTCCGCCTCGGGGTGCGATGGCGCATCCGTCCGCGCTTTCGCCGAGCGTAGCGCGAAGTAGATTCAGCATTTGCGCAAGCAAGGCCGCCGCCGGGTCATCGTCGATAAAGCCAAGCAAGACGTGCCGACCACGCCCAAGGCGCTCGTGCAGCCTCAATGCATGACCGACGAAGGGGCGGCGCAGTTGTCCCGCGTTTGGGAGGCGATCTCCGGCGGCGAGCAGTGCGGCGGCGGCGCCAGCGCGCTCATCCTCGACGATCGGACTGCCGCGATAGCTGACGAGAAGTTGAGTCTCCCGCATGCCAGGCAGTTGCGCGCGCTGCGCCAGCACGTCATTTAGCGCACGGTTGGTGTTCTCGACGACATCGAGACCCACCGCATGGCGTTCGGTAGAGTAGCTGTCCAGCAATGCCTCACTGGCAAGCCCGCGACAGGCCAAGGTCAGCTTCCACGCCAGATTATGCGCGTCTTGAAGACCGGTGTTCATGCCTTGCCCGCCAACCGGCGGGTGCAGATGCGCAGCATCGCCGGCCAGGAATACGCGTCCTTTCGCATAGGTCGGCACGATCCGGTGGCTGACCCGATAGACCGACGACCAATGCAACGATGAAAGGATCGTCCCCTTCGGCAGGATAGGGGACATTAGAGCGGTGATCTGATCGAGCGTCGCTGGAAAGATTTCTCCCGTGGCGTCCCCCGACGTGTTCAGAGTGGCGTCCGGCACTACGGTGGACAACCTATAACGACGAGAGGAGCCATGCACCGGAACAGCCGCCAGCGCAGCGCTGCCGGATGGGCCGGCTTCCGCTCCAGTGTTAAACCGGTACATCCAGCCGCGCGGCAGATCCCAGTCCACCTCCAGATCCGCGAGAACAAAAGTTTGCGGATATTGGCCGCCCGCAAAATCCACGCCGAGGGTGGTGCGGACCTTGCTATGAGCGCCATCGCAACCTACCAGCCAGCGGCAATCGACCGTCTGCGTCTCGCCGTCTGGTCCCTGGACTTGGGCGCGGGCGCCATCAGCCCTCGCCTCGAAGCCGGTGAGCGTGCGGCCATACAACACCCTTCCGCCGCAACGGTGCAGACAAGCTTCCAAAAGCCGTTCGGTGTCGAACTGCGCCAGCGACAGACTGCCAAATGGAAGGTCGGTCGGGACGTCCATCGACGGCCCGGCTACGCCGTCGTTGAACGCCGAAACGCCATGCAGCCAGACCCCGCTATCGACGGCGTCCTGAGCGATGCAGAGATCATCAAAGATCTCCAATGTGCGCGGGGTGACGCCAAGCGCCTTACAAAAGAACGAACGCGTTTTATGGTGGTCAATCAGCAGAACGTCGACTCCGTCGCGCGACAATTCTGTCGCCAGCAGCAGGCCAACCGGTCCGGCGCCAACGATTAATACATCTGTAGAGGTCTTCATTGGCGCTTACTTTCTCTCCCGACAAACTCAGTATTGTTATTTTCGTCACAGGCGATTTCCCAGCTCGGCGCACCCGCCCGGCTTGGGGCCGTGCCGATTCTCAAAACCCCAGCCGCAACTGCCGGCTTTCCGCCGCCGCTTCGGCATCGAGCGATGAAAGCGAAACGCCGAGCAGCCGAACGCCCTTTTTCACCGGAAACAGCGGCGTCAGCAGATCAAGGCTGAGGCGCTCCAGCTCTTCCCTTCCGGTAACGCCTGCGGCTATCGATCGGCTGCGCGTGATTTGCTCGAAATCGGCGTATTTCACCTTCAGCGTCACCGTTCTGCCGCTGAGCCCTGCACCCGCGCAATAACTCCAGACCCTGTCGAGGATCGGTTGTAAGCATTCGCGCATCTCTTCGAATCCGCTGAGATCCTGCGCAAATGTGTTTTCCGCGCCGACCGATTTGCGAATGCGATCGGCGCGGACCGGCCGATGATCGACGCCCCGCGCGATGGCATGGAAAAAAGCGCCTGATTTTCCGAAATGCGCCTGCAAATCGGGAAGCGTCCATGCCCGCAGATCAAGACCTGTGTAGATCCCGACCCGGTTCATCTTGGCGGCGGTCGCCGGCCCGACGCCATGAAATTTCGCGATTTCGAGGCCCTCGACAAAGGCTCCGCCCATCTTCGGCGTGATGACGAAGATCCCGTCTGGCTTGCGTTGATCCGACGCGAGTTTGGCGAGGAATTTATTGTAGCTCACCCCGGCCGAGGCGGTGAGACCGGTTGCAGCGCGGATTTTCGCCCGGATCTCTTCGGCGATCCCCGTCGCCGATAAGCCATTCAGCGTTTCGGTCACATCGAGATAGGCCTCATCCAGCGATAGCGGCTCGATGACGGCGGTATGCTCAGCGAAAATCGCCCGGATCTGGAGCGAGATTTCCTTATAAACGTCGAAGCGGGGCTTTACGAAAACAAGGTCCGGACATTTTCGCAGCGCCGTCACGGAGGCCATAGCCGAACGCACCCCAAACTTTCGCGCCTCATAGCTCGCGGCGGCGACGACCCCGCGTTGCCGCGCGCCGCCCACGGCGACCGGCCGGCCGCGCAGCTCCGGATTGTCGCGCTGCTCCACCGAGGCGAAAAAGGCGTCCATATCGACGTGGATGATCTTGCGCTGAGGCGTCGCTTCTTTGAGGCGCCCGGCCGGCGAGGTCTCGCTCATCCCTTCCATGTCCTCGTCGAAGACTGAGTCGGGAGCCAGAATACAGCGCGCCATCTGTTTCAGCCAAGCTCGGCAGCCGATCTCGGAGCTAACGAATTTGCATCTCGCCGTTTGCGCCGTGAGCGTCCGGCGCGCTAGAACCTTGCAACGCGACAACGACGTCTGGATTGCCGCTTTCTGCAAAGCTCCCTTTGTCGCTCGCCAGTGGAGGATGAGGCATGAAATACCCGGATGCGCGGGCCTGGATGTGGTCCGATGCGGTGGAAATGCTGGTTCGGGCGGAGCGATTGCACCGCCAAATGTTCCAACCCGCCTCGAGTCGCAGCCGCACGCCCAATTGGGAGCCTCCGGTCGACGTCCTCGAGACGGATCGGGAAGTGCTTGTTTTTGCGGCGTTGCCCGGCGTCGATCCGGAGCATATCTCGGTCACGCTCAGCAACGGCATGCTGCTGATCACAGGCGAACGCGTGCCGCCGCCCCAGCTGATGACGGCCGCGATCCACCGGCTCGAATTGCCGCAGGGGCGTTTCGAGCGACAAGTGCCGCTGCCAGCTGGCCGGTATGAGGTTGCGCGACCCTCGGTCGTCAATGGTTGCCTCGCCATTACTTTGCGCAAACTCGTCTGATCGAGGATATTCGATATGTCTCGTTTTCCCCAAATTCTCCGCGCCGCGGACGCCGGCGCGCCCGCCGCCGTCGCCAGTCCTCGCGTCGATCTTCCGGAGGACGCCCTAATTATCGTGCCGGTGCGCAACTTCGTACTGTTTCCGGGCGTCGTCATGCCGGTAACCGTCGGCAGGCCCAAATCGATCGCCGCAGCGCAAGAGGCCGTCCGACAAGGACGTCCGGTTGGCCTTCTCATGCAGCGCGATGCGAATGATGAGGACGCCTTGCCCTTGAACATGCATCGCATGGGCGTTGTCGCCAGCGTCCTGCGCTATATAGCGGCCCCCGACGGCGGTCATCATTTGATCTGCCAGGGCGAACAACGCTTTTATGTCGAAGAATTCGTCAGGGAGCAGCCCTTCCTCGCCGCTAGGGTGCGACGGATCGAAGAATCCGACGCGCGCTCGCCTGACATCGAAGCGCGTTTCGTCCATCTCCAGGGTCAGGCGTCGGAGGCGCTCCAGCTTCTGCCGCAAACGCCGAACGAGCTGATCGCCGCCGTCAACGGAGCCAGCACGCCGGCCGCTCTGACCGACCTCGTCGCCGCTTACATGGATGCGACGCCCGAGCAGAAGCAGGACATACTGGAGACCATCGATCTTCCTGCGCGGATGGACAAGGTCGCCCGGCTGCTCGCCCAGCGCATCGAGGTGCTGCGGCTGTCGCAGGAAATCGGCCGCCAGACCAAAGCTACCCTCGATGAGCGTCAGCGCGAGATGCTGCTGCGCGAGCAGATGGCGTCGATTCAGCGCCAGCTCGGCGAAGGCGACGGCAAGGCGCAAGAGATCGCCGAGCTGACCGGGGCGATCGCAAAAGCGAACATGCCGCCCGAGGTCGATCAGGCGGCGCGCAAGGAGCTGCACAGGCTGGAGCGAATGCCCGACGCCTCCGCCGAATTCGGCATGATCCGCAGCTATCTCGATTGGCTGATCGAACTGCCCTGGACGCTTCCCGAAGAGGCGCCGATCGATATCGCAGAGGCGCGCCGCATTCTTGACGAGGATCACTTCGGTCTCGAAAAGATCAAGGAGCGCATCGTCGAATATCTCGCGGTGCGCAAGCTTGCGCCGCAGGGCAAAGCGCCGATTCTTTGTTTTGTCGGACCGCCCGGCGTCGGCAAGACGTCGCTCGGCCAATCCATCGCACGCGCCATGAGACGAAAATTCGTCCGCGTCAGTCTCGGGGGCGTTCATGACGAAGCCGAGATCAGAGGCCACCGGCGCACCTATGTCGGCGCTTTGCCCGGCAATATCATTCAAGGCATCCGCAAGGCCGGGACGCGCAATTGCGTAATGATGCTGGATGAGATCGACAAAATGGGAGCCAGCGCCCACGGCGATCCGGCCTCAGCCATGCTCGAGGTGCTGGATCCCGAGCAGAACAATAGCTTCCGCGACAATTATCTCGCTGTGCCGTTTGATCTCTCCAGCGTGGCGTTCATCGCCACAGCCAATATGCTCGACACGATCGCCGGGCCGCTGCGCGACCGCATGGAGATCATCAGCCTCACTGGCTATACCGATGCGGAAAAGCTTGAGATCGCGAGGCGCTATTTGATGCGCCGCCAGCTGGAAATGAACGGTCTGACGTCCGCGCAAGTCAAGATCGACGACGCCGCGCTGGCTGACATCATTCGCGGCTATACGCGCGAGGCGGGCGTACGCAACCTCGAGCGCGAGATAGGCCGCGCGTTACGTCACATCGCCATCAACATCGCCGAGGGCAGCGCCAGCCACGTTCACATCAAGCAAAGCGATCTTAGCGATCTGCTCGGACCGCCGCGGTTTGAGGATGAGGTGGCGATGCGCGTCAGCGTGCCGGGCGTTGCGACAGGCCTTGCCTGGACTCCGGTCGGCGGCGACATTCTTTTCATCGAAGCGACCCGCACCCCTGGCCATGGCAAGCTGATCCTCACCGGTCAGCTCGGCGAGGTAATGCGCGAGAGCGCGCAGGCGGCGCTCAGCCTGGTGAAGAGCAGGGCAGGCGACCTCGGCGTCGACCCCGCGATGTTCGACAAGAACGACATCCATATCCATGTTCCGGCCGGCGCGACGCCGAAAGATGGACCGAGCGCCGGAGTTGCGATGTTCATCGCGCTCGTCTCTGTTCTGAGCGGGCGCATTGTCCGCAACGACACCGCCATGACCGGCGAGATCAGTCTGCGCGGGCTGGTGCTGCCGGTCGGCGGCATCAAGGAGAAAGTGGCCGCGGCGGCGCGGGCGGGCTTGACCCGCGTTCTGCTGCCAGCCCGCAATCGGCGCGACTATGATGACATTCCGCAAGACGCCCGCGAGCGTCTCGAATTCGTCTGGCTCGAGCGGGTCGATGACGCCGTCGCCGCTGCATTTGAAAGCAAGGAAGCGACGTCCGCAGCATAAGCGCGCAGCGGATCCTGGGGCGCGATCAATTCAAATCGAAGCGATCGCGCCTCCGTCACACCTTTCAGAAGATGCGATTTTCCAATTCGCGCCCATTGATGAAATGATCGAGATTGCGCTGGAGAATGGCTGCAAGACGCCGTGCTGGAAGCGCGCCGCCCATCGCGGCGATATGCGGCGTCACAATGACATTTTTACAGGCCCATAACGGATCATCGAGCGGCAGCGGCTCAGGGTCCGTCACGTCAAGACCCGCTCCTCCAATCACGCCTTTTGCCAGCGCATGGCTGAGCGCCGCCCCATCAATGATCGGCCCTCGGCCGATATTGATGACGAAGGCGTGACGCGGCAAGGCCGAAAGCTCCTTTGCGCCGATTGCATGATGCGTGCTCTTCGTCAACGGCGCCGCGACAATGAGCGCGTCGCTGACTTTGAGCGCGTCGCCTAATTTATCGCTGGACAGCGTTTCGTCAGCAAGCGGCTCCAGTCGCCCGCGCTGCGTTACGGCTATGATGCGGGTCCCAAAGGGACGCAGCCGGAGCGCGATCTCCCGCCCGATGCGGCCAAAGCCGAAAATGGTTACGGCCGCGCCATCGAGCGTCGTCACGCGGGCGCCGATCTCCGACTTCCATTGATGCTCGGCGCCGCTGTCGAGCGCGTCTGGCAGCCCGCGACCAAGCGCCAGCAGCAATGCCAAGGCGTGCTCCGCGACAAGAGGAGCATAGGCGTCGCCCGCGTTGGTCACGACGACGCCGTCCGGGGCGCCGTAACGTTCGACTGCGTCGAACCCCGTGCTCATCAGCTGAATCCATTTAAGATGGCCGACATCGCGCCGGAGCGTTGCGACAAACTCGGCGTCATATGTCGCGGGTTCGATCCAAATCGCGTCGGCCCGCGGCAATTCCCTCATGAGGTCGGCGCGGCTGTTCGCTACAACGGATTCGACGCCGCGCCGCGAGGCGGCGGCCTCTAACTCAGCTCTGCTCTGAGCGCTCGCCAGAATGGGGCTTTGAGCGCTCCCTATTATGATGTTCATGTAACAATGATTCCTGGTGGGAGGACATCGGTTGCGATGGCCTGACGATGCGGGTCAGTCTCTGTTTGGAATGCGACCTAACGATGAAGGCGAGGCCCGCATGCTCGCTAGAGCGGGTTCGGGTTCGGGTTCGGAAGCAAAAATTGAACGCCGGAGTACGTCTACCGTCCGGCTTGCGCTAGAACAAAACTCGACGCCATTTTCTTGCGTAGGTTACAGTTGACGCAATTTTGAAATTAGCTGAAAGAAAGTGCATGGCAAATTTTGATCAATCCTTGGAATCGCTCATCGCGGAGAACGTTTCCGACCCGGCCGCCGACGCCGCGTTGGAGCAGGCTCTGAAGATTGTGCCAAGGGGCGCGTTCGCTTTGGCCGGCTTAACTCTGAGCTTGTTACTGCTGGCTTGGCTTGCGGTTTATTTCTTCGTGTTCCTGCCGCGCGGCCCGATCAGCTGAGGCTCTCCAATCATGAATGAGCAGGACATTCAAAAGACGGAGCGCAGGTGGGCCGCCATCGTCATCGTCGCGGTGGCGATCATGCTCGCAGTCACCGGCGTCTCAAGCTTCGTCATGGCGATGCATCCGCCGAGCCATGTCGAAACCACCGACCCGACGACGCTCGGCGCGAACAAAGAGTTCGCCGAAAACAATCTCGGCGCTAGCGTCAATCCTGACGGTTCGGTGACGGTGCGGATCATCGCCGCCCAGTTCGCTTTCGTGCCGCGCTGCATCCCCGTGCCGCAAGGAAAGCCGGTGACGATTCGCGTCACCAGTCCCGACGTCATCCACGGCTTTCTCATCGCCGGCACAAACGCAAATACGATGGTCGTGCCCGGCTATGTTTCCGAAATTCACACGGTCTTCAACGAGGCGGGCGATCATCTGATGCCTTGCCACGAATTTTGTGGATTGGGCCACAGCGAGATGTGGAGCCTGGTCCGCGTCATCCCGCAGAGCGAATGGCGCAATGACGAGAATGGAAGGGCGAGCTGTGACATACCGCGCTGATCGGCTGATCCTCGCCCATTTCGGGGTCGCGTTCGCGACCTTCGCCGTCGCCATTATTCTAGGCGCTTGGCAGATGACGGTGCGCAGCGGCCTCAATCCCGTCTTTACGTCGCCGGAGGCCTATTTCGCTTCGGTCACCGCACATGGCACGATCATGGGCTATGTCATGCCGACGCTGTTCGTCATGGGCTTTGGCTATTTCGTCGCCGTGACCTCGCTTGACAGGCCGCTGCCCAACACGCGCCTCGCGTGGATCGGCTTTTGGCTCATCATGGCTGGCGTCGTCATGGCGATGGCCCCTGTGCTGGCCGGCAAAGCCACCGTGCTCTACACTTTCTATCCGCCGCTGACCGGCAGCGTGTTCTACTATCTCGGCCTTGTGCTCGTGGTTGTCGGCTCTTGGTTCTGGATCGCGTTGATGATCTGGGCGATGAGCGACTGGAAGAAGGACAATCCCGGCAAGCCCGTTCCGCTCGCCATGTTCGGCAATGTCGCGAACGCGTTCCTGTGGTTGTGGACCACGGCCGGCGTCGCCGCCGAGCTTTTGTTTCAGGCAATTCCGGCCTCGCTCGGCTGGACGCAGACGATAGACATCGGCCTCGCCCGGACGCTATTTGCCTGGACGTTGCACCCAATCGTCTATTTCTGGCTGCTTCCCGCCTATATCGCATTCTACACAATGGCGCCGCGAGCCGCCGGCGGCCGGCTTTACAGCGATATGATGGGGCGCCTGAGTTTCTTGCTTTTGGTGCTCTACTCGCTCCCCGTCGGCATGCATCATCTATTCACGGACCCCGAACACGGGACCGGCTTCAAGTTCCTTCAGATGATGCTGACAGCGCTCGTGACCGTGCCGACATTGCTGACGATCTTCACGATCGGCGCCTCAATGGAGATCGTCGGACGGCTCCGCGGCGGTCGCGGCCTATTCGGCTGGATCGGAGCGCTTCCCTGGGACAGGCCGATGGTGCTGGCCACCGGGCTTAGCTTTGTTCTGCTCGGTTTCGGTGGTTTTGGCGGCACCATCAATATGTCTTATGGCATGAACGCCATGATCCATAACACCTCCTGGGTAACCGCCCATTTTCATCTGATCTATGGCGGTTCGGTGGTGACCATGTATTTCGCCATCGCCTATGAGTTTTGGCCGAAGCTCGTCGGGCGCCAGCCGCTGTCCCTAAAGCCAATTCGTCTGCAGCTGTGGCTGTGGGCTATCGGAATCGTGGTGACGACTTTTCCCTGGCACGTGCTAGGTCTGTTCGGCGAGCCGCGCAGGGTCGCGACCTTCGACTACGCCAATCCAGCGATCGCGTTTTGGCAACCCTGGACCATTGTTTCGATGATCGGCGGCTACATCATGCTCGCCGGCGGCCTTCTATTCGTGTGGAATCTCGTGACTCTCTATCGCGGTCCGGAGGCGGACCGTCAGATGCATTACGCCGTCGCCCTACATCCGCCGCAACGGGTGCCGAGCGCCCTCAACGGATTTGCGCTTTGCAACTGGCTGCTGCTCTTCCTGATGCTGATGGCCTACGGATACCCGATCGGGCAGTTCTTCTTCATCAAGGATTATCCCGCGCCTATTCATCGCGTCGACCTTGGAGGCTAAGCTCCACATGTCCGAAGCTCTTCCTCCCCCAACCGAGCCTAGCGCCGCTGATCGCTCCTGGTGTCTTTGGGCTAGCGTGCTCGTCGGCGCTTTTACCCTCATCAGCCTTATCCTCGCGCTGATCGTTCTGCCGTCGCGGAGCGAGACCCGGTTTGACCCATTCACCGCCATCTGCCGCGCGCTCGGCATACCAGGTTACGCGAAGATCCCGCCGGACCCAGGCGCTGCGACGGCGAGCGCTCCCGTCTCCAATGTCGCGTGGACGGTCGAGACGCGCCGTCTCCTCTCCAACGCGAGCGCGACGCGGGGCGCGACTATCGCCAAGGACACCTGCGGCGTCTGCCATGGCGAGGATGGAAAATCTGTCGATCCGGCCCAATTTCCAAATCTCGCCGGGCAATCCGAAGCGGCGATTTTCAAGGAACTCCGCGATTTCCAATCGGGCGATCGCAAGTCCGACATAATGCAACCGATCGCCGCGTCTTTAACGGAAGAGCAAATATCTGATGTCGCCGCCTATTTCGCGACGCGGCCGCGGGCGGATTTGCGGGCGGCCGACTCGGGGGTTTTGCTCAAGATTAGCACTTTGGCGCGGATCGGCGACCCCGCGCGCGCGATTCCATCTTGCGATTCCTGCCATGGGTTAAGCCGGAGCGGTCCCGAGGCCGCTCCTCTTCTCCTCGGCCAATCCAGTCCCTACCTCGAACAACAGCTCAAGGATTTTGGGACTGGCGAACGCCACAACGACTTTTTCAAGCGCATGCGAACCATCGCGCATCAACTGACGCCTGACGAGGAGCGTCGCTTGGCCATTTACTACCAAGGCATGCCGGCATCAAACTAAGCGAGATCAGAGTCTCGGCAGCGCTACGATGGCTTGCGGAGCATTGACCAGCATCGAGGGCCATTCTTTACCTTCCACTCATGCGTTACGGCAAAGCCGAGCGAGGCGTAAAAGGGAAGGTTGGCTTCGGTTGCAGTCTCCAGATATGCGGGAACCCCGTCGGCGTCGGCGCGGGCGAGTCCCGCCCGAACGGCGGCGCTGCCGAAGCCTTTGCGCTGGGCGGAAGGCAGGCATCCCGCCGCGTGAAGATACCAGTGGGGCTCTGGTGGATGATGCTCGTCGCTGGCTCCGCTGAAAACGAGCACGCGACCGATCGCAGGCCCCGACGCCGCCACCCAGGGCCACGCCTGCTGTATTTTTTCGACGAGCGAATGGCGTTCATGGCCAGGGGCTCGCCAAATTGTTGCGGCCTCGCCGTTTGCCGTCATGAACCGGGCGCCCCTTGCGCCGTCGACGCCATAGACGACGCCGTAAAAACCCGGAAGCCGCGCGCGGCGAACCTCCGGATTGGGAAAAATATAAGCGATTACGGGGTCATCTTGGAACGCGGCCCCAAGCATGGCCGAAACGCGCGCTTTGTCCGCGTCGGCGCATTCTCTTACGGACTGGCTCATTGTTGAACCTTGCTCCCTTTATGGCCGCGCGATCCCAATTCCCTACGCTATGATATCCATTCGGCGCATCGCGAGCCTAACCTCAACTCATTCTTCAGTAGCTGCGGCGATCGGCAAATGATCCGCTGGTCAGGGCTTTGCGACGTGCCAGACGTCCTTGAAGCCATCGCCCACTACGTCTCCCGGCTTCGCGTCCTTGATATAGGCATAAAGCGGCTTGCCCTTGTAGGCCCACTGCGTCGCGCCGTCATCGCGCGTAACGATGGTCCAATCACCAGAGGCGCTTGCGCCCGCCGCGGACACAAAAGGCGGCCAGTTGGTGGCGCATCCGCCGTTGCAAGCCGATTTACCCTCCGCATCCTTGTCGAAGATATAAAGCGTCATGCCCTTGGAATCGACGAGGGCTTTGCCCTTGCTTGTATCGGCGGCGTGCGCCGGAGCCGGCGCTTGTGCAAATGAAGTATTGGCGACGAAAAGCGCGCCGGCGATCAGCGCGGCGCGGACGAAAGCTTTCAGCATTGGTGCTCTCCATGGTCAACATCGATCAAAACATAAAGACGCCGGGGCGCCGCGTTTATTCTCGGCGATCGTCCTATATTATTTCAGTGTGCGCTATAATCGTGGTTCAGAGCTCTGTTTCAAAGTAACAATTTCGCGTGATCTAGGCCGATTCGTCGAACCGTTAAATATTATGCGTTAGGTTAGCGTCGCCGCGCTGATGTCATTGCGGAGTCATAAAGCTCGCGTCCGCCGCGGCTATGCTGGCGGCCATGAGGCGCGCGACGTGAATTGCTTCGCGGCCCGAGCCGTCTTTGATCTGGTGCCGGCAAGACGTGCCGTCCGCAACGACAATGGATCCGGGCTCCGCCTTGCGAACGGCGGGCAGTAGGGACAATTCGGCCATCGCCAGCGAGACATCGACCGTCTCTGCTTGATAGCCGAACGCGCCGGCCATGCCGCAGCAGCTTGATTCGATCGTTTCGAGTTTGAGACCGGGAATCAGCCGAAGAGCAGCCTCGATCGAGCTCATGGCGCCGAACGCCTTTTGGTGGCAATGGCCATGCAGCAAGACTTTCTCGGCGAGGGGCGCGAAGCGAGGCAGGAATCGCCCGGCCTTGGCTTCGCGGACGATGAATTCCTCAAACAGAACGGCGAGCGCCGCTGCGCGGTCGGCGTCGGCCCCGGGGGACACAGCGGCCAGCTCGTCGCGAAACGTGAAAAGGCAGCTTGGTTCGAGTCCAATGATCGGCGCGCCGCGCTCCAGGAACGGCTGCAGCGCTTTCAGCGTGCGCGACATCTCCGCCCGCGCCGCCTCGACATTGCCTACTGAAAGAAATGTCCTGCCACAGCAAAGCGGGCGTTTTGATCCATCGGCAGCGCGCGCGATGTGAACCCGATATCCCGAACCCGTCAGCGTTGCTAATGCAGCCTCGACTGTCCCCGGCTCGAATGCGGCGTTGAAGGTGTCAACCCAGAGGACGACCTCTCGTCCGTCGCGCGGCCCCAACGCCTCCGCAGGAATGGCGAAGCGATCGCGCCGCCAGACGGGCAACGAGCGGCGCGCGCTGATCCCGATCATCTTCTCGGAAAGCCGGGCCAAGAATGGGATGCGGTTGCGCAGGTTGAGCAAGGGAGCGATGCGCGCGGCATAGGGGGCATAGTGCGGCAAGAACGCGACCAGCCGATCGCGCATGGAATAGCCGAGCTTTGCCGCGCGAGCCGCCAGAACCTCGATTTTCATGCGCGCCATATCGACGCCAGTTGGGCACTCGCGCTTGCAGGATTTGCACGAGACGCACAGCTTCATCGCCTCGGCCATGTCATCCGAGCTGAACGCATCCTTTCCGAGTTGGCCGGAAAGCGCGAGGCGAAGCGTGTTGGCGCGCCCGCGCGTCACATGCATTTCATCGCGGGTCGCCCGGTACGAAGGACACATTGCGCCCCCTTCGAGTTTGCGGCAGGCGCCATTGTTGTTGCACATCTCGACGGCCCCCTGCAGGCCGCCGACGGCGCCTGGATAAGCAGACCAATCGAGCTGGGGCCGAAAATCGTCGACATGATAGTTTGGCGGATAGCGGAACAGACTGCGATCGTCAAAATGCGGAGCCCGCACGATCTTGCCCGGATTGAGCAAGCCCACCGGATCAAAAACGTCTTTGATCTCCTCGAAAGCCCGCACCAGCTTCGAGCCGAACATGGGCTCGTGAAATTCGCTGCGAGTCAGACCGTCGCCATGCTCCCCGGAATGCGAGCCCTTATATGCGCGCACCAATGCGAAAGCCTCCTCGGCGATCGCGCGCATCGCTTTGACGTCTTTGTCCAATCGCAGATTAAGCACGGGGCGCACATGCAAGCAGCCCTCCGAGGCATGCGCATACCACGTGCCTCGCGTGCCGTGCTTTTCGAATATGCTCGTCAGACTTTGCGTGTAATCGGCAAGGTGCGGCAGCGGCACCGCGCAATCCTCGACGAAAGAGATCGGCTTGCGCTGGTCCTTCATCGACATCATGATGTTGAGGCCAGATGTGCGCAGGTCAGTTATCGCCGCCTGAAGCGCAGGATCGAACACTTCCACGACGCCGCCCCAATGCGCGCCCTCGCGATCAAAGCCAAGGCCAAGATCGCCCATCAGCGCGACGAGCTGCTTCATTCGGCGGACATTCTCGGCATCGTCTTCCGCGAATTCGACGAGCAAAAGGGCCTCTGGCGTCCCGCGCAAAATAGCGTCGATCGTCGGCCGGAACATGGCGATCTCGCTTGCCAGCGAGATCAAGGTTGAATCAACAAGCTCGACAGCGATCGGCTTCAGCTTCACGAGATGCTGGGCGGCATCCATCGCCGCGTAGAACGAGCCGAAGTGACATAGGCCGACTGCGCGGCGTCCGAGCAGCGGCCATAGCTTCAATTCGATGGCGGTCGAATAGGCGAGGGTCCCTTCAGACCCGACGAGAGCATGCGCGAGGTTGATGCGACCGCGCGCGGGATCGAGAGCGTCGAGATTGTAGCCGCCGACGCGGCGTTGCACTTTTGGGAACCGCACGGCGACTTCGGCCGCCTCGCGCGCGCCAATCTCGAGGAGCCGCCCGGCGAGCGCTTTTTTGCGATTGTCTTTCAGACCGGCGAGATCGGCGTCGACTTCGCCAAAGCTCATGGCCTCCCCATCGGCCAATATCGCCTCGATGGAGATGACGTTGTCCTTTGCGGTGCCATAGCGCAAGGAGCGACCGCCGCAGGAATTGTTTCCAACCATGCCGCCGATCGTCGCGCGCGAGGCCGTGGAGACATCGACGGGAAACCAGAGACCATGCGGCTTGAGGCTGCGATTGAGTTCATCGAGCACGATGCCCGGCTCGACCACGCAGCGCTTGTTCTCCACGTCAAGCGAGAGGATGCGGCGAAGATGTTTGGAGCCATCAATGATGAGGCCGCGGTTGATTGTCTGGCCGCATTGCGACGTGCCGCCCCCGCGCGCAGTGACGGGAATGCCCTCATCCCGCGCGAGGTCGAGGGCGCGCCGCGCCGCGTCCATGGTCTTGGGCACGACCACACCCGTGGGCATCATCTGATAATGTGAAGCGTCGGTGGCGTAGCGGCCTCTGTTGAATGGGTCGAATAGCACTTCGCCTTCAACCTCGGCTTTCAGCCGCCTGCCGAATCCCGACTGTGACTCACCCTGCATCCGCATACCCCGATTGCCGCCATGCCGCCGCTCGAACGATGGCGGCGCTGTCTACGCCAGTTTTATAAGTCCATTGATCGGAAACGCTATATTTTGCATGCAATTCTGGACCAAAGTGAATTCAGAATGACCAACTAGCATGCCTCGGAGAGGCGACCGCGAAAATGCGGCCGGGCATCGAACGGGCTTACCGCGATTGTCTCGGCGCCTCACAGCTCGCCGCGCTTGGGATGTCGAAACAATCGATGGCGGCTGCGCGCTTATTGCGCAGATGCCGGAATAGAATATCGCTCAGCTCCTCGCCTGCGCGCCGACGCAAAGCGTCAAGAATGTCTTCATGTTCGCGCATGGCCTCGCTCCAGCGATCGCGTTTCCTGTCCATATTAGCGGCATAGCGCACGCGACGAATTCGGCCGGCGACGCCGGCGTAGGCGGCGTTCAAAGCCGAATTGCCGGCGGATCTGACGATGCTCTGATGAATCGACTGATTGCAGCGGAAGTAACCGTGCATATCCCTCCGCAGAAAGCACGCATACATCTCGTGATGCATTTTTTCGATCTCGGAAATCTCGTCTTCCGTGATATTTTCGCAGGCAAGCCGTCCGGCGAGCGCCTCGAGGCCGCCCATAAGGTCGAAAAGCTCTCTCAGATCGGCGGCGCTCAATTGCCGCACCCTGGCACCCCTATTCGGAAGCAGTTCGACCAGTCCCTCGGACGCCAAGACTTTCAGCGCTTCGCGCAACGGCGTACGCGAAATCGCAAACATCTCGCAAAGCTGACGTTCAGGAATGCGCGCGCCGCCGGGAAGATTGCCTTCGACGATATAGTCGCGCAGGCGCGTCAAAGTCTCGTCGTGCAATGAAGCGGCGGACCCGCCATTTTCGGACGAATCCGCGGGATCGCGTCGCCGACCGGCAACGCCCGTTTCGAGATCTTGCAGAATGATTCCGGTCATCATCGGTATTAGTAATGCCTCCGGCCCGCGCCGTCGATACGCCGTATTGAACGCATTATTTCTATTGCCTGTCAAAATTTTGAATGCAAATATGCCGGCAGCAATAAGTCTGGGCGTCGATGCAGTCGGCGATTCATCAAGGAGGGAAAGCATGACGGCGCGCCAAGGACGCCATTTTCTGCAGATTCCGGGACCAAGCCCCGTGCCCGACAGAGTGCTTCGGGCGATGGACATGCCGGTGATCGACCACCGCAGCGCGCAGTTCGCGAAGCTCGGCCGCGAAGTGCTGAAGGGCTGCCAGGAGGTGTTCAAAACATCGGGTCCGGTCATAATCTATCCATCTTCCGGCACCGGGGCTTGGGAGTCGGCGATCGTCAATACTTTGTCGGCGAATGACAAGGTTTTGATGGTCGAGACCGGACATTTTGCAACCGCGTGGCGCCAAATGGCGGCTCGCTGGGGGCTGGAAGTCGATTTTCTCGCTGGCGACTGGCGTCGCGGCGCCGATCCGGCCGAGATCGAAGCAAAACTGGCGGAAGACAAGTCTCATTCAATCAAAGCCGTCATGGTGGTGCACAACGAGACCTCCACCGGCGTGACCAGCCGCATCGCGGAGATCCGCAAAGCGATCGATAGGGCCGGCCATCCCGCGCTGCTGATGGTGGATACCATTTCATCCCTGGGCTCGGTCGATTACCGTCACGAGGAATGGGGCGTCGACGTCACCGTGAGTTGCTCGCAGAAGGGCTTGATGCTGCCGCCGGGCCTTGGCTTTACGGCGGTTTCGGAAAAGGCCCTCGCGGCGTCGAAAACCAACACGCTGCCCCGCTCCTATTGGGATTGGGGAGACATGTTGAAGCCCAACGCGAATGGCTTTTTCCCTTACACTCCGGCGACGAACCTGCTTTACGGACTTCGCGAAGCGATCGCGATGTTGCTCGAGGAAGGCCTCGATGAGGCATTCGCCCGTCATCAGCGGCTCGCCGCCGCGACGCGCGAAGCCGTGCGCGCCTGGGGATTGGAGGTGCTTTGTCAGGAGCCCGCCGAATACTCCCCGGTGCTGACCGCGGTTCTCATGCCCCCCGGCCATGACGCGGATCGGTTCCGCGCCGTCGTTCTTGACAAATTCAACATGTCGCTCGGCGCAGGCCTGACGAAGCTTGCGGGCAAGGTGTTTCGCATCGGCCATCTCGGCGAGTGCAATGAGCTTGTCTTGATGGGCGCTTTGAGCGGCGTCGAGATGGGTCTTTCCGCCGCAGGAGTGCCGCATCGCGCGGGCGGCGTATTGGCGGCGATGGCGGTTTTGGAGGATCGCGGCGACTCCAATTCGTTTTCCCCGCTGATGGCGGCCGCCGGATGACGCGCGGCTCTACTCCGTCCAGCAAACCGTGGGTTGCGATCGACCCCCCGTGCTGCCTTTGAGCCATTGCTAAAAGACTCGACCTGGCTCAAAAGAGCCGGCGGTTTGCCTCGGAGAGATTGATGATCACGCAAAGCGCGGAGGCGAAAGACGATGCGGCGGCGCGTCTTTTGAACATGCTGATCGCCGCCCACGCGACGGGCCATGGCGTCGCCGGGCTCGCCGCCGAAGATTTCCAAATCTCGCAAGCCGAGGCCTATCGCGTTCAGGCGGACATCGCGAAAACTATCGGCCCGACAGTCGGCTGGAAGGTCGGACGCAAGGCGCCAACCGCCGCCCCAGCTTTTGCGCCATTGTTCGAGAATCGCATCCACCGCTCTGACGCCACATTGCCGCGAGATAATTTTCGGCTGTGGCTCCTCGAAGCCGAACTCGTGTTCCGCGTTGGACGAAACCTTCCGCCGATTGGCAGGCCTTATGCGCGCCAGGAGATCTTTGAGGCTATTGACGAGGTGTCGGCCGGTTTCGAGATCATAGACAGCCGGTTTGCGGCGTGGCCCGACCTGACGCCGCAGCTTCTCGTGGCCGATCTTCTCTCGCATGGCGCGATGGTCATCGGATCGGGCGTTTCGCCATCGCCTGCGATGTCGTTCGAACGCGCCAAGGTTCGCTTCCTTATCGACGAACGCGTAGCCGTCGAGGGCGAAGGCGGCAACCCAGCGGGCGACGTCATCGAACTCGTCGTTTGGCTCGCCAACCATCTGGCCTTGACTGGCGTTGGCCTGCGCGCCGGCGACCTTGTGACCACCGGCTCCTACACTGGAATGACGCAGCTTCCGCCAGGGAGCCGCGCCGTAGCGGACTTCGCCGACATCGGCTCCGTCGCGATTGCGCGCTCGGCATAAATGGTCATCAGGAGATAGACATGCGACTCAGCTTGAAGCCAACGCATGGCGTACTGGCGCTCCTGTGCATCATGTATTTCATAACCTATGTCGACCGCGTCAATATTGGCACGGCCGCGGGCGACATACAAAAAGATCTCGGCCTCACCAATACGCAGCTCGGCCTGGTGTTCTCGGCCTATGCCTATCCCTATCTCGCATTTCAAATATGCGGCGGATGGTTGGGCGATCGCTTCGGGCCGCGCAAGACGCTGTTCTGGTGCGGCGTGATATGGGCTGTGGCGACCATTTCAACCGGATTCGTCACGGGACTGGCGACATTGTTCGCCGCCCGCATTCTGCTGGGATTGGGGGAGGGCGCGACATTCCCCGTCGCCACCAGAGCCATGCAATCTTGGGTGCCCGCGGCTAGGCGGGGCTTCGCCCAGGGGATCACGCACGCCTCCGCAAGGGTGGGCAACGCCGTGACTCCTCCGATTATCGCCGCGCTCATGATTGCGCTGACCTGGCGCGCATCTTTCGTTCTGGTCGGAATCATCAGCCTGCTTTGGGGCCTTGTCTGGGCTCTCTATTTCCGCAACGAGCCGAAAGATCACCCGGGCATCTCGAAGCAAGAGCTGATGGAGCTTCCGGCTCCCACAGCAGGCGCCGTCAAGCCGAAGATCCCATGGAGCGCGCTTATCCGTCGGATGTGGCCGGTCACGCTCACCTATTTCTGCTATGGCTGGTGTCTCTGGCTTTATCTCAACTGGCTGCCGCTGTTCTTCAAGACCAACTATGGTCTCGACATCAAAAAATCGGCGCTCTTCGCATCAGGCGTCTTTTTCGCGGGCGTGATCGGAGACACATTGGGCGGCGCGCTGTCGGACTACCTCTTAGCTCGCACTGGCGACATCCGTTTCGCTCGATTGAGCGTTGTTGTTTTCGGCTTTGTCGGAGCCCTCGCGTCGCTGATGCCGATTCTTTTTGTGCGCGACATGACAGTCGTCGCTATTTGCTTGTCCGCCGGATTCTTCTTCGCAGAAATGGTCATCGGTCCAATGTGGTCGATTCCGATGGACATCGCGCCCAAATTTTCAGGCACGGCGGCGGGCCTCATGAACACGGGATCGGCATTTGCCGCGATCGCGTCGCCGCTCGCGGCGGGCGCGATGATCGATATAACAGGCAATTGGTATTTGCCGTTCATCATGTCGATCGGGCTGCTGTTGGCAGGCGCCATTTCGGCGTTTTTCATGCACCCGGAAAAACCACTCGAGGACGTTTTTGCCGAATTGCCGATAGGCGAGGCAATCGCAGCAAAATAAACGCCGGCCCATCGCATCGCCGAGCGTTGCTGAACCGCGCAGTCCATGTGAACAATGGATGCTTTTTCGGCAGGCGGCGCAAGCGGCTGCGCTCGGCCTTGTGCGGCGGGCGAAATCTGTCAAACTCGCGTTGCGCCAGCGCCGCCGACGAGGCGCTGATGACGGCGACGAGGCACTGATGACAAAGAGTTTCGGTTCAAGTTCGACCACCGGGGCCTCCACCATCGAGCGCCCCCTCATCGATGACATTCGCCTGCTTGGCCAATTGCTTGGCGACACCATCCGCGAACAGGAAGGCGATGAAACCTTCGAACGCATCGAAAGCATGCGCCGTCTCAGCGTCGCCTTCCAGCGCGACGCCAATCCGGAAGTAGGGCGCGCGCTCGATGAATTGGTGCGCGGGCTGACATCGCAACAGGCGATGGCGGTCATCCGGGCTTTCAGCTATTTCGCGCATCTCGCCAATATAGCGGAGGACCGCCACAATATTCGCCGCCGCGCGGCGCAAGAGGCGCAGGATCCCAAAAGTCACGAAGACGGCAGCCTCTCTCTGACCTTTGAGCGCATGGCGGCATCGGGCATAGCGCCGAAGACGATCGCCGAGGCGCTGGGACGCAGTTTGGTCTCGCCGGTGCTGACGGCCCATCCGACCGAGGTGCAGCGTAAAAGCCTGCTCGACGCCGAGCGCTCCATCGCCCAGCTTTTGCTCCTGCGCGAAACCACGCAAAGCGAACGCGAGCGCAAGCAAAACGAGATGCTGCTCAGGGCCAGAATCGCGCAATTGTGGCAAACGCGACTACTGCGCTACGCAAAGCTCAGCGTCCGCGACGAGATCGAAAACGCGCTTGGCTTTTACCAAACCACCTTTCTGCGCCAGATTCCTCGCCTCTATGCGGAGCTCGAGGATCATTTGGACGGTGCGCCGATTGGCCCATTTTTCCGCATGGGATCCTGGATCGGAGGCGATCGCGACGGCAATCCCAATGTCAACGCCGATACATTAGCGCTCGCGTTACGGCGCCAGTGCGAAACAACCCTGCGCTATTACTTGACCGAAATTCACATACTCGGCGGCGAACTCTCGATCTCCCGCCGGCTGGTCGGATGCACCGCGCAATTGCAGGCGCTGGCGCATCGATCGGGCGATGAAAACGCGCATCGAGAGGATGAGCTCTATCGCCGCGCCCTGATCGGCATCTACTCCCGGCTGGCGGCGAGCCTCTTCGAGCTGACGGGCGCCGAAGCTTTGCGGCATGCCGTCGCGTCTGGCGAGCCCTATCTCGACGCCAGCGAATTGCAGGCTGATCTCGCCACCATCGAAGAGTCGCTGCGCGCGAACCACGGGGCCGCCCTGATTCCGGCCCGCCTCGCGCCCCTACGCCGCGCCGTCGACGTGTTCGGCTTCCACCTCGCCACTGTGGACCTTCGGCAAAGCTCCGATCGTCATGAGGAGACCCTTAAGGAGCTGCTGGTCGTCGCACGCGTCGTCGACGATTACGCGAAGCTCGATGAGTCGCAGAAACAGACGCTGCTGCTCGGGCTTCTCCGCGATCCGCGGCCCCTGCGCATCCCCGGCGTTCGCTATTCCGCGCGGAGCGAAGAAGAAATCGAGATTTTCGAGGCAGCGAGAAATCTGCGCAGGGCTTTTGGCCAAAGGGCTATCATTCATTACATCATCAGCCATACGGAAACGGTCAGCGATCTGCTGGAAGCCCTTACGCTGCAGAAAGAGTGCGGCATGATGCATGGCGTCTTGGGCGACGCCGATTCTTCCGCGGAGCTGTTGGTCGTCCCGTTGTTCGAAACGATCGAGGATCTGCGCAACGCCGAAGCCATCATGCGCGCGTTTTACGCATTGCCGGGCATCCCCGATCTAGTGCGCGGATCAGGGACCCAGCAAGAGATCATGCTGGGCTATTCGGATAGCAATAAGGATGGCGGCTTCTTCACCAGCAATTGGGAATTATACCGCGCCTCGACCGCTCTGGCGAAATTGTTCAAAGAGCATCAAGGCATCTCGCTGCGGCTCTTTCACGGACGCGGCGGCACTGTCGGGCGCGGCGGCGGCCCGAGCTATCAAGCCATACTGGCGCAGCCGCCGGAAACCGTGAACGGACAGATCAGGCTAACCGAGCAGGGCGAAGTCATAGCCTCCAAATACGCCAATCCAGACATCGGGCGGCGCAATCTCGAAGCTCTGGTCTCGGCCTCGCTTGAAGCGACCTTGCTGCCGCCCGCACGCACCGCTCCGGAAGATTTTTTGCAAGCCTCTGCGGCGCTCTCGGAAAAGAGCATGAAGACTTTCAGGGGCCTTGTTTACGACAATCCGCGTTTCGTCGACTATTTCTTCGCCGCGACGCCAATTGCGGAAATCGCCGAACTCAACATCGGATCGCGCCCCACTTCCCGCCGCTCGACGCGGCGCATTGAGGATCTGCGCGCCATTCCCTGGGGATTCTCCTGGGGCCAGGCGCGTCTCACTCTGCCTGGTTGGTTCGGCTTTGGGTCAGCGGTGGAAGCATTCGTCGCCGATGCGCCGGAGGAGCGAATGGCGCTTTTGAAGCGCATGAACGCCGAGTGGCCCTTCTTCCGCACTTTGCTCTCCAATATGGACATGGTGCTCGCCAAGGCCGATATGGGCATAGCAAAGCGTTACGCGGACCTTGTGCCCGACCGAGAGCTGGCCAGCCAAGTCTTCGGCGCTTTGGAAGATGAATGGCGGCGCACTGTCGAGGCGGTGAACGAAATCACGGGGACAACGGAGCGCCTGGCCGACAACCCAGCTTTGGCCGGATCGATCAAACACCGTTTCCCTTACATCGCCCCGCTCAATCACCTCCAGGTCGAACTTCTGCGGCGCTGGCGAAGCGGCGAGCACGACGAGGCGACCCTGCGCAGCATTCTCATCTCAATCAACGGCATTGCAGCGGGTCTCCGCAATACCGGTTGACACGGGAAAAGCTAGCTCGCGTCGCCGTCGTCAATCAGGAAGTTCGCTTGCGGCGCGGGGCTCTTCGTGACGGCGAGGGGCATCTCGACCTCGTCCTTAAGCTCGACGCCGGTCAATTTACGTCGTCGCGCCTCGCGCAACAAATATATCAGTCTATGCGCGGCGTCAGGAAAACTTTGGCCATCGGGCCGCACATTGGAGATGCAATTGCGCGCAGCGTCGGTCAGTCCTATGCGGGGCCCATAGCTCACATATAGCCCGAGACTGTCCGGCGCGCTGAGCCCCGGCCGCTCACCGATCAGCACTACGACAATTTCGGCGCCAAGCAGCTGCCCGATTTGGTCGCCGATGGCCACCCGGCCCTGCTCCACCAAAGTCACCGGGGCCATCCGCCAGCCTGCCTCCGCCAGCTTCGGGCGGACCGCATCGAGCATAGACCGCGCATGCTGATTGACGGCGAACGCCGACAGGCCATCGGCGACGACAAAGGCGATGTCGAAGCCGCAGGCGCCCTTGTTTGCTAGTCCTGCGAGTCGCTCGCGGGAGCGCTCGTCCAGTCGTCGGCCGAGGTCGGGGCGTTGCAAATATTGCGTGCGATCGGCGGCGGCGCTGTGCAGTCCGACGACAGGATAACCAGCGGCCTCGAGCTGCGCGCAGAGCACCTCGCGATCCATCGGCAAATGCACCGCATCGCGCGCGCGCGCATGAGCGAACTGAAACTCAAGCAGCGGCTTGGTCGGTATGCTGACCCCTGCCCGTCCCAGCGCAATGCGCGCCTGCGTGAAGCGGCGCAAACTCTCCCAAGGATTGGCGACGACAAGTTTGCTCATAGCGATGGACCCATTAGGCTTTCACGCGATTCGCGCCAGCGCCGGGCGGAACGGCGCCGCCAACGCATCGCGCGGGCGCATCTGTTCGGCGCTCTCGAATACGCCCATGCGGATAAGCCATTCCTCGAACTCGGGGGCCATCCGCAATCCCAATACTTCACGCGCGTAAAGCGCGTCGTGGAACGAGGTCGTCTGGTAGTTCAGCATAACGTCATCAGACCCCGGAATGCCCATAATGAAATTGCAGCCCGCGGCGGGGAGCAAGGTCAGCAGGACATCCATGTCGTCCTGGTCGGCCTCGGCATGATTGGTATAGCAGATGTCGCAACCCATCGGCAGGCCAAGCAGCTTGCCGCAGAAGTGATCCTCGAGCCCGGCTCGGATGATCTGCTTGCCGTTGTAAAGATATTCCGGGCCGATGAAGCCGACGACGGTATTGACCAGCAATGGCTTGAACTTGCGCGCGACAGCGTAAGCCCGCGCCTCGCAGGTCTGCTGGTCAACGCCATGATGGGCATTCGCCGACAGCGCCGAACCCTGACCTGTCTCGAAATACATAACATTGTCGCCAACCGTTCCCCGCTTGAGCGCCAGCGCCGCTTCGCGTCCTTCGGCCAGCATCGCGAGGTCTATGCCGAAGCTTCGGTTGGCCGCCTCTGTGCCGGCGATCGACTGGAACACCAAGTCGATCGGCACGCCGCGATTAATCGCCGCGATCGCGGTCGTCACATGCGTCAGCACGCAAGACTGCGTCGGGATCGCATATTTGTGGATGATGTCGTCCAGCATCGCGAGGAGCGCGCAGACGGCGGCCACGCTGTCGGTCGCGGGATTTATGCCGATTACCGCGTCGCCGCTGCCATAGAGCAAACCGTCCAGAATGCTGGCGGAGATGCCTTCCGGGTCGTCGGTCGGGTGGTTCGGCTGCAGCCGCGTCGAAAGCCGGCGCGGCAGGCCGATGGTGTTGCGGAAACGCGTGACCACGCGGCATTTGCGCGCGACCAGGATTAAATCCTGCACGCGCATCAGCTTCGAGACCGCCGCAACCATCTCCGGCGTCAACCCGGGCGCGAGCCGAGTCAGCGCTTGCTCGTCGGCGTCGGCGCCAAGGAGCCAGTTGCGGAAATCGCCGACTGTCAGAGCGCTGACTGGAGCGAAGGCCGCGGCGTCGTGCTCATCAACGATCAACCGCGTGACTTCATCTTCCTCGTAAGGGATTAGCGCTTCGTTCAGAAAGGTCTTCAATGGCGTCTCGCTCAACGCCATCTGCGCGGCTACGCGCTCCTCATCGTCCTCAGCCGCTAGTCCGGCCAGATAATCTCCGGAGCGCGCCGGACTGGCTTTCGCCAGCAGCGTTTTCAGATCGGCGAAGCGGTAGGTCCGCCCCCCAACGCTATGCGCGTACGCCATCGCTAAACCCTCATCTCTTGGTTTAAATGCCTTCCGCCGTGAGTTCTTCAGGCGACTCGATCAATTCGTCGATAGGAGCGGCCTCCCGCCGATGGACGGTGGTCAGGAAATAGGCGTAACCCACTGCGAGAAAGCCGACGAAGATGACGAAAATCAGGAAGTTGTAATAGATCATGGCGATCATGCAAATCACTGATGCAAACAGGGCGAAGGCCGGGAAATAAGGGTAAAGCGGCGCGACAAATGGCCGGTTCATCCGAGGCTCCGCCCAGCGCAGCCTGAACAGGCTGGCCATGCTCAAGATATACATCAGGATCGCGCCAAACACCGACATGGTCACGATATTCGCGGTCAGCGGCTGCCCGCCGATCTTGATCAGGTCGTCGCTGAAAATCGCGAGAACGCCGATTACGCCGCCAGCGAGAATGGCAATATGGGGCGTTTTGAAGCGAGGATGCACTTTCGCCAGAACCGGCGGCAGATAACCGGCGCGCGCCAGCGCAAAAATCTGCCGCGAGTAGCCAAGGATGATGCCGTGGAAAGAGGCGATGAGGCCAAATAGCCCAAGCGCCACGAGCATGTGAAGCCAGCCGCTATTCTCGCCGACGACGTATTTCATCGCTTGCGGTAGCGGATCGTTGATGTTGGAGAGCTTCGTCCAATCGCCAGCGGCTCCCGCGAACAGCATTACGCCGATGGCGAGGACGACGAGAGTCAATATGCCGGCGATATAGGCGATAGGAATCGAGCGCTTGGGGTCTTTCGCCTCTTCGGCCGCCATCGCGACGCCCTCGATCGCCAGGAAAAACCAAATGGCGAAAGGAATCGCCGCGAACATGCCGGAAATCGCTCCCGCGCTGAAATGATCTTCGCCCGACCAGCCGCCCTTGACAAAATTCGCGATCGAAAATCCGGGACTGACGACTCCCATGAATACGAGCAGCTCAAAGATCGCCAAAACAGTGACGATGAGTTCGAACGTCGCCGCGATCTCGACCCCGATGACATTGAGCGTCATGAATATGAGGTACGCGCCGACCGCCGCGATTTTGGGATCGAGGGATGGAAATTGAACGTTGAGATAGGCCCCGATTGCGAGCGCGATCGCCGGAGGCGCGAACACGAATTCGATCAGCATCGCAGCTCCGGCAAAATAGCCCCCGGTTGGCCCAAAGGCGTGGCGCGCGTATGCGAACGGGCCCCCCGCATGAGAAATTGAGGTAGTCAACTCGGTGAAGCTGAAGATGAAGGTCGCATACATCGCCGCGATGAACAGGGCTGTGACGGTAAATCCCAGCGTGCCGGCGGTGGCCCAACCGTAGCTCCAGCCGAAATATTCGCCCGAGATGACGAGCCCGACCGCGATCGCCCATAATTGAAGGGTGGTCAAGCTCTGCTTCAGCTCATGATGGGTAACAACGCCTATGTGATGCGAGTGTTCTTCCATGCGCAATCCTTCCCGATTACCTTCCGACGTCGGACAGACCTGGAGCTGAGCCCGGTTGCAATCAGGCTCGCTGATCTCGCCTATAATGAGCGATAGCTGAACTATGCAAGAAGGGGACCGATTCGCGGATCGCGCCATGATCGTGCGCCTCGAAGGAGCCGTAGACAGGCTTCGATCGCGCGGCCAATCCGCGGCGGCTAATATTGACGCAGGAAGGAATCTTGAGGGACACCGCAAAAAGTCAGTAATTTTCCGAGTATCAGGCGCCTGTCATCGCGCGAACCGTCAGATAAAGAATTGAGGGCCCGACCAGGCAGCCGATGCCTGTGTGAAACGTCGCGGTCAAAGCGCCATAGGGCACCAATTTTGGGTCCGTTGCGGCAAGGCCTCCCGCCACGCCGCTGACTGTCCCAACGAGGCCGCCGAACGCCATGGCGGAGCGCGGATTGTCCAGCCCAATGAAGCGAGCGAGCATCGGCGTCAGCACCATGACCAGCACTGCTTTCAAAACGCCCGTGGCGATCGACATGGCGATCACCGGCGAGCTCGCGCCAAGCGCTGCTCCGGTAACTGGACCAACAATGTAGGTGATCGCGCCGGCCCCGATCGTCGTGATGCTGACCGCGTCGGTATAGCCGAATGCGACCGCGACGAGGGCGCCAAAAGCAAAAGGAAGGATCGTGCCGAGAAAAAGAGCGAACACGCCCAGCAAGCCCGCTTTACGCGCTTCGACGACATCTACTTCGAAAGCCGTTGCGACGATTGCGAAATCCCGCAGCATGGCGCCGCCAAGCAGGCCGACGCCGGCGAAGACGGGGATGTCGGCGATTCCCTTTTGTCCCCCGCTCGCCACGCCGCCGAAATAGGCAAGGACCAGCCCGATGATGATGGCGATCGCCGAACCGTGAATGCGTCCGGCGGTCAGGCGCCGGGAAAGGAATAAAGAGATCCACATCACGACGCCGACGAAGGCGAAGGCGGCTACAAGACTTTGTTCGATGAAGACATGCTGAAGCACATGCAGCATTTAGCTACGCTTTCTTCGCGGAAGCGTCGGGAACGAGATCCCCGGCTATGACCTCCCCTCCTCGCTCAATGCCGAGTTCGGTTTTTGCGTCGGTCTTTTGGTCCCGGCCAATGCGGCCGAGCAGCGCTGTCGCCGCAAAGCAGATCGCAACCGTTCCGACGGCCGCAATCAAAACGAGGGGCCCTCCACGAAGTGCGGAAACCACATTTTGCTGCGCAGCCATGGCTACGACGATCGGGATATACATCGCCCCCCAAAACTCGACGCCAAGCTTAATCCCGTGCGTCAAGGCGCCCCGCTTCTGCAGCCAGACGCGGCCGATGATAAGCAGGATCATCGCCAAGCCAACCCCGCCGACATTGGCCTTGACGCCGAGGAGAATTCCGAGAAGATCGCCAAGGAACACGCCAACCAGCGTGCAGATCGCAAGGAGGGCGACGCCAAAAATCGTCATAAACGCGCCCTTCCGATATGGAGTAAGCGCGATGCGCGGAAGGCGAGAAACTGGCCCAAGCTTGCGTCCTCCCGATGTGCGCCGCAATTTGTCAATTGCGTAGCAACTATACGGAAACCCTCTATACAGGCAATCCCTAAGCGCCGTCGGCGAGCGCTGCATGCGCAGTCCGAGTTTTGGACGTCAGGGAATGGAGACATGCAGATGAGTGAGTGGCGTAGGGAGCAAAAGGCGCGCAGCGAGCGGATTGCGGCGGGCGCGGCGCTCGCGGACGGCAAAATCGTTGACGCGAAGAAAGCCACTGCTCTGCTCGAGGCGGTGATTCGCCCCTTCGACCGCGTTTGTCTCGAAGGCGATAACCAGAAACAGGCGGATCTGTTGGCCGGCGCCCTCGCCGGCGTCGATCGCTCCAAGATCCACGATCTTCACATGGTGCAGTCGGGCGTCGTCCTTCCCGAACATCTTGACGTATTCGAAACCGGCATCGCGAAGCGGCTGGACTATGCCTATTCTGGCCCCCAAGCGGCGCGCATCGCAAAAATGCTGTTCGGCGGCGAAATCGAGCTCGGCGCGATACACACTTACCTCGAGCTTTTCGCCCGATACTTCATCGACCTGACGCCGAATGTCGCATTGATCGCCGCGGTCAGCGCGGATCGGGAAGGCAATCTCTACACCGGCCCCAATACCGAGGACACGCCGACGATCGTCGAAGCCACGGCGTTCAAGAGCGGCGTCGTTATCGCGCAGGTGAACGCTATCGTCGATAAGGTTCCGCGCGTCGACATCCCGGGCGATCGCGTTCATTTCATCATTGAGGCAGGCAAACCCTTCTACGTGGAGCCGCTTTTCACCCGCGATCCCGGCGCGATCACCGAGACGCAGATCCTGACCGCCATGATCGCCATCAAAGGCCTCTATGCGCCGTATGGCGTGAAGCGGTTGAACCACGGCATCGGCTTCAACACGGCGGCGATCGAGTTGCTGCTTCCGACCTTTGGCGAACGGCTCGGCCTCAAAGGCAAGATCGCAACGCGCTGGGCGCTTAACCCGCATCCGACCTTGATTCCGGCGATCGAGTCCGGCTGGGTCGAGCAGATCCATAGCTTTGGATCCGAAGTCGGGATGGACGATTATATCGCCGCCCGGCCCGACATCTACTTCAATGGTTCGGACGGCTCGCTGCGCTCCAATCGGGCGTTCTGTCAGACGGCTGGGCTCTATGCCTGCGACATGTTTATCGGCTCGACCTTTCAGATCGATCTACAGGGCAACAGCTCGACGATCACGCCATCGCGGATCGCCGGATTTGGCGGGGCGCCGAACATGGGGTCCGACGCGCGGGGACGGCGGCATCCGAGCGATCCGTGGCTGCGCGCGGGCAAAGAGGCCGACCCCGACAGCGCTCCGGCGCTGCGGCGCGGAAGGAAACTCGTCGTGCAGATCGGCGAAACATTTGGAGAAGGAAACGCGCCGACGTTCGTCGAAAAGCTCGACGCGCTCGCGCTTGCCGAAAGGCTGCGCCTCGAGCTCGCGCCGGTGATGATTTATGCCGACGACGTGACGCACATCGTCACCGAGGAAGGCATCGCCAATCTTCTTCTCTGTCGCGACAAGGACGAGTGCGAACAGGCCGTGCGCGGAGTCGCCGGCTATACCGAAGTCGGCCGCGCGCGCGACGCCAAAATGGTCCAGCGCCTGCGCGAGCGCGGCGTGATCTTGCGTCCCGAAGATCTCGGGATCGATATGCTCGATGCGGACCGCAGCCTATTGGCGGCCAAATCCATCAAGGATCTGATGCATTGGTCGGGAGGCCTCTATCAGCCGCCCTCGAGATTTCGCAATTGGTGAGGAGGTTCGAACCGTGGAGAATTTGACATTCCGTCACAAAGTCACAAAAGCCGCGCGCGGAACCAAGCCTCAAGCCATCGTCGGCGTCGTCGCATCGGGCAATCTTGAAGTGCTTGTCGAGCGCGTCATGCCGGAAGCCGATTGCGTCGTCGAAATCGCAACGACCGCGCCCGGATTCGCCGACATATGGGCGGCGGTGATCGGCGATTTCGTCGAGCGCTATTCGCCCGGCGGATTGCGGATGTCCATCAATGATGGCGGGGCGCGGCCCGATGCTGTTTCGCTAAGATTGGCTCAGGGCTTGCGCTTGATAGAGGAGGACGGGATTTGAGCGCCTTGCACAGCGCCGCCGCGACGAGCTGGTATGAGGCGAGCGCGCGACAGCGCGTAGCGGCCTTGCTCGATCCCGGCAGTTTTAAGGAATTCATCGGACCGGAGCAGCGCGAAGTCAGTCCTCATCTCGACATCTTCGATTTGCCCAAACAGTTCGACGATGGGATGATCGTCGGGCGCGGCATGCTGGCGAATAAAAGCGTTTTCATCGCCGCTCAAGAGGGCCGTTTCATGGGCGGCGCCTTCGGCGAAGTGCATGGCGCAAAGCTTGCGGGCCTATTGCGCGGGGCGCTCGCGGCGGCCAATGAGCTCAGCGCCGTGCTCATCCTGTTCGATACAGGGGGCGTGCGTTTGCAGGAAGCCAATGCCGGCGAACTCGCCATCAGCGAGATCATGCGGGCGGTGCTTGACGTTCGCGCCGCCGGGCTGCACGTCCTCGGACTGATCGGGGGCCGCGCCGGGTGCTACGGCGGCGGCAGCTTGATCTCCGGCTGTTGCAGCGCTTTGGTCGTTTCAGAGCAGGGCCGCATCAGCGTCTCCGGCCCGGAAGTAATCGAGACCAACAGGGGCATCGAGGAATTCGATTCGCAGGACCGCGCTTTGGTGTGGCGCACCATGGGCGGAAAAAACCGTCGTCTACTCGGCGTTGCCGATGCTTTTGCGGATGATGCGGTAGACAGCTTCCGGACGGCGACCCTCGCGCTTCTGTCGCAATCATCGCGTTTCGATCTGGGCGCCATGCAGGCCGAGCAGATGCGCTTGGAAGAACGGTTAACCCGGTTCGGGTCCTGCCCGGACGCCACGCAAATCTGGTCTGCGCTGGGGATAAAGGACCCCGAAAAAATTCCGGCCATGCCCGCCGGGGCGTTCATTGCCCTCGCCAACGAGATCCAGGAGAAAAGCCATGACGCTCGATGAGATTCTGGCCTCGCTTTTTCCAAAAGGGCACGCGGTCGCGGTCGACAATGAGGGCTTGATCCTGGGGTCGGGACCGCTCGAGCGCGGAGGCGTCGCGGAAATTATCGGCGTCGCCAACAAAACTCCGCTCGGCGTCGATGGCGCAATCAAATTAGCATGCAAAGTGCTGGAGATCATTGCGACGGGCGCCAGCGGCCCGCTCCTCGTCCTGATCGACAGCGACAGCCAGCGCATGAGCAAACGCGACGAGCTTTTGGGCCTTAGCGAATATCTTTCGCATCTCGCGAAATGTCTGATTCTCGCCGATATGCGCGGCATCAACACCGTCGGCATACTTTATGGCCGCTCCGCCGCGGGCGCTTTCATCGCCACCGCGCTATCGACCCGAACGCTGACAGCGCTGCCAGGCGCCGATCCCGAAGTCATGGATCTTCCATCCATGTCGCGCGTCACAAAACTCTCTCTCGACGTCTTGAAGGAGAAGGCAAAATCCACTCCTGTCTTTGCGCCGGGACTTGATAATGTCGCGCGCACCGGCGCCGTCTTGGAAAGCTGGGATCCGAACAAATCCCTCGCCGCGCAATTGTCGGAACTGCTCCAACGTGAAACCGTCGCCGGCGATCGGCGCGACCTTCTCGGCAAGCAACGCGGCGGTCGCCTCAAAGCGGCGGACATTGCCTCGCGGGTGAAAACTCTGGCGACCGGCCTTGGCTGAGCGCCCAACGGCTGGATGGAAATCGGCTCCGGCTCCGGCGCGGCATGCTTTGCTGCGTGTGAAAATAGAGGCTTGGGCGGCGCTTCTCGAAAATCGCCCGGACCTCAGCGACAAGGCGATTCTCGTCGAATGGGCTGCTCTTTCGCGACCGCTCGTCGTTCGCCGCCGGGGATCCGGCGACTGGGGCGACGCCATCGCCGCGGGGATTCCGCTGCCGCCGTCGCAAGGCAAGTTGCGCGTCGCAGTCGCGCTTGCGCCAAGCTCGATCTCCTCTGTCGGGCCTCCGCTGCTGTTGGCTTCATCGCGCACGGCCGCCCCTGCCGCATGGCTCAAGACCGTTGACGCCGTGCTGGATCTTGGCGCCCGCGTCGGCATCGATCCACGCGTCTTTGGCAGTTTCGCTTGGGCCGCTTTGACCGGCTTGGACTATGTAAGCGCCAGCTCCGACCTCGACCTGCTTTGGGCCGTATCGCCAGAGACCGACTTCGACGCACTTTTGCAAGGGCTGGCGCGCATCGAGGCGGCCGCGCCCGGACGTCTCGATGGCGAGCTGATCAATGCCAAAACCGGCATGGCGGCAAATTGGCGGGAGCTGCATTCAGGCGCGGATCAAATCCTGGTCAAGAGCCTGGAAGGGGTCGCATTGCAGCCAGCGTCCGTCTTCCTCCACGCCTTGGAAACGCTGGCGTGACCGCCGCGATTTTTCGGCGCGCGGAAACGCCGGTTCAAGCGGAATCTGCTCGCGGCGTTCAGGCGCCGGAGGAGTTGGGGGCCCTCGCCTCTCAATCTCTCCATCTTGAGGTCGAAACCTGGCCGAAGCCGGGCCTCGTCAGTCACGTCGATAATGGCAGCCATGACGACATGGACGCCGCCATGCTTCATCGAAGCGCCGACGTCCTGTTACCTTATTTCACCGCTCTGGCTCAGGCGGGCGCGGAGGGAGAGGGAATGGATCGCTTGCGCGCCATCGGCGTGGAGGCGGAAGTCGCGATGCTCGCCGCGACAGGCGGCGTCAACACGCATCGCGGCGCGATCTTCGGGCTAGGCCTGCTCTGCGCCGCCGCCGGCGCGATAAGCGTCGGCCGGAGCGAGGGCGGAGAAACGCTCGGCGCGATCGTCAGCCGCCGCTGGAGCCGCGCTATCGCCAAAGGCCCAGCGAGCCCTCACAGCCATGGAGCCGAAGCGGCGCGGAGGTTTGGAGCAACCGGCGCCCGCGGCGAGGCTATCGCTGGATTTCCCGGCATTTACAAACTTGGCGCGCCTGCGCTCGAACGTGGTTTTCAGCTGGGATCGGGAGATCCAGAGGCCGCACGGGTCCATGCGCTATTCGCCCTGATCGCCGGGATTGCGGACACCAATATTCTGCATCGCGGCGGGGCCGAGGGCTTGGCTTTTGCTCAGCGCCGCGCCAAAAATTTTCTTCTGCGGGGCGGCGTCGGAGCGGCAGGCTGGCGTGAGGAGGCTGCGCGGATCCATCGCGAATTCGTGCAGCGTCGGCTCAGCCCGGGAGGCGCGGCCGATATGTTGGCCATGAGCCTCTTTGTGCAAGGGCTCGACATGCAATGACGATCGCCATCTTATGTTCGGGCCAGGGGACGCAGCATCGAGACATGTTCGCATTGACGGCAAAGGCTCCCGAAGCCGCCGCCGTATTTGCGGCGGCGACGCAGGCGCTCGATGGGCGCGATCCCCGCGCGATCGTTCGCGAGGACAACGCGGAAGCGTTGCACGCCAACGCGCTGGCTCAAATGCTGTCCTGCACGCAAGCGCTCGCCGCCTTCGTCGCATTGAAGGATGCGCTTGGCGCGCGATTGGCGATTGCCGGGTATAGCGTCGGGGAATTGGCGAGTTGGGGATGCGTCGGACTTTTTTCTCCCGCCGCGATCATCGACCTCGCGCTGCAACGCGCCGCCTTTATGGACGAGGTCAGCGGCCCCGATGAAGGCCTCGCCTTCGTCCGCGGTCTCGATCGAGCCAAGGTGGACGCCATCTGCGCTCGCTTTGGCGCCGCCATCGCCATCATCAATCCGGGCGAGGCGTTCGTCTTAGGAGGCAGGCGGGATGACCTACGCGCGCTTTGCGATGAGGCCCAGAACATGGGCGCCACCCATGTGGGCGCTCTCTCGGTTTCCGTCGCGTCTCATACGCCGCGCCTCGTCAAGGCTAGCGTGAATTTCCGTCGCGTCTTGGCGGCGCAACGCCCCGCACAGCGCCTTGCGCCCGGTGTTCGGCTATTCAGCGGCATCGACGCCGTGGCGGTGCTGGACATTGACGCCGGGCTCGACAAACTCGCCGCCCAGATTTCCCACACAATCGATTGGGAGGCGTGCCTCAACGCCTGCATCGAGGCGGGCGTCGATCGATTCCTCGAGCTTGGCCCCGGCGGCGCTTTGGCGACGATGGCGAGCGCGGCCTATCCCGGCGTCAACGCGCGCAGCCTTGAAGATTTCCGCAGTCTTGACGGCGTGAGGGCTTGGCTGGCGCGAGCGTAGTCCTGCAAAATCGCAGGCTTTTCACCCGATCAGAAGCCTATACTGAAACCAGCCACGCCGGATCGAAATAGCGATCGGCTTCGCCGTCATATGGCAGGCGCGTCACATCCCAGTGCCGAACGAAGCGGGCGTAGGCTTTCCACACGGCCGGTCCGCCGCCAATAAAGACAACGCGATCGGAATATCGCCCCAAAATCCGCTCAGGATCATCCGTTGAGCGAATTTCGACCAGCGTTCTGTCGGGCCGCGCCCATTCTGGAAAGGAGGCGATGGTCTTAGGCCCCGCAATCAGAACATGGCCTTTGCTCAAGGCGAAGAATCGCTGGACGTCATCTTTATATTCGCGCCCTGGGCTTCCCTCCCAGGGCAGGCCGCCATTGAGCCCAAGCTGTCCTCGTTTTCCGATTGCGCAAATGACGCGAACATCCACCATCCAGGTCTCCATCTGAGATAAAGGCGGATGATAGATGACTCATCGCGGCAAGGCGATATTGAGAATTCCGTTCAATGGCCGCGTGTAATGGAATCAACTGACCTCGGGGTTTGAAAAATCCTTGCGTCCGAGCTGTCGCACGGCGTCCTTGACGAGCGGGTCGAGACCTTCGCCGCCCTGTTCGAGGTGAGCGACGATTTTCTTCCGCATGCTCGGATCCCAGAATTTGGCGAGATGGTCGGCGATGCAGTCGGCCGGATCGGTCCGCAGCTGACTGGCGAAAAACGTTCCAATCTGATTGGCCATATAGATCAGTCGGTCAGGCGACATGACGATTGCTCGATCGGTGAGGCGTTCGGGATGAGTGAAAACTTCGAAACGCCTTCCAGGCGCTATAGCGATCAGCGCTCAATGAAGACGCCGTCAAAGTCGGATCGCGCGTCATTCCGCCGCGTCGATCGTATGAATGATGCGGCGGCTTTCCTCGGCTTGGCGACGATATTCTTCCTGCCAGTCGCTCGGTCCGTTAGAATGCGAGATCTGCACCGCAGTGACCTTGAACTCCGGACAATTGGTCGCCCAATCGGAGAACTCGGTCGTCACAACATTGGCCTGCGTCGTCGGATGATGGAAGGTCGTGTAGACGACTCCCGGCGCAACGCGATCGGTGATGAGCGCGCGCAAAGTAGTTTCCCCGGCGCGGCTATGCAGCTTCACCCATTCGCCATCGCGAAGGCCGCGCAGTTCCGCGTCATGCGGATGGATTTCAAGGCGATCCTCCTCGTGCCACGCCACATTGGCGGTTCGCCTTGTCTGCGCGCCGACATTGTAGTGGCTGAGGATGCGGCCGGTGGTGAGCAGAAGCGGAAAGCGGGGCCCGGTCCGCTCGTCGGTCGCGACATATTCGGTGACGACGAACTTGCCTTTGCCTGAGACGAAGTGGCCTATATGCATGATTGGCGTGCCCTCGGGCGCGGCTTCATTGCACGGCCATTGAATCGATCCGACGGCATCGAGCTTCTCGAAGGAGACGCCGGCAAAACTCGGCGTCGTTTTGGCGACTTCGTCCATGATTTCGCTCGGGTGTTTGTACTCCATCGAAAAACCCATGGCCTTGGCGAGCAGGATAGTGATCTCCCAATCGCCATAGCCGTTCTTCGGACTCATAACCTTGCGTACGCGCTGGATGCGCCGCTCCGCATTGGTGAAGGTTCCGTCCTTTTCGAGGAAGGTCGAGCCAGGCAGAAAGACATGCGCGTAATTCGCCGTCTCATTGAGGAAAAGATCCTGCACGACGACGCATTCCATGGCTCTGAGCCCAGCGGCGACGTGATGCGTGTCGGGATCGGACTGCAAGATATCCTCGCCCTGAATATAAATGCCGCGGAAGGCTCCCTCGACGGCGGAGTCAAGCATATTGGGAATGCGCAGGCCAGGCTCGTTGTCGAGCCCAACGCCCCATAGACTTTCATAGACGTGACGGACTGAATCTTCCGATACATGGCGATAGCCAGCGAATTCATGCGGAAATGAGCCCATGTCGCAGGCGCCCTGGACATTGTTCTGCCCGCGCAGCGGATTAACGCCGACGCCAGGCCGCCCAAGATTTCCCGTCGCCATCGCAAGATTGGCGATGGCGAGAACCGTCGTCGTGCCCTGGCTGTGTTCGGTGACGCCAAGCCCATAGAAGATCGCAGCGTTGCCGCCGGTGGCGTAGAGGCGGGCGGCGCCGCGAATGAGATCGGCGTCGACGCCGGCGATCTTTGCGATCTCTTCCGGGCTATTGCGCGGCTCCGCGACAAAAGCAGCCCAATCCTGAAACTCCGACCAATCGCAGCGCTCACGGACGAAAGCCTCGTTTACAAGGCCTTCCGTGACGATGACATGAGCCAGCGCCGTCAAGACTGCGACATTGCAGCCGGGCTTCAATGGAAGATGATAGTCGGCGGCGACATGAGGCGTCCGCACGAGATCGATCCGGCGCGGATCGATGACGATGAGCTTCGCGCCCTCTCGCAACCGCTTCTTCATGCGCGAGCCGAACACCGGATGGCCGTCCGTCGGATTGGCGCCTATGACCAGCATGACGTCGGTCTCTTCGACGGAGTCGAAATCCTGCGTGCCCGCCGATGTGCCGAACGCGGTCTTCAGACCATAGCCGGTCGGCGAATAACAAACCCTGGCGCAGGTATCGACATTATTGTTGCCGAATCCGCCGCGAATGAGTTTTTGGACGAGGTAGGTCTCTTCATTGGTGCAGCGCGACGAGGTAATTCCGCCGATTGAGCGTTTGCCGTAAGCCGCCTGAATGCGCTTGAACTCGGAGGCGGCGTAGGAGATCGCCTCTTCCCAAGATACCTCGCGCCACGGATCAGTGATTTTAGCGCGGATCATCGGGTTGAGGATCCGATCGCGGTGAGTGGCGTAGCCCCATGCGAACCGTCCCTTGACGCAGGAATGGCCGTGATTCGCCTTGCCGTCCTTGTAGGGAACCATGCGGACGAGTTCTTCGCCGCGCATTTCCGCCTTAAAGGTGCAACCGACGCCGCAATAGGCGCAGGTCGTTACGGCCGAATGTTCGGGTAGACCGATGTCGATTACTGATTTTTCGCTCAATGTCGCGGTGGGGCAGGCCTGCACGCAGGCGCCGCAAGAAACGCATTCGGATTCGAGGAAATGCTCGTTCTGTCCCGCCGCGACGCGGCTTTCAAACCCACGGCCATCGATGGTTAGGGCGAACGTGCCCTGCACTTCCTCGCAAGCCCGCACGCAGCGATTGCAGACGATGCACTTGGCCGGGTCATAGGTGAAGTAGGGGTTCGATTCGTCCTTCACCGACTCAAGGTGATTGGCACCCTGGTAGCCGTAGCGGACCTCGCGCAGGCCAACGGCGCCCGCCTGCGTCTGCAACTCGCAATCGCCATTTGCGGCGCAGGTCAGGCAATCAAGCGGATGGTCGGAGATGTAAAGCTCCATCACGCCCTTGCGCAGACCTTTCAACCGCTCGGTCTGGGTTTTGACGATCATGCCAGGCGCGATCGGCGTCGTGCAAGACGCCGGTGTGCCATTGCGCCCCTCTATCTCGACAAGGCAAAGACGGCAGGAGCCGAATGACTCAAGCATGTCGGTGGCGCAGAGTTTTGGAATCTCTGTGCCGATGCCCATCGCCGCGCGCATGATCGACGTGCCTTCCGGGGCGCGCACCTCGACGCCGTCGATGGTCAAAGCGACCATGTTTTCCAACTTCGAGGCGGGCGTGCCGTAATCGATCTCTTTGATGAGAGCCATGGCGATCTTCCTCACTCCGCCGCAAGCGCATGGCGCGGCGCGAAATCTTCTCTGAAATGCCGAACGGCGCTCAGCACGGGATAGGGCGCAAAGCCTCCGAGCGCGCAAAGCGAGCCGAATTTCATGGTCTGGCAAAGATCTTCGAGCAGCGCGATGTTTTCGGCGGTTTTGACGCCGTTCATGATGCGGTCGATGACCTCAACCCCGCGCGTCGACCCGATCCTGCACGGCGTGCACTTGCCGCAACTCTCGACGGCGCAAAACTCCATGGCGAAGCGGGCCATCTTCGCCATGTCCACCGCATCATCGAATATGACAAGGCCGCCGTGGCCGATCAGACCGTCGCGCGCAGCGAAGGCCTCATAATCGAAGGGCGTGTCGAACAGCGAAGGCGGAAAATAAGCCCCCAGCGGCCCGCCGCATTGGACTGCGCGCACCGGCCGTCCGGAAGCCGTGCCGCCGCCGATCGATTCAACGATCTCGCCGAGGGTCAGGCCAAATGCCGTTTCGAACAGGCCGCCGTAGCGGACGTTGCCGGCGATCTGCAACGGCATGGTTCCACGCGAGCGCCCCATGCCGAAGCCGGCGTAAAACTCCGCGCCGCGATCAAGCACCGTCGGGACTGCAACGAGCGAGAGGACATTGTTGACGACCGTCGGCCGCTCGAACAGACCTTTGTGCGCGGGGAGCGGCGGTTTGGCCCGCACGATGCCGCGCCTGCCTTCGAGGCTTTCGAGCAGGGCGGCTTCCTCGCCGCAGACATAGGCTCCGGCGCCGATGCGCAGCTCAAGCTCGAAAGCATGTCCCGAGCCAAGGATGTCGGGGCCGAGAGAGCCAGCCTCCCTCGCCAATTTCAGCGCCTCGGAAAAGGTTTTCGCCGCATGCGGATATTCCGAGCGGCAGTAGACATAGCCTTTGGTTGCGCCGACGGCGATGGCTGCGATGGTCATGCCTTCGATCAGAGCGAAAGGATCGCCTTCCATGATCATTCTGTCGGCGAATGTGCCGCTATCGCCCTCATCGGCGTTGCAGACGACATAACAGCGGTCGGCCGGGGCGTCGGCGACGGTCTTCCATTTGATTCCTGTCGGGAAGCCGGCGCCGCCGCGCCCGCGAAGGCCCGATTTGGTCACTTCCGTTATGATTGCGGCGGGTCCGATGTCGATTGCGCGGGCGAGGCCGCGCCAACCATCGTGCGCGGCGTAATCCGCAAGCGAGCTCGGATCGATAATGCCGCAGCGGGCGAAGCTGAGGCGGGTCTGGCGGGTGAAGAAAGGGTGATCTTCCGGCTTGCCTACGCGGAGCCGATGGGCGTTTCCGGCAATAAAGCCCGCATCAAACAGCGAGGCGACATCGGACGCTTTGACCGGGCCATAGCGATGCGGCCTTGCTCGGTCTCGATCTCGACGAGCGGCTCCAGAAAAAACATGCCGCGCGAGCCGGTGCGGACGATTTCGACCGCCTGACCGCGCAACTGCGCCTCCGCCAAAATCCGAGCTGCGACCTTGTCGGCTCCGACGGCTAAGGCTGCGACGTCCTTCGGAATGAAAATCCGGGTCACGGGCGCACGGCCTCGATAGCTTCCGCGAGGCGTTCGGCATCAAGCCGGGCCAGCGGCTCCCCGTCGAGCATCGCCGCGGGGGATGAAGCGCAGAGGCCGAGGCAGTAGACCGGCTCGATCGTCAAGGCGCCGTCTTGCGTCGCCCCATGCCAGTCAACGCCAAGCTCGGCAAGAAGATTTTGCGCCAGAGCCTCGCTGCCCATGCTCTGGCAAGCCTCGCCGCGGCAAAGTTTTAATACATGCCGTCCGGCGGGTTCGCGTCTGAAATCATGGTAGAAAGTGATGACGCCGTGCACTTCTGCGCGGGAGAGATTCAGCGCCTGCGCTATCAGCGGAGCGGCCGCTTCGCCGACATAGCCAAATTCATGCTGCAACGCATGAAGAATCGGCAGCATCGGACCTTCGAGCCCAGCATGTTCGCTGACAATTGCTTTGGCGCGCTCGACGTTCCAAGGCTGTGCCTGAAGCAATTCATCCCACCTATTTTTTGTTTATTTAAAAAACAGAGTGGCCCGATGGAATCCGAAGATCAACACGCTAGTTTTCGTCGCCCGATAGGGATCGTCTATCGATTGTTGGGATTTTCCGCTTCCGGCAAGGCAAGGCGATGGGCCTCCGCCAGGAGCGCGCGCGTGAGCGCCGGCATTGGTTCGCGTCGCGGCAGCACCAGCCCGATTCTCTGCACTTCCTGCGGGTCGACGATCGGAATTGAACGCAGCGGTTCATTCAGGGCGAGTACATCGGCGAAAGTTTCCGGGATGATGCTGGACCATTGCCCGGTCCGCACATGCGCGGCGAGGACGACCATCGAATTCGATTCGAGCATGACCGGCGGCGCTGAGGTCGAACCCGCCAGCAAGCGGTCGATGATGCGGCGATTCTGCATGTCTGGGGTTAGCAGGCAGAGCGGGATCTGGGCAACCTCCTTCCAGGTCACCGTCTCGCGATCGCCGAGCGGGCGATGCGCCGACGTCAGGAGCCTATAACGCTCGTGATAGAGCGGCGCCGTGCGAATCTGTCCAAGCGGCTCGTTGTCGAGATAGGTCAGCCCCGCGTCGATCTCGAGTCCGTCGAGCAAGGTCAGTATTTCGCGCGAGGTCCGCGATAGAATGGTGAAGCGCACTTCTGGATGCTTCAGCTGGAAGGGGAGCGTCAGCTGCGCCGTCATTCCAAGCGCGGTCGGGACGGCGGCGATCTTCAAATGGCCGATCAGAGAGGCCTTCGGGGCGCGGATCTCCTGCCGCATGGCGCGCGCGTCGGCGACAATGCGCTTGGCCCACTCCAGCACGCGCTCCCCCTCCGCCGTGAGCCCGTGAAAGCGCGAGCTGCGATTGACGAGAAGGACGCCCAAACTATCCTCGAGGTGTTTGATGCCGGCCGACAAGGTCGGCTGGGTCACGCCGCAGCTTTCCGCGGCGCGGCTGAAACTGCGTTCGCGGGCGACGGCCAGCAGAAATTCGAGCTTGTCGATCACAAAAGCGCGCCGGACGCCGTGAACGACAGTGAGGCTGCGTCTCCGGCCGCCGCGTCGCTCCCACGCAGATTTTTGGCCGGGGGTTTTTCCCCGCCCAATCGCATCAACATATCCTCCCTCCTAGAACGTGGCCTTTGATTTCTTTAAAGTTCACGCCGGGATTCCTACCGAAAGTCTGCAACTTTTCGGAATCACGCTCTGGCGCAGGCTTTTGGCCGCGCCCTGCTTGACGCACGACGATCTGAGATCTGCGCGTCATTGTTCATGGGAGTTGACCCCAAGTCGAGCCAAATATCTCGGTTTCGCCGCGCAAGGCGGCGGTGCATTCCGGCGCTTCCAAGACGACGATGCGCCATCGCGCGGCATTCTTCGTCCAAACTCGCCCCCGCGCGGATTCAGCTTGAAACCATCCCGCTATGCCATCTACTCTATCGCGCTGCTAAGGAGGCGAGAAACACATGACGCGCAAATATCCGCCCATCGCTTTGGCCCTTATTGGAGGCCTCATCGCTACGCCGGCCTTGGCTCATACCGGGCTTGGCGACGCCCACGGTTTCGCCCATGGCTTCGCGCATCCTTTAGGCGGCCTTGACCATGAACTCGCCATGGTCGCGGTCGGCGTCTTCGCCGCCCAGATCGGTGGCCGGGCCTTGTGGCTGGTTCCTCTCAGCTTCATCGTGCTGATGACTTTTGGCGGCGCGCTTGGCGTTGCCGGGGTCGCGATGCCCTTCGTCGAGATCTGCATCGCCTGCTCCATCATCGCGCTTGGCGCATTGATCGCGCTGCGCGTCAATCCGCCGATCGCCGCAGCGATGGGTCTCGTCGGCTTCTTCGCGCTCTTCCACGGTCATGCGCATGGCTCGGAAATGCCGGCAGAGGCGTCCGGCCTCGCCTATGGCCTTGGCTTTATCCTGGCGACTGCGGCGCTTCATGCCGTTGGCGTCGGCCTTGGTCTCGGCGTGGCTCGACTTGGCGGCAATTTTGGCCCGCGGGCGGCGCGCGCCGGCGGAATGGCGATGGCGGTTGCGGGCGTCGGCCTACTGACAGGCTTTATCCCGGCGTGATCGCCGCGCGTCTGCGCTACATTTGGTGTATTGGCGGGATAAGCGCCGCGGCCAATTGCAGATGTCCGGAAATGACGCCTTTCTGCACAATCATCTCATCGGCGATCTGCTGCAGCTTGTCGGCGCGCCCTTGAACGAGGACAACCTCAAGGGTCTGGTTCTGTTCCAAATGCACATGCAGCGAGGAGATCACCTCGTCGATATGCCGCCGCTGCAAATCGGCAAGCTTTTGCTCGATCTCGGCGGCGAGGTGATTGTAAAATAGCGTAATTGTGCCGACCATGACGCGGTCGCCCATCTTGTGCCGGTGCTCGGTCAGCGAGCGATGCAAGATCGTCGATACGGCCTGCGAGCGGCTCGCAAAGCCGCGATCGCCCACCATCAAATCCAGTTCCTGCAGGAGATCCTCCGACAGCGATATGCTGATGCGGCTGACGAGCGGGCGCTGGCCGTTCGCATCCTCGCGCGCGATTGGCGCATGGTCGGCTTTTCGATCTTTGGAGATTTTTTCCATTTTCCGAGTCCCGGAATGATTCTTTTGCTTGGCACACCGCTTGCGTCTCGATAATCAGTAACACGATTATTCCCAATCGTAGTACGGATTTGCCGAAGGAAGCACCAATGCCTGCTTTTATTTTGCCCTCGATCCGCCAGTTTGCGACGGGAGCGCTGTTTTCTATCGCCGCCTTGTCTCTGTCCGCCGCGCTGCAGGCCGCGTCTGTGAGCGCGGAGCCGCTGAAGATCGGCTATAGCGATTGGCCCGGTTTTGTCGCTTGGCAGGTCGCCATTGACAAGGGTTGGCTCAAGCCCGAAGGACTCGACATCAGTTTCGAGTGGTTCGATTATTCGGCCTCGATGGACGCCTTTTCGGCCGGCAAGCTGGACGGCGTCATGGTGACCAACGGCGATGCCCTGGTTATGGGCGGCAATGGCGCGAAAAGCGTCATGGTGATATTGACCGATTATTCGAACGGCAATGATATCATCGTCGGCAAGCCCAACGTCAAAACGCTCAAGGATTTGAAGGGCAAGAAAGTCGGTCTCGAGGTCGGTCTCGTCGAGCATCTCCTTCTGCTCAACGGCCTGAAAAAAGCCGGAATGACTGAAAGTGACGTAACTCTCGTCAACGCCAAGACCAATGAAACCCCGCAGGTGCTGAGCTCCGGGGACGTCGCGGCCGTCGGGGTATGGCAGCCGATCGCCGGCGAGGCGATGCGCGGCTCGCCGGGATCACATCCGCTTTACACGTCCGCCGACCAACCCGGCCTCATCTACGACGCCATAGCAGTGAGCCCAGCCGCTCTCGCCGCTCATCGCGCCGACTGGATCAAGCTCGCCGCCATTTGGGATAAAGTCGTCGCCTACATTGATGATCCCAAGACCCAGCCTGACGCGATCTCCATCATGTCGGCGCGAGTCGGCGTCGAGCCTGCCGCCTATCTCCGCATGCTCAAGGGCACCAAGCTCCTCAATCTGGCCGAGGCGAAGACCGCGATGGTGGACGCAAAGGGGTTCGGCTCGCTCTACGGCTCCTCGCGCAACGCCGATGAGTTCAATGTTAAGAACAGCATCTATAAAGAGAGCCAGGCGGTCGACGCCTACATCGATCCTAAAATAACCGTCGGCAAGTAAGTTCCCGATGGCCTTAACCCCGTCCATCGAGTCGGCAGAGCCGGCGACGCCAAAGCGGATCTCGTTCAGCTTCCGTCGCTCGATGGGCGGCGGAGGCCGGATGCTGGCGCTGTGGTCCTTTGTGCTGCCTCTGGCGGCTTGGTGCCTCGTGTCCTACGTCCCTGCCATCTGGCATCCGCTTATGTTCGTCACCAACCCTGGCGACGTAGCCTATCTCGAGGTCGGGATGCGCATGGACCGCCAGGCTTTCGCCGATGCGGTGACCGAGGCGCGCGAAGCCAATACCGCCCCGCCTGAGGGCGTGGCGGCGAACCCCGTCTACCTGCCGGCTCCCGGCGAAGTCGCATCCGCCCTCTGGGTCGCCTTGAGGGCGGCCCCGATGCACGACACGCCGACGCTGCCCTGGAGCATGTGGCACAGCATCCAGATCATATTCTGCGGCTTCCTGTTTTCATCGCTCGTCGGCGTCCCGCTCGGCATTTTATGCGGAGCATCCAAGACGTTCGGCGGCTTGGTCGAGCCCTTCATCGACTTTTTCCGCTACATGCCGGCCCCCGCCTTCGGCGCCCTGATGGTGGCCATCCTCGGGATCTACGACGGACCAAAGATCGCCATCATCGTCATTGGAACCTTCTTCCAACAGGTTCTGATCATCGCCAACACCACGCGGCAGGCCGACCGGCTTCTGATCGAGGCGGCTCTGACCCTTGGAGCGCGCAAGTTGCGGCTGCTTACCCATGTCGTGGTGCCGGCCGTCATGCCGCAGCTCTACCGCGATCAACGCATCCTGCTCGGCTGGGCCTGGACTTATCTGATCGTGGCCGAGCTGATCGGCACATCTTCCGGCATTACTTTCTTCATCACCCAGCAGGCGCGCTACCAGCATTTCGAGAACGTCTACGGGGCCATTCTGATCATCGGTCTCGTCGGATCGCTGACCGATGTGGCTTTGGGCCGCCTGGGTCGCCGCCTCTTTCCGTGGGACCAGGTGAACCGATGAGCGGCAACCATACTCTCCTAAGCGACGCGCCGAAGTTGCTCGAGCAATCCGACGCCGTAAAGGCCCGCTTGGACCGACTGAAAAGCCGCGAAGTAGTGCTTTGCGTGAAAGGGCTCGGCAAGACTTTCCGCGCGGCCGACGGCCGCGAAGTCGTCGCCTTGCGCAATATCGACGTGACGACGCATCGCCGCGAATTTCTTTGCGTCGTCGGGCCATCAGGGTGTGGCAAATCGACCTTTGTGCGGATTCTCGCGGGACTTGAGACCGCGACCGTCGGGGATGTGCTCCTTGATGGCGCTCCCGTCACCAAACCCGGCGCCGATCGCGGCATGGTGTTTCAAGGCTACACCCTTTTCCCGTGGCTGACGGTTTTGCATAATGTGATGTTCGGTCTGCGGATCAACAAACATGAACGTCCGCAAGCAGAGCGCGAGGCCCGCCAGTGGCTCGATCTCGTCGGGCTTGAGCATTTCGCGGACGCCTACCCACACCAGTTGTCGGGCGGGATGAAGCAGCGCGTCGCGATTGCGCGGGCGCTGGCCAATAAGCCTCGCATCCTTCTGATGGATGAGCCCTTTTCGGCCCTTGACGCGCAGGCCCGCGCCAAAATGCAGGCCTATCTGCTCGAGATCTGGAAGAAGATCGACATCACCATCGTGTTCATCACGCATGATCTCGACGAAGCCGTTCTGCTCGCTGACCGCATTCTGGTGCTGAAAGCCCATCCGGGCGAGGTCCTCGAACTGATTGAAGTTCCGGTGCCGCGGCCGCGTCACGCGAAACAGGCTTCCGAGCCTGAGTTTCTCGCGACCCGGGCGCATCTTGACGCGCTGATCCACCCGGCGGTCGTCGAAGACGAGGACTCCCCCTCCGCGGTCATCCGCCTCACGGCGATTGATGACAACGTAGAGTGACGCCTTTGCTGTGGAGCGAGCAGAGCTGGGAGGAGATTCCGCGCCGCCTCGAGGGGGCGGGGCAGGCCGCTATCTTGCCGGTCGGGGCGACTGAGCAGCATGGGCCGCATCTCGGCTGCGGCATGGATGCAATGCTGGCCGATATTTTGTGCCAGGCAGTCTCGCGCGAAACGCAGGCGCTGATGCTGCCGCTGCTGCCATATGGGTGTTCGCTCGGCCACAGCCGGCGCTGGCCGGGGACTATCGCGCTCGATCCCCTGCTGTTGACGCAACTCGTCGCTGCGATCGGCGCATGGGCGCATCATTCGGGGGTGCGGCGCCTTTTCATCATCAATGCGCATGTGACGAACGCCGCTCCGCTGCGCTGCGCGCTGGAGATGTTGCGAGCGAGCTACGACGATCTCATGGTCGCCGTAATCGATACGGCCCGGATCAGCGATCGCGTTCGCGAGGCTCACTTTGCGGACGCCGCCGATTGGCACGCCAATGACGCCGAAACCTCGCTGATGATGGCCCTCGCGCCTGAAATGGTGAAGCCAGACCGGATCGCGGATGCGGACGACGCCGACCGCACTGAAGGTCTCGTCTTTGCCCACCCGGTCAACCGCACGAGCCTCAACGGGGTGACAGGGTGGCCAACGCTGGCCAGCGCTGAAAAAGGCCGCCAACTGTTCGCCTGGATGGTCGAGGATCTCAGCGGCCTAATCCAACGCGGCCTCGTCGAAACGCCGCCGTTGCCGTATGCCTATGACAAACCAGAGCGTCGATGACGACGCCAGAAACCCAAGGATCCATCATGGCCGCCGACGACCAAGTTCAGTCCGTTCTGCAGGACCTGCGCAAACGCGGGGTCAAATACTGCATCGGCGCCTATGTCGACATCCACGGCGCGCAAAAAGCCAAGGTCGTGCCCATTGCTCATCTCGCCCATATGGCGGAAGGATCGGAACGCTACACCGGTTACGCGCTGGATGGCCTTGGCCAGGAGCCGAACGACGACGAACTCGCTTCCGTGCCAGATCTATCCCATGTGATCCAGCTGCCCTGGGAGCCAAAATTGGCTTGGATGCCGGCGGATCTCACCTTCAGAGGCGAGCCCTATCCGCTCTCGACCCGCGTCGCGCTGAAACGGGTGCTCGCCGATGCGGCCGCCATGGGCTTTGATTTCAAGCTTGGGATCGAATGCGAGATCTTTCTTCTGCGCAAGGCGGCGGACGGGACTTTGACCATTCCGCACCCGACCGACAATCTCGTAAAGCCCTGCTACGACGTGCGCGGCTTCACTAGCAATTTCACCTGGCTCGACAAGGTCGCAAGCTCGATCAACGATCTTGGCTGGGACCTTTACTCCTTCGATCATGAAGACGCCAACGGCCAGTTTGAATTCGACTTCAACTACGCCGATGCGCTGACGACTTGCGATCGACTTACTTTCTTCCGCTTCATGGCCAAGAAATACGCCGAGGATGAAGGTCTGATCGCAACGATGATGCCGAAGCCTTTCGCCAATCGAACCGGCAACGGCGCGCATTTCAACATGTCGCTCAGCGAACGCGGGGGCGGCCATAATCTTTTCGCTTGCCCGCCGTCGGAAGATCCGCGGGGCCTTGGCCTCACCAAGACTGGCTATCACTTCATCGGCGGCATTCTGCGCCACGGGCGCGCGCTCTGCGCGGCGCTCGCGCCAACCGTCAACAGCTACAAGCGGCTGATCCGCCAGGGCGCGATGGCGACCTATTCCTGGGCGCCCGTATTCAACTCATATGGCTCGAACAACCGGACCAATTCCGTGCGCGTTCCAGCCGGTGGCGGGCGTTGCGAGTCGCGCAATGCCGACGGCTCCGTCAATCCCTATCTCGCCGCCGCTCTCGTTCTCGCGGCGGGGCTTGAGGGCGTTCGCGAGCGCATCGACCCAGGTCACCCCAACGAAGATAATCTTTATGGCATCTCGGAAGAGGAGCGGCTTCGCCGGGGCATAGACTTTTTGCCGCAAAACCTGCAGGAAGCGGTTGAAGCCTTCGCCGACGATCCCTTTGTCGAAGCAACGCTCGGCAAGGGTTTGCGCGACGAGTTCATCCGCTATAAATCCGAGGAGTGGCGTGAATATCATCTGACCGTCAGCGCGTGGGAGACCGAACGTTACAGCGCGATGTTCTAATGCATCGCCTGGCGCTTCATCCGCGCGAACTCTGGCCCTCGCCGGGACGACCCGCCGATCATAAGGGCAACGCCAGGACGACCTGGCATCCGCCTGTAAGGACAAAGCCATGAGTCTGTTAGATGCGTCGACGCCCGAACAACATCGAGAGCGTTATCTGGAACTGAAACACAATGCCGAAACCCGGCTGAATGCCCGCGCGCCGCAATCAGAGGCCCCATCGAAGCTCCGCCCACTTGCGGACAGCGAAATTCTGTGGCGCGAAACCATTCCGGACGGGTGGTACTGGACGCGGCGCGTCAACCGGGGCGAAAGCCTGCGCATCCTAAATGCGAGCGGCCGCGCCTCGGTGTCGGTGCTGATCTGGAATGCGGATGACATCAGCGAGCGATATAACGCCGGCGACACCGTTAAAATCCAATGGAACGCATTGCTCAGCAAAGGCAACGTTCTGTTTTCCGACATGGGCCGCGTGCTGGCGTCGATCACGGAGGACAGCGGCGCTGGCCATGACGCCTTGGTTGGCGGCAGTACAGCGTCAACAAACGAAGAGCGCTATGGCGTCGCATCTTTTCGCAATACGCGAGACAATTTTTGCATAGCCGCCGCAAAGCTGGGCCTTGCGCGGCGCGATATCATGCCATGCATCACATTTTTTGCTCCTCTCCGCACCACGCCGGATGGCGGCTTCGCGTGGCGGCAAGGCGCAGTCAAAGCAAATGATTTCGTTGAGCTCCGCGCTGAGATGAACCTTCTCGTCGCCCTCTCCAATTGTCCGCATCCCTTCGATCCGCATCCCGATTATGCGCCTGGCCTGGTCGAGGCCGTCGTAGGGCGCGGCGATGCGGCCGCCGCCGCAGATCCGTGCCGAACCGCCAGCGAAGAAGCAGTGCGCGGCTTCGAAAACACCGATGCGCTTTTTTCGAATGCAACTCCGGCGAAGGGATGATTCCGATGAACATTGAATTCGCCTCCTTCGATCCGGCGACGGCTATGCATGATTGGACCGTGCCCGCCCGCGCGCCATGGTCGGGCATTCTGCGCAAGGGCCAGATCATGCGCATTATCGATCTTGAAGGTCAGCAGGCTGTTGACGCCCTGTTCTACCGCGCGGACCATTTCGAGGAGCGCTACAGCGCGCAGGATACTTTGCGGGAGCAGAAAGCCGCTTATATTACGACCGGCTCTCGTCTGCTTTCAAACGAAGGCCGCGTCTTGTTGACCGTCGTCGCCGACAACTGCGGCCGCCATGACACATCGGCTGGCGCTTGCAGCTGCGAGAGCAACACGGTGCGCTTCGGCCATCATACGAAATACATGCATGCCTGCCGTGAAAACTTCGTCCTCGAGATCGGCAAATACGGCCTCGGCAAGCGCGACATCGTCAGCAACATCAACTTCTTCATGAATGTTCCGATTGAGCCGAGCGGCGAGCTGGCGATCGTCGATGGCATCTCGGCGCCGGGCGGCTATGTCGACCTTCGGGCCGAGATGGATGTGCTGTGCGTCTTCTCCAATTGCCCTCAGGTCAACAACCCGTGCAACGGATTCAACCCGTCGCCGATCAGGGTTTTGATTTGGAACGCTGCGGCGAAGTAACGGAAATGTTCAAAAAAGTTCTCATCGCCAACCGGGGAGAAATCGCCGGACGGGTCATCCGCACATTGCGACGGATGAACATTTCCTCCGTCGCCGTCTATTCGGACGCGGATCGTTTCTCGCCAACCGTTCTTTCGGCCGATGAATCGATCCGGCTGGGAGCGTCTCCGGCCGCGCAGAGCTATCTCAATATCGATGCTGTTATTGCAGCGTGCGAAGAGAGCGGCGCCGAAGCGGTCCACCCCGGCTATGGTTTCCTCAGCGAGAATCCGGGCTTTGCCGAACGGCTGGCGGGAGCTGGCATAACGTTTATTGGGCCGCGCCCCGAGCATATGCGCTCATTCGGATTGAAACATACCGCACGCGAACTTGCGGCGCGCGCGAACGTTCCGCTATTGCCCGGCAGTGGCCTGCTTGACGACGCCGGTCGCGCGCTCGCGGAGGCGAAACGAATCGGCTATCCGGTGATGCTGAAGAGCACCGCCGGCGGCGGCGGCATCGGCATGCATCTCTGCCATGGGCCGGACGAACTCGCCGCGCGCTTCGAGACCGTGCGCAGGCTCGGCTCCAATAATTTCGGTGACAACCGCGTTTATCTAGAAAAATTCGTCGCGCACGCTCGCCATGTGGAAGTGCAGATCTTTGGCGATGGCGAAGGCGGCGTAGTGGCGCTTGGCGAACGCGATTGTTCGCTGCAACGGCGCAACCAAAAGGTCATAGAGGAAACGCCGGCCCCCGGCCTCAGCGAGGAGAGCCGCTCGGCTCTGCGCGAGGCCGCCATTTCTCTCGGGCAGGCCGTCTCATATGAGTCAGCAGGCACCGTTGAATTCGTTTATGACGCCGAGGCGCATCAGTTCTATTTCCTTGAGGTCAATACAAGACTGCAAGTCGAACATTGCGTCACGGAGGCGACGTTCGGAGTCGATCTCGTCGAATGGATGATTTTGCAGGCGGCTGGGGAATTCACGCTTCCGGCGCAGTCCAGTCTGAAGCCAAAAGGCGCCGCGATCGAAGCGCGCATCTATGCGGAAGATCCATCGAAGGACTTTCGCCCCAGCACCGGGCTTTTGACCCGCGTGAAATTTGCGCAGGGCGTCCGGGTTGATGGCTGGATCGAGACAGGGGTCGAGGTCTCGCCGTACTATGATCCGCTGCTGGCTAAGGTCATCGCGCATGGGGACACGCGCGAGGAGGCGATCGAGCGGCTCTCGCGCGCCCTGAACGAAAGCGAAATCTGGGGCATCGAGAGCAATCTTGGTTATTTGTCCGCCGTTCTCGACCTTGCGCCATTCCGCAAAGGCGAGATGGTCACCAAGACGCTGAGCGAGTTCGCTTATATTCCGCGCACCATTGACGTCCTTGCGCCCGGAACCCTTTCCAGCGTTCAGGACTGGCCGGGCCGCCTCGGCTATTGGCACGTTGGCGCGCCGCCAAGCGGTCCAATGGACGACCATCATTTTCGGCTGGCCAATACGGTCGTCGGCAACCCCGAAGGCGCGGCGGCGCTTGAACTCACATTGCGCGGGCCAACGCTCCGGTTCAACCTTGATGCGATCATAGCGCTGAGCGGCGCCAGGATGACCGCCTTCTTGGATGGCGCGTCGGTTCCTTGTAATGAACCGGTCAACGTCTTGCGGGGGCAAGTCCTGACGCTGGGAGCAATCGAAGGGCCTGGCAACAGAACCTATCTCGCGATCCGCAACGGCGTCGATGCGCCGCTCTATCTGGGATCGCGGGCGACTTTCACGCTCGGCAAGTTTGGCGGCCATGCCGCCGGAGCGTTGCGAACGGGGGATGTCCTTCGCATCGCAGCAACGGGCTCGGCGTCTGCTCCAAAGCGCGTCGCCGAAGACCCATTTAAACTTACCCACGACTGGACGATCGACGTTCTCTATGGCCCGCATGGCGCGCCCGACTTCTTCCAAAATGAAGACATCGCTGAGCTTTTCGCGAGCGAATATGAGGTGCACTATAATAGCGCGCGCACGGGCGTTCGGCTGATCGGGCCAAAGCCGCGCTGGGCGCGCGCGGACGGCGGCGAAGCGGGGCTGCATCCCTCAAATATTCACGATAACGCCTATGCCATCGGCGCGCTCGACTTCACGGGCGACATGCCGATCATTTTGGGGCCGGACGGGCCGAGCCTTGGCGGATTCGTCTGCCCCGTGGTCATCGTGAAGGACGAACTCTGGAAGACGGGCCAGTTGCGGCCGGGCGATAAGGTCCGCTTTCGTCTGGCGCCTCTCCCCTCAATCTCGGGAGCGCCTGCGCGCGCGCTCGGGAGCCCCATTTTGCATCGCAACGACGATGGCCCGACTTCCGTCTGCTATCGCCGGGCAGGCGACAGCTACCTTCTGATCGAATACGGGCCGATCGTTCTGGATCTCGCGCTGCGGATGCGGGTCCATTTGCTGCACCAGGCCGTGCTGCAAGCGAAGCTGCCCGGCATCATCGATCTGACGCCGGGCATTCGGTCGCTGCAAATCCACTACGACAACACCGTGCAGCCGTTGACGCGCCTCCTCGATCAGATGATCAGGCTAGAGCAGACGCTGCCTTCGGTCGATGAAGTCGAGATAGAAAGCCGCATCGTCCATTTGCCGCTGTCGTGGAACGATGAGCAAGCCCAGCTCGCGATGAGAAAATATCAGGAGCTGGTCCGCCCGGACGCGCCTTGGTGCCCTTCAAATATCGAGTTCATCCGCCGCATCAATGGTCTCGGCTCGATCGAAGAGGTCCGCGAGATCGTCTTTGACGCCAGCTATTTGGTGCTGGGATTGGGCGACGTTTATCTCGGGGCTCCGGTCGCGACGCCAATCGATCCGCGCCATCGATTAGTCACCACCAAATATAATCCGGCGCGAACCTGGACGCCGGAGAACGCCGTCGGGATCGGAGGCGCCTATCTTTGCGTCTATGGCATGGAAGGCCCTGGCGGCTACCAGCTCGTTGGCCGCACCATCCAGATGTGGAACAGCTGGCGGACAACCGATGCATTCGAGGCGGGATCGCCCTGGCTGCTGCGCTTCTTTGACCAGATCCGCTTCTATCCGGTCAGCGGCGAGGAATTGGCGGATGCGCGGGAATCTTTTCCCCATGGCCGCTATCCGCTGAAGATCGAACCAACCACCTTCAGCCTGAAAAAATACAACGCTTTCCTCGCGCAGAATGCGGAATCCATCGCCAAGGCTCAAACCCGGCAGCGTGCGGCCTTTGACGAAGAACGGCGGCGCTGGGCGGAGCAGGGGCTCGATCTTTTCGTCGCGGATGACGTTGTCGAAGCGTCATCTGATGCAATCTTGCCGGTCGATGCGATCGCTATCGAAGCGCCGATGCCTGGGAACGTCTGGAAAGTCGAGGCGGCGATCGGCGACATTGTGGCCGCCGGCCAGACATTGGTCATTCTCGAATCCATGAAGATGGAAATCTCGGTTGCGGCGCCGGCCGCCGGCCGCATAGTGGAAGTCACTTGTCAGGCCGGGCGCCCGGTGCAAAATGGACAGCGCCTAGCCGTGCTCCAGATCGAGGATCAACGATGATTCCGCAAATGCTGCAAATCGAAACGCTTCGCAGCGGCTATCGCGAAGGGCGCTTTACGCCGCAACAAATTGCCCTGGAGGCGTTGAAGCGGATCGACGCCTATGATGCGAGCGTCTGGATCTACCGGCTTTCCGAGAGCGATATATTGAACCGCGCGCGCGAGCTGAGCGAGGACCCCGACGCGCGAGAGCGTTTGCCGCTCTATGGCGTTCCTTTCGCGATCAAAGATAATATAGACGTCGCGGGTTTGCCGACGACTGCGGCTTGTCCCGCCTTTTCATACACGCCGGACAAGAGCGCAACTGTCGTCGAAAAGCTGTTGGCCGCCGGGGCCATATTGATCGGCAAGACCAATTTGGACCAGTTCGCCACGGGACTGGTCGGAACGCGGTCTCCTTATGGCGCTCCGCGCAGCGTTTTCGATCGTCGCTACATATCGGGCGGATCAAGTTCGGGGTCCGCCGTCGCAGTCGCCGCAGGGTTGGTTTCGTTTTCTCTTGGCACCGACACGGCGGGTTCGGGGCGCGTTCCGGCGGCTTTCAACAATCTCATCGGTCTGAAGCCGACTAAAGGCCGCATCAGCGCGGCTGGGGTGGTTCCGGCCTGTCGTTCTCTGGATTGCGTCAGCATCTTCGCCGCCTCCGCCGCGGACGCCCGCGCGGTTCTGACCATCGCGGAGGGTTTTGATGAGGCGGACCCTTATTCCCGGCCCTCCAAGACGGCGAGTCTACCGACAGATCAGTTCCGCTTCGGCGTCTTGAGGCAGGAAGACCGGGAATTTTTCGGCGATCATGAGGCAGCCGGGCTATATGACGCGGCGATCAACCGGTTGAAAGCTCTTGGCGGGACTGCGGTCGAAATCGAGTATCGACCCTTTCGCGAAGCCGCGGCTCTGGTCTATGACGGCCCGTGGGTGGCGGAGCGTCTCGCGGCCATCGACCGCTTCTTCGCCGCTCATGCGGAAGCAATGGATCCGCAAGTTCGCCAGATCATCGGCAAGGCGGTCAATCTTTCCGCGGCGGATGCGTACAAGGGCGAATACAGGCTGCGGACGATTGCGCGAGAGGCCGCGCGTCAATGGTCGAATTTCGATCTGATGCTGCTGCCGACCGCGCCAACCACTTTCACGGTGGAGCAAATTGCGGAGAACCCGATCGTCAATAACAGCCGGCTCGGCCTTTACACCAATTTCGTCAACCTGCTTGATTACGCCGCGATCGCCGTACCCGCCGGCTTTCGCGCGGCAAGCCGGCTCCCTTTCGGCGTCAGCCTGATCGGACCGGCCTTTTGCGATTTCGATCTCGCGACCATCGGAGAGCGGCTCCATCAAGCGCTCGGCGAAGGGGTTGGCCGCACGGCGGGGCAATCGCCCGAACTCCCGGCCTCACCCCTTGCGTCGGTCGCCGGGCCAAGCCCGGATATCGCTCCAGGCAATAGAATCGTCATCGCTGTCGCTGGCGCACATCTTTCTGGGTTGCCGCTCAATCGCGAACTGACGGATCTTGGAGCGACCTTCGTCAAGCGTACAAAAACGGCGCCATTCTATCGGCTCGTCGCCCTGACCGGAACGACGCCGCCAAAGCCCGGTCTCGTCCGCGCTCCTGGCTTTGAGGGGACCGGCATAGAGATCGAGCTGTGGTCGCTGACGTCTGAAAATTTCGGCCGCTTCGTCGCCGCGATCCCGCCGCCGATGGGAATCGGCAAGATTACTTTGGCCGATGGCGGCGTCGTTCCCGGCTTCCTGTGCGAAGCATTTGCTTTAGAAGGCGGCCGCGACATTTCGGCCTTGGGAAGTTGGCGCGCCTATCTCGCGCAGGGGAAAGCTTCGATGGCGAAGGCTTGATCCACGTTGGTTCGGCTCGGCGAACCATGACCATCGTTACGCAAGGCGCGGCTCTTGACAGCGTTCAAGGATCGCTTGTCGGTGTGCGCCCAGGCCTCGCCATAAGAGCACGTTGACGACGGCAGTTATGTCTACTATTCTCGACATATGGACAATGAACGCGCTATTCTCACCCTCGCCGCCCTCGCGCAAGCAACGCGGTTAGACGTATTTCGACTGCTCGTCGAACATGAACCTGAAGGTTTGCCGGCTGGCGAACTTGCTCGCTTGTTGGCGGTCCCACACAATACGATGTCTACGCATCTGGCGATCCTTTCCCGCGCCGGTCTCGTGGATGGCGCGCGGCATAGCCGGTCGATCATTTATCGAGCCAATCTCGCCGGTCTCCGCGACGTGATGCTCTTTCTGGTCAAGGACTGCTGTGGCGGGCGCCCTGAGCTGTGCGCCCCGTTGATCGCCAATCTGAAGTCGCGCTGTCCTCCGACAGTGATCGCACATGAGTAGTCAGATTTTCGACGCACAGAACGGTTACGCTTGCAGCGGCAAAAACCGGCTATCGCCAATTTACGATCTGCCGCGTCGCTTGGCTGCTGAATTGCTTGGCGTCGCATTTTTGGTCGCGACAATTGTGGGCTCCGGCGTAATGGCTGAAGCCATGACACAAGACGCGGCGCTCATGCTACTTTGCAACGCTTTAGCGACAGGCGCGATGCTGGTGGTGCTCATCACCACCCTCGGACCAATCTCGGGCGCGCATTTCAATCCGGCGGTCTCCCTGGTCTTCGCCCTCAAACGCGATCTTGGTTGGCGCGAAGCCGCGCTCTATTCCGCGGCGCAGCTCAGCGGCGGCTTGATCGGCGCGATGACGGCGCACCTGATGTTTGCTTTGCCTATCCTCGAGGCATCGCTGAAGATCCGCACCGGAGGGGCGCAATGGTTCGCCGAGTGGGTTGCAAGCTTCGGCCTGATCGCCACGATCCTCGCCGGGATTCGCTTCGAGCAGAAATCCGTTCCGTGGTTGGTCGGGCTCTACATTACCGCGGCTTACTGGTTCACCGCTTCCACGTCGTTCGCCAACCCGGCCGTGGCCATTGCGCGCGCTTTCACCAACACCTTCTCCGGCATACGGCCGCTCGATGCGCCGGGCTTTATCGCCGCTGAACTTGTCGGCGCGGCCTGCGGCCTCCTATTGATGAATTGGCTGTTGCACACCCCGGCGGACACCATCCCGTCGCTTAACTCAGAGGCGCGACTATGACGATCACCATCTATCACAATCCGGCGTGCGGCACGTCGCGCAATGCGCTCGCCATGATCCGGCAAAGCGGCGAAGAGCCAGTCGTGATTGAATATCTTAAAACGCCGCCAAGTCGCGGGCGGCTGGTCGAACTAATTCAGGCGATGGAGGTCTCCGTGCGGCAGCTGCTGCGCGAGAAGGGGACGTCCTACGCGGAGCTTGGACTAGCTGATCCCAAATGGACAGACAACGAGCTGATTGACTTGATGGTCGAGCATCCAATCTTGATCAATCGGCCGATCGTCGAAACGCCAAAAGGCGTCCGGCTGTGTCGTCCCTCAGAGGCGGTGCTCGATCTCCTGCCGGACCCGGGCATTGGCCCCTTTGTCAAGGAAGACGGGGAGGGCGTCATCGACCCGCAGGGCCGCCGCATTGTTTGACCTGTCTGATCTGCCGAACCTGCGGGGCGCCGCTTTTGAGCTCCCCAATCTCACCGCGCTGCAGCCACAGCCAGCGACGCATCGCCCACGCATTCTCCTACTTTATGGATCGCTGCGCGAAAAATCTTTCAGCCGCTTTCTGACGCTAGAAGCCGCCCGGCTGCTCCAAGCCTTGGGCGCCGAAACCAGCATCTTTAACCCGAGCGGCCTGCCTCTGCCTGACGATGCGCCCAACGATCACCCCAAGATCAACGAATTGCGGGAGCTGTCGACGTGGTCCGAAGGGCAGGTCTGGTGCAGTCCCGAGCGCCATGGAAGCATGACCGGAGTCATAAAAGCGCAAATTGATTGGATACCGCTCTCGATTGGTGCGGTGCGGCCGACGCAAGGCAAAACGCTGGCGGTGATGCAGGTCAGCGGCGGCTCGCAATCATTCAACGCGGTCAATCAGCTGCGTGTGCTTGGCCGCTGGATGCGCATGATCACGATCCCCAACCAGTCCTCCGTCGCCAAAGCCTATGAGCAATTCGATGATGCCGGCCGGATGAAGCCTTCGGCCTATTACGACCGCGTCGTCGACGTGATGGAAGAATTGCTGAAATTTACGCTGCTGACCCGTGGAGCCTCCGCCTACCTCACGAGCCGATATAGCGAGCGCAAGGACGACGCGGACAAGCTCGCTGGTTTGGCGCTAAAAGCCATGTCATAGCAGGACAACTTTTCTTCGCCGCGGCAGCCACCCGCGCGACGAAGACCTGGAGAGCGTCAATGAACGGAGGCAAAGCTCGCTTCGGAGCCGCTCAGCCGAAAAATTCGGCGGACGGGCGCCGCTCGCAGCCGGGCTCCCCCGCCGAGGTGTTTCGCGCCTTCCTCAAGCTCGGCCTGACATCGTTCGGCGGCCCGATCGCGCATATTGGCTATTTTCGAAACGAATTGGTGATCCGCCGCAAATGGCTCAGCGACACCGCCTATGCGGATCTTGTGGCGCTCTGCCAATTTTTGCCAGGCCCCGCATCAAGCAAGGTTGGCTTTTCTCTGGGCGTTCTACGGGGCAATGGCATCTTAGGCGGGCTCGCCGCCTGGTTCGCCTTTACCCTTCCGTCCGCGATCATCCTCTTTGCTTTCGCGCTCACCGCAGCGGCGTTCAAGGGACCTGTCGCGGGAGGCATCCTGCATGGCCTAAAGCTCGTCGCTGTCGCGGTGGTCGCGCAAGCCGTCTTTGGCATGGCAAGAACGCTAACGCCGGATCGAATGCGCGCGGCGATCGCGCTGACGGCAATCGCGATCGTGACTTTGTTCGGTGGATCGCTGGCGCAAATTGGGGCGATCGTCCTCGGGGCGCTCCTCGGTCTCCGGTTTTGCAAGCAAAATGGCGAAACCCTGTCCGGCGGCGCGCGATTTCCAATATCGCGAGGCGGCGGCTTCGCAGCGCTTGCGCTGTTTGGAATAATTTTTCTCGTCCCCTCGATCATTGCGAGCGCGACCGGCAATCAAGGCGTCGCGCTGTTTAGCGCCTTCTATCATTCAGGCGCGCTGGTGTTCGGCGGAGGCCATGTCGTGCTGCCCTTGCTTCAGGCACAGGTGGTTCAGCCGGGATGGGTTAGCGACGAAGCCTTTCTCGCTGGCTATGGCTTGGCGCAGGCTGTTCCTGGCCCCTTGTTCACCTTTGCCGCCTATCTCGGCGCAGTGGCGCGGCCGCCCCCCAATGGACTCGCCGGATCGGCGATAGCGCTAGCCGCCATATTCCTGCCGGGGCTTCTACTTGTCTACGGCGCGCTGCCGTTCTGGGATGCTTTGCGCGCCCGCCCCGCGGCGCAGGCCGCCATGCGCGGTGCGAACGCTGCCGTCGTCGGCATTCTTGCCGCTGCGTTATACAGCCCGGTGTGGACGGGCGCCGTTCTGACGCAACGCGATCTCCTGCTCGCGCTGACCGGTTTCCTGCTGCTCACGGTCTGGAAGATGCCGCCGTGGATCGTCGTTGCTCTTCTGGCTATCGCCGGCGCCGTTGCGGCTTCCACTTCGTAGTTCAACCTTGGCGGCGGCTGCGTTTCGGCGTTTGCCTAACCTGTGGCGCCATATAGGATCGGCTTTGAGCGCCGGTCTACGCAAACCGATGCGGTTCCGATCCCTTCAGAGGACCGGTGCAGCGAGAGGCAAAAGCGCAGGAGAGTTGCATGATTGAGTTCACCCGCCGCAAGCTCAACGCATTGGCCCTGATCCTGACGTTTGCGGCGGCGGGACTCGCGTCAGCCGCGGTCGCAGAAGAATCAAACGCCAAGCCGGTTGTCGTCTTCGCAGCCGCGAGCATGAAGACCGCGCTCGACGCCGTTGCCGAGCCGTGGGCGGCCGCTGGCGGCAAGGCTCCCACGATCGTCTATGGATCGTCCGCCGTCCTCGCCAAACAGATCGAGCAGGGCGCGCCCGCTGACGTCTTTATCTCCGCAGACCTCACCTGGATGGATTATCTCGACAAGGCCAAGTTCATCCGGCCGGGAACGCGGCGCAATTTGCTCGGCAATGCGCTAGTTCTGATCGAGCCGGCCGATTCAAGCGTCGATCTCAAAATAGCGTCCGGCTTCGATCTCGCCGGGGCGACGGGCGACGGCAAGATTGCGGTCTGCACCATCGATTCATGCCCGGGCGGCATTTACGCCAAGCAGGCGCTGCAAACGCTGGGGGTCTGGGACAAGGTCGAGTCAAAGCTCGCGCAGGCTGATAACATTCGCAACGCGCTGAACCTCGTCGCGCGCGGCGAGGCCCGTTTCGGGATTGTTTACGCAACCGACGCCAAGGCCGAACCCAAGGTGAAAATCGTCGATACCTTCCCCGAGTCGAGCCATAGCCCAATCATCTATCCTGTCGCTCTTGTCGCTGATTCGAAGAATCCTGACGCCGTTCGCTTCGCGGCGTTTCTGGCGTCGCAGGCGGCGACCAAGATTTTCCTCGCGCAGGGTTTCACAATTCTGTCGAAGTGAGCCTTCGCCAGAAAATCGGAGAACGCCAGGGTGCTGGACTTATCGCCCGCTGAATGGACCGCGATCTGGCTCTCCCTGCGGATCGCAGTTGTCGCGACGATCGTCAGCCTGCCGTTCGGCATTTTCACCGCCTTTGCGCTCGCCCGCTGGCGATTTCCAGGCAAGACGCTGCTGAACGGCCTCGTTCATCTGCCTTTGGTGCTGCCCCCCGTCGTCACGGGGTTCATCCTTCTCATCCTGCTCGGACGCAAAGGCGTCTTCGGCGCCTTTCTCGCCGACATCGGCATTGTTCTGTCGTTTCGCTGGACCGGCGCAGCGGTCGCCTGCGCGGTGATGGGGTTTCCTCTGATGGTTCGCGCAATGCGGCTATCGTTCGAGGCGATCGACCGGCGGTTGGAGCTGGCGGGCGGCACTTTGGGCGCAAACCAAATCTGGACGTTCTTTCTGATCAGTCTGCCGCTCGCCATCCCCGGCATCGTCGTCGGCGCTATTCTGGCTTTCGCCAAGGCGCTCGGCGAATTTGGCGCGACGATCACTTTCGTCTCGAACATCCCTGGCGAAACGCAGACCATCTCCGCCGCGATCTACACCTATACGCAAGTGCCGGGCGGCGACGCCGGGGCCATGCGCTTGACCGCGGTGGCGATCGTAATCGCCCTATGTGCGCTCATCGCCTCGGAAGTTATTCAGCGCTGGGCGGAAAAACGATTGGCGAATTTCGAATGATCGACGTCGACGTCGCCCTCAAGCTCGGGACTTTCGATCTCGACGTCGCTTTTAAGAATGGCCATGGCGTCACCGCGCTGTTCGGGCAATCTGGCTCCGGCAAATCGGTGATGCTCAATCTCATCGGTGGGCTCCTTCGACCCGACCGCGGCTATATCAAGCTCGAAGATGAGACGCTCGTCGACACGCAGCGCGGCGTTTTCATCCCGATGCATCGCCGCCGCATTGGCCTTGTCTTTCAGGATTCAAATCTCTTTCCGCATATGAGCGTGAAGCAGAACCTGCTGTTTGGGCGCTGGTTCGCGCCGCGCCACGCGCGCGAGATCGAATTTGATGCGGTGATCGAAATCCTGGGGATCGGCCCCTTGCTCCCGCGCCGTCCCGCGCGTCTTTCCGGGGGCGAGCGGCAGCGGGTGGCGATTGGGCGGGCGCTGCTCTCCTGTCCAAAACTTCTTTTGTTCGATGAACCGTTGGCGGCGCTCGACATGGAGCGCAAGCTCGAAATCCTGCCGCTGATCGAGCATGTGCGCGACGAATTCAAGGTTCCAATCGTCTATGTCTCGCATGCGATCGACGAGGTCGTGCGGCTGGCCGTCTGCATCGTCTTGCTCGAGAATGGCCGCGTAAAGGCTGTCGGCTCTCCCGGCGAGGTTTTCGGCGCGTCCGCGACGCACATGATGGAAGACCGCTTCGACCGCTCTTCAGTGTTGACGGCGAAAGTCAGCGGCGAAAACGCAGCCTATGGCTTAACGGAGCTGAAGCTTCCATCGGGAACCATCTGGCTCGCGGGTCCCGCCGGTCCACGCGGGGGAACCGCGCGGATCATCGTCAAGGCGACGGATGTTGTGCTTTCGCTCGATCCGCCTCGCCATCTCAGCGTCCGCAGCGCTCTGTCAGGCCGGGTCGGTAAAATCATAAAAAATGGCCCGCTCGCCATGGTCGAGATCGCTTTGGACGGAGATGGCAACCTATTCGCTATGGCGACCAACCATGCGCTCGACGAACTTGGCCTCAAGGAGGGGGCCGCCGTTTTTGCCTTGATCAAGACGGCGGCTCTCGACGAGCGGAAAGTCGCCGCTTCGCCGCCCGCCTAGAGCTCGGCCTTAGAAAGCCGCATTGGCCACGCGCGGGCCATCAGAACATAGAGCACGGCCCCAATCAGCAGCGTCGCGGAAGCAATGGCGAGCGACAGCGCAAAACCTTGCGCGTGACTCGAGCTTTGGGCCAGAAGGGCCGCTGTCATGGGCGGCCCCGCGATCTGGCCAAGGCCGTAGGAAGCGGTGAGCAAACCCATGAACCTCGCCGCATGATGCGGCCGAAGCCGGCGGATCTCCTGCATTGCGAGAAAGCTGATAACGTTGAATGGGGAGCCCACAAGGAGGCTGCCGAGCACGAAGCCGAGCGACGTCGGCAGATACAGCGTCAAGCCTATGCCGATGGCTTGACAGACGTAACAAATGGCGAGCGTGAGGCGCGGATCGATCCGCGTCGGTATGCGCGTCGCCAGCAAAGCCCCCCCGACGACGCCGACGCCGAAGATAGGCCAGAACAGGTAGAGCCAAACGGAGCCGGGGAGCGCCGTGCGCGCGATAACCGGCAAAAACGTCGCCGTGATGATGTAGCCAAAACCCGCAAGTCCATAGGTGAAGGTAAAGACCGCCATTTCCCGCGAACCGCCGGTGATCGGGGCCGCGCCGGCCTCAGCCTCCGAGCTGGCGACGGCGACGCCGCGCGGGGAGACATCCGGGCCTCTAAACACAGGCCAGACCAATGCGCTAAGGATGGTCACTAAAACTCCGAGCGCCAACCAGCCGCTGGCGGCGGTCCAGTTGTCGGCCATCATGCCGAACGACGCGAGCCCGGAAGCCGCAATGCCCGCGCCAGGCCCCGTATAGATTGCCCCGCCCAAGGCGGGCGCGCCAAGCGCCGACAATCGAGCGAGGCACCAACCGGAGGTGAACACGAAAACGACGGCGCTGGCGATTCCTGCAAGAAAGCGCAGAACGATCCAGAGCCAAGGGATATGCAAGGCCATGCCTAAGGTCAGCGCGGCCGTCGCCGCCATTCCCCAGCGGATCAAGGCCGAGCTCGGCCAAAGGCGCGGCAACGCCATGCAAAGCAGAGCGCCAATCATGTAACCGGCATAATTGGCCGTCGCCAGCCAACTTCCGAAGTTGAGATCAACGATGCCGTCGCGCAGCATCAGGGGCAGGAGCGGCGTGAAGGCGAACCTGCCGACGCCAATCGCGACCGCCATGGAAACGGCGCCCGCGACGACAATGCTCGCTCGGGATTGCGAGCGGGGTTTCACGGTCTCGATCGGCATATCAGCGGAAACTGTCATTTGATTGAACCATCCAGAGCGAGGTCGACATGGACATCTTCCATACGCTTAGGACGCAATTTGCATACACGGACGAAAGAGGTTGGGCAATGCCTGGATTCCAGGGGTCCGGGCTCGCGGGTTCGGCGGCGCGAAACGATGGAATCATCTTCGAGATGAAGGTTTGCCTTCTCTCAAGATGAGGGGCGCATTTCCAAAGGGCTTTTGCCAGCTTATTTTGATTCTTCGCGCGATTAGCCGAAGAAAAGCCCGGCACGGAATCTGCCTATTCCGTGCCGGGAGTCATCGCGTTCGGGTGTGCTCCGCCCCGGTGGGAGCGCGCGATTGGTCTAAAACCATGCTACTTGTCGCGTATGGGCCTGTATTGCTTGCTATTAGGCTCCATCTGCAAGCCAATGTTAAGTTCTCTAAGACAAAATGCAATAACAACAAATCTATTTTAAGTTGGACTAATCTATTTTAACCTACATATTATCCAGTATAATATGGAAAACTGCCTCAATGCCTGGGAATTTATCGACCTGACTTGCGAAAAAAGCGCCATTCGCCACGGTGGCGGCCCGAAAGTGAGCGACTCTAGCGGCGGCAGCGCCGCAGCGCTTCGAATGGCCGCCCACCTGCCCCGCCAGAGCTTCACGGCAAATTGAAGCGGCGACGTTCCCCGCTCACTCTCCGCGCAACCCCATGCGGCATAGCTCCATTTGACATCAGCTCCTGCTCCTAAGAGAAGGACGGCATCACGAGAAGCTGCGTCGCGCCGCAGCGATCGCCTCCGCCTTTGCCGGTCTCCTCGCGGGCAGACTCAAGAAAGGACGAATATATGCGTATTCTCGTAGTCGGAGCCGGCGCAATCGGCGGCTATTTCGGCGGACGATTGTTGGAGGCCGGCCGCGACGTCACTTTCCTCGTCCGCGCGAGGCGCGCAGCCCAGCTGGCCAAAACCGGGCTCGTCATCAAAAGCGCGCTCGGCGACCTCGATTTGCCTCAGCCGCCGACGATCTCTGCAGAGGCGCTGCACGAGCCGTTCGACCTCATCCTGCTCAGCTGCAAAGCCTACGACCTCGCAGGGGCGATCGCTTCTTTTGTGCCCGCCGTCGGCCCCAGCACAGCGATCCTTCCCTTGCTCAACGGCATTCGCCATCTCGATGCGCTCGACGCGCGTTTCGGGGCCAGCCGCGTGCTCGGCGGACTCTGTGCGATCTCGACAGCGCTCGATTCTGAAGGGCGGATCGCGCATTTCGGTAAATTGCAGGATCTCGTGTTCGGCGCACGCGATGGCTCTCAATCGAAACAGATGAAGTCGATCGCGGACGTCCTGTCGAATGCCGGCTTCACGGCGCGACTGAGCGACAACATCCTGCACGATATGTGGGAGAAATGGACGTTCATTGCGGCGGCGGCCGGCATTACCTGCCTGATGCGCGGCGCGGCGGGCGATATCGTCGCCGCCGAAGCCGCAAATCTCGCCACGTCGCTGCTCGATGAATGCACGGCGATCGCAGCGGCGAACGGCTTTCCGCCGCGAGAGGTCTGGCTGGAGCGCGGGCGAACCGTGCTGACGACGCCGGGATCAGAATTCACCGCCTCGATGCTGAAAGACATCGAACGCGGCGCGCCGATCGAGGCGGACCAGATCGTCGGCGATCTTTTGCGGAGGAGTCGCGGCGACGACGCTCGATCCCTGCTGCGCATTGCCTTTGCCCATTTGGAGACCTATGAGGCCCGCCGCCGGCGTGAGGCGGCCGGCAAGGCGTCGCTGTCTGAGGAAGCGCTGAAAGCTCAAACATCAGCAATGGGATAGCCGCCAAGGCGCCCTCCCCAGGTTCTTCACCTTTGGTTTCAACGCATAATCCTGTCCGAAAACTCCGTAAATTTTCGGGATCATGCGCTGCGGTTCATGGAGAAATTTTATGGAAATAGCATTTCTGGGATTAGGCGGGATGGGCGGCGCGATGGCGCGCAATCTCATCAAACATGGACACAAGGTGATTGTGTGGAATCGGAGTTCGGAGCCCGCCCGAGCCATTGCGGCGGAAGGCGCCGAGGTCGCCGATACGCCGGCGGAGGCGGCGAGCCGGGCTGAGATAGCGATCACCATGCTCGCCGATGACCAAGCCGTCGAGGCCGTAGCGCTCGGCGACAACGGCATCGCCAAGGGGCTGGCGAAAGGGGCCGCCCATGTCTCGATGAGCACGATCTCGGTGGCGCTGTCGGAGCGTCTCGCTTTTGCTCATACCCAACGCTGTCAGCGTTTTGTCGCCGCGCCGGTGTTCGGTCGGCCGGAGGCCGCGGCGGCGGCCAAGCTCTTCATCGCTGCGGCCGGGGCGCCCGATGTGATCGAAAAGATCCGTCCGGCGCTAGATGCGATGGGTCAGCGCACCTTCGTCATCGGCGATACGCCCGCGCAGGCGAATCTTTTGAAGCTCACCGGCAATTTTCTCATCACCTGCGTCATCGAAAGCCTCGCCGAGGCCTTTGCTCTGACCGCCAAAGGGGGGGTTGAGACCGCGAAGGTCAACGAGTTTCTGACCGAAACGCTGTTCGCGGCGCCGGTCTACAAGACCTATGGCAGCCTGATCCTCGAAGGCAAGTTCTCGCCCCCCGGCTTCAAGATGGCTCTTGGACAGAAGGACAATCGTCTGGTCCAGCAGGCTGCGGAAACTCTCGAAGTGCCGCTGCCCTTCGCCGCCATCGTGCGGGACCGTTTTCTCGCGGCGCTGGCCAATGGCGATCGCGACCTCGACTGGTCTGCCATCGCCAAACGCGCCGCCGAGGACGCGGGGTTTGATCAGGACTGACGAGACGAGCCGCACGGCTATTGCGTCTTCAGCCCGCGATCTATTGCGCGAGCCGAGATTGCGCGCAGCCGTTCCTCGCCAGGATGGCCCCAATCTCGCTTGCCGGAATTGGCGGACTGAAGAAATAGCCTTGCATCTCCGTGCAGCCCTCGTTGCGCAGCCATTCGAGCTGTTCGTTGGTCTCGACGCCTTCGGCCGTCGTCGACATGCCAAGGCTCGCTCCAAGACTGGCGACAGCCCGGACGATCGCGCTGCAATCGCGGCTCGTCGGCAGCTCGCGGATGAAGGACCGGTCGATCTTGATTTTGTCGAAAGGAAAGGCGCGCAAGTTGCGGAAGCTGGAATAGCCGGTTCCGAAATCATCCATCGAAACGCTGACCCCAAGGCCGCGCAGGCGCCGCAAGGTTGCGAGATTGGCGGGGCTTTCGGCCAAAAGAACGGACTCGGTGATCTCAAGATCAAGACGCGAAGGGGGCAGCCCGGCCCCCGCAAGGGCGGTCCCAACCACATGCGTCAGGTCTCCGCTCTGGAATTGAACGGACGACACATTGACCGAGACTTTCAAATCGTCCGGCCACGCAGAGGCCTCTGCGCAGGCTTGTCGAAGCGCCCATTCGCCGAGCGTCGCAATGAGCCCAGTCTCTTCCGAAAAAGCGATGAATTCGGCGGGCGGTACGAGGCCGCGCAAAGGATGGCGCCAACGCAACAAAGCCTCAAAGCCGGTGATGGCTCTGATAATAAAGCTCGAATTCACCAGTCTTGAGCGCGCGGCGCAAATCCTCCTCCAGCGAGCAGCCGTCGCTGTCCCCGACTTCGTAAATCTTCGTCTCGGTGGTCGCCTGCGCCGTCATCTCGACCTCCTCACCTGCCTCAGGCAGAAATGCCAGACGGACGTTGCGTTTAGCTTTTATCACTCATTCAATGTTTATGTTGTCCTTGTCGAAAATCTTACTTCCCCGCTTATCCCTCGCAGTCCCCTCCGCGCGATTTGCGACGAGGGAGTTTAGGACGAGACAGGAACGCGGCGCCGTCGCGGCTCGGGCGGCGCGCCTATCGCGGTCGACTTTCCACTCTTGTACAGACGAGAGCTTTACTGCATTATCGCTTTCGGGACCTTGAAATTGCATATAATATCGTAGCTGTAGGAATTATTCTAAAATAGACTAGTGCATCAGCTCGTCCCTTATGCGAATAGGGTCAGCGATTTTCATCCCATTCGCCTTACGCCAAATTTAAATATCAAGCGAGGAGTCCGCAACAATGAAGGGTGACGACAGAGTCATCGACTATCTCAATCGCAGCTTGCGCAGCGAATTGACGGCGATCAATCAATATTGGCTTCATTTTCGTATCCTCGACAACTGGGGATTCAAGGATCTAGCCAAGCAATGGCGAGAAGAATCCATTGAGGAAATGCGGCACGCTGATAAACTCACGGCGCGCATTCTTTTCCTCGAAGGATTTCCGAACATGCAAGTCCTGGATCCATTGCGGATTGGACAAACAGTCGAAGAAATTCTTACTTGCGATCTCGCTGCTGAACTTGGCGCGCGCGCACTTTATACTGAAGCGGCCGAATACGCCATTACAGTTCATGACCGCGTCACCAAAGAATTATATGATGAACTCTTAATCGATGAAGAGCATCATATTGATTTTCTTGAAACACAGCTCGAACTGATCAAGCAAGTCGGCATTCAGCTTTATAGCCAGAAGCACATCGGCAAGCTTTCCGAAGACCTTTAGACGCGACGTTCAAGCAATTAATCTACGCTTCAATAGCGCGGCGAACGACCTCCGCCGCGCTATTTTCATTCGAGAAGACTCCGCAATGCCTGCGCCTCCCGCGCTGGCGGGGAACAGACTCCGCCCGAGCAAACGAAGGCCGCCGCCTCCCCTGCAAGCTCCGCTTGCGCTTTGGCCGGATGACCCGCTGGAATCTCCTCCGGCCTATCAATGTCCATAACGATCCGATCAGTGAACGGCGCCGCCAGCGCGGCCTCATAAAGAGCGAGGCGCCGCGGCCCCGCCGTCACAATTTCCTTGATGTGCAGCCGCATGTCGAGGGCGTTCAAAATGCCGGCGTGGCCGACAAAGCTCGTCCGCACAGACGCGGCGACAGCGTCGAACAGAGCGTCGGCGCGCCGCAGCCACCGGTCATCACCGCTCAGCCCCGCGAGGCGGATCAGTGCGGACAGAAACACCGGATGAGCGTTGAGGATCGCATCGTCAGCGGTCGGCGCGAGCCGCAGGATGACATCGCTTGCGTCGGTCGCAGCCATGCACAAAAGGCCGCTCGCGCTGTCGACGTGATAGGTCTCCAGCGCCTCGGCCCAACCAATCGCGTCCGCCAGATAATCGCGATGGAGCCGCGCCGCGAGCCCCGGCAGATTGCGCGCCTCGTGCAACGCCAGCGCGGCGCGCATCATCGCGGCGTGATCGAGCGCGAGGCCAGGCGTCACCAAAACGCCGGCGCGCCAGCTATGCCCCAACCGCTTGTTGCCCTGCGGATCGACATATTGCATCGTCGAGATAATGAAATCATAAGCGCGGGCGGCCAACGCGATCCATTGCGGCTCGCGCAAAAGCGTCGCCGCATTGACCAGCGCGGCGATCATCAAGCCGTTCCAATCCGCCATGATCTTATCGTCGAGACCGGGGTGGACGCGCTTTTCGCGAGCCTCGAATAGCATTTGTCGCAGCGTTGTAAGCCGCGCCTCATCTTCCGCGCTCGAGCGTTGCGACTTCAGGCGGTTCAGGATCGTGACAGTGTGGCCAAGATGTTCGTCGGTCCAATTGCCGTCCGGCGAAGCGTCGTAAAATTTGCCAAGAAAACGGGCGTCTTCCTCGCCGAGAACCGACGCGAGCTCGCTCCAGGTCCAGACGTAGAATTTCCCTTCGACGCCCTCACTATCGGCGTCGAGGCTGGCGCAGAAAGCCCCGCCGGCATTGGTCATCTCGCGCTCCAGCCAGCCGACGGTCTCCCGCGCCCTCACGCGGAACAAATCGTCGCCGAACTCGACGCAGCAAAGGGCCAGGAATTCGAGGATCTGCGCGTTGTCATAAAGCATTTTTTCAAAATGCGGCACGAGCCAGCGCTCATCCGTCGAATAGCGGGCATAGCCGCCGCCGAGATGATCATATATCCCGCCCTCCGACATATGCGCGAGCGTCAGGCGTACGGATTCGCGATATGTATGCTTCCTAAGCCGCCCTTCGGCGCGCCAGAGAAGCTCCAGAATCGGCGTATTTGGAAATTTGGGCGCCCCGCGCAGGCCGCCATTGATCGGGTCGATGGCATTGACGAGTTGCGGCGCAAGATTGGTCAATTGTTCGGCCGCGAGTTGAAAGCCCCCGGCATTGGGCGCGAGTTTTGACAATTCTTTGCGGATGGCCTGGGCGTTATGCGCGATCCGCTGCGGCTCGGCGCGAAAAGCTTGGGCGACGGATTGCAGCACGCTCACGAAGGCGGGCCGTCCATATTGATCGCCCTTGGGGAAATAGGTTCCGCCCCAGAACGGCTCGCCTTTTGGCGTGAGAAACATCGTCAGCGGCCAGCCGCCGCGTTCGCCGAAAGCCTGAAGCGATTGCATATAGATATGATCAATATCCGGCCGCTCTTCGCGATCGACCTTGATATTCACGAAGAGTTCGTTCATCACCGCCGCGGTGTTCTGATCTTCAAAGCTCTCATGGGCCATAACATGGCACCAGTGGCAGGCGGCATAGCCAACGGATAGAAGAATCGGCTTGTTGAGGTCCTGAGCCTCCTGCAAAGCCGCTGGCGTCCACATCCGCCAATGCACGGGGTTGTGCGCGTGCTGCAGCAGATAAGGACTTGCGGCTCGGCTGAGTTCATTGCCTGACATCGTTTTCATCTTCTTTCCGCAGCGTTTTTCGACGGGTCGCAAATTCCTTAGAGAAGATCATACATCAAAACAAACAGATAAGACGCATAGTCAGAGCATTCGCGCGATTGACTGCAGCGCGAGGAGCAGGATCTTGATGAGCAGGGAAAACGCCGAAACCGTCGGCGGGATGAGGGCCGAAACGATCTTCGCCATCGCCTCGGGCGCGGGCCGCGCCGCGATCGCGGTGGTGCGGATCTCCGGGCCGGCGACGCGCGATATCGTCAAGACCATTGCTGGCAGGGTCCCAGCGCCGCGCGTTGCAACCCTTGCAACGCTCCGGGATGGCGCGACTGGAGAAGCGCTCGATCAAGGCATTGCGATGTTTTTTCCCGCACCGCGCAGTTTTACTGGCGAAGATTGCGCCGAGTTTCATATCCACGGCGGCCGGGCGGTTGTCTCCGCCTTGATCGCGGCGATCGGACGCCTCAACGGAGTCCGCGCCGCCGAGCCTGGTGAATTCACCCGGCGCGCCTTATTAAACGGCAAAATGGATCTGGCGCAAGTCGAAGGGCTCGCCGATCTGATCGACGCCGAAACCGAATGGCAGCGCCGCCAGGCCTTGCGCCAAATGAAGGGACGTCTCAGCCAGCAAGCGGCGATCTGGCGCAAAGCCCTGCTTGAGGCCTCAGCCCTCGTTGAAGCGGAAATCGATTTTTCCGACGAGGGCGACGTTCCCGAGGCGACCAGCCGCCGTGTCCGCAGTCTGCTTCGGCCGGTTCGTGACGGGTTGCGCTCCGAACTCAACGCAAGTCGCTCGGGCGAGCGCATTCGCGATGGACTCGTTATTGTTATCGCGGGTCCTCCGAATGCCGGAAAATCGACCCTGCTCAACGCGCTAGCGCGCCGCGATGTGGCGATTGTCTCAAAAGAGGCGGGCACGACGCGCGACGCGCTCGAGGTTCATCTTGACCTTAGCGGCTGCCCCGTAACTCTGATCGATACGGCGGGCCTGCGAGAAAGTGCCGACGCCGTCGAACAAATCGGCGTCGCCCGCGCTCTGCAGAAAGCGCAGCATGCCGACCTTATTCTTTGGCTGAGCGAAGCAGATCGGCCGGTCGCTCCCGACAAGCGGGTCGGGACAAGCGTAATTTGGCCAATCTTGACCAAATGCGATCTTTCCCCGACCGATACGCCCGCGCGCGAGGGCGAGATATACCTCAGCGCCGAAACGGGCCAAAACATGGGAGTCTTGCTGCAAAAACTTGCCGATTTCGCCAGCTCCATCACCGGCGATGGTTATGGGGGCTTGATTACGCAGGAGCGACATCGCCAATCATTCAATGCGGCGGCGGCGGCTTTGACGCGCATCCTGGACAATCTCGATTCGCCCGTCGAAATTATAGCCGAAGACTTGCGCGCGGCGCTTTTTGCCTTGCAGAGACTTACAGGCTTGGTTGATGTAGAAGATATTTTGGGCGAAATATTTTCGCGGTTCTGCATCGGAAAATAGGCCGCTCAACCTGTTTCACGTGAAACATTCAATGGAGATCGAGAGTCGATGCGCGGCGCCTTTGATGTGATCGTAGTCGGCGGCGGCCACGCCGGATGCGAGGCTGCGGCCGCAGCAGCGCGCATGGGAGCAAGGACTGCCCTCCTCACCCACGCCTCCGATACGATCGGAACGATGTCCTGTAATCCAGCAATCGGCGGCCTCGGCAAAGGTCATCTCGTGCGCGAAATCGACGCTCTCGATGGACTGATGGGCCGCGTCGCCGACGCTGCAGGGATCCAATTCCGGGTTCTGAACCGCGCAAAAGGTCCGGCCGTGCGCGGGCCCCGCGCGCAGGCGGATAGACGGCTTTATCGGAAAGCCATGCAAGCCGCGATTGCCGCAACTGAGAACCTTAAAGTAATCGAAGGCGAGGCCGCCGATATTTTGATCGAGAACGGCCGCGTCGCGGGACTGGTCACCACGGCCGGACAGGAAATTGCCTGCGGCGCGCTCATCATCACGACGGGCACTTTCCTGCGCGGCGTGATCCATAGAGGCAAAACGAAGATTCCAGCCGGCCGCATCGGTGAAAATCCCGCCGTCCGCCTTGGCGAAACGCTCGAAAGGCTTCAATTTCGCATGGGACGCCTGAAGACCGGGACGCCGCCGCGTCTCGACGGCGACACCATCGACTGGTCCGCTTTGGAACGCCAGAGCGCTGATGCTGAGCCCGAGCCATTTTCGTTCTTGACAGGGGCCATCGCCAATCCGCAAGTCGATTGCTTCATTACCCATACCACCCGCGAAGGTCACGCGCTCATTCTTGAGAATCTCGAGCACTCGCCCGTTTATTCCGGCGCGATCAGCGGCCGGGGCCCGCGCTATTGTCCTTCGATCGAAGATAAGGTGGTCCGCTTCGGCGATCGCGATGCTCACCAGATTTTTCTCGAACCCGAAGGTCTCGAAGACAAGACGATCTACCCCAACGGAATCTCGACTGCTCTGCCAGAAGAGATTCAGGATCGTTTTTTGCGCACGATTCCGGGGCTCGCCAAAGTCGCCATCCTGCAACCCGGCTATGCGATCGAATATGATTTCGTCGATCCGCGAGAATTGAAATCCAGCCTGGAAACGAAGCGACTGCCCGGTCTTTTTCTCGCCGGGCAAATCAATGGCACCACTGGTTATGAGGAGGCGGCGGCGCAGGGTCTTGTCGCCGGCTTGAACGCAGCCGCCCTGGCCGGCGGAGCGCCCGCCATCTCATTTCAGCGGTCCGAGGCCTATATCGGCGTCATGGTCGATGATTTAGTCAATCGCGGCGTGACTGAACCATATCGGATGTTCACGTCGCGCGCCGAATATCGCCTGTCTTTGCGCGCCGACAATGCCGACCAAAGACTGACCCGCCGCGGCATTGATATCGGCTGCGTCGGCCACGACCGGGTCCAGGCCTTTGCCGCTAAAGACGCCGCGCTCCTCCATGCGCGGAGCCTCTTGCAGCGCTTCAGTCTCAGTCCGAATGCGGCGGCGCGGCATGGCCTCAAAATCAATCATGACGGCCAACGTCGAACCGCCTTTGACATTCTTGGATTGCCGGATATCTCCATCGCGTCGATGCAGTCGATTTGGCCCGAGCTCGGGGACATAGATACAAAGATCGCCCAGCAAATCGAGATTGACGCCAAATACGCCGTCTATTTGGAACGTCAGACCAACGACATTGAGGCGGCGCGGCGCGATGAGGCGCTGACCATCCCGGACAATCTCGACTATTCACTTTTGCAAGGATTGTCGAATGAGATCCGCAGCCGGCTGGACATGATCCGGCCGCGCACGATGGGTCAGGCAAGCCGCATCGAAGGCATGACGCCCGCCGCCATGACTTTATTGGCTTCAAAAGTTCGCCGCGTCGGCCTCGGTTCATAGATTGACGCCCCGATCGCAACGACCTGACGCGCCAACGCGGCTCGAGGAGCTGGCCTCCTTGCATCGCTTGTTAGGACAGGCATCGCCAGAAACTCTTCGGCGGCTCTCCATCTACGAGGGGCTGCTCAAGAAATGGCAGCGCGTGATCAACCTCGTCGGCGAGGGCAGTCTTGAGGAAGTCTGGATCCGGCATTTCGCCGATTCGCTTCAGGTTTCGGACGCGGTGCCGCAGGCACGCTGCTGGCTGGATTTAGGTTCGGGCGGCGGTTTTCCCGGCATCGTGACCGCAATCCGCTATGCCGATAACCCGAACGCCCGCGTCCATCTCATCGAATCCGATCAACGCAAATGCGCTTTTCTCCGCGAAGTTTCACGTGAAACAGGCGCTCCCACCGTTATTCACTGCGCCCGAATCGAGACGGTCGTTCCAACTCTCGACGCCGCGATCGAAGCCGTCAGCGCTCGCGCCCTGGCGCCTTTGGACGCCTTGCTAGGGTACGCCCACAAATTCATTGAAAATGGAGCAGTTGGCGTATTTTCCAAGGGACAACAGGCTGAAGCTGAATTGACCGACTCATCCGCTGCGGCTAATTATTTGATTGAGACCTTGCAAAGCAAAACATCCGCAGCTGCTCGCCTCATTCTCGTCAGACGACGGCCTGATGCATGACTTGTGCGCGCTGCCTGTCTCGAAGCTCTTTTCGAGCTCTTTCGAGGAGTTGAAAGTGACGCCCACCTCCTCAGAGATGCGGGTTCTCGTTCTTGCCAATCAAAAAGGCGGCGTGGGAAAAACGACCACGGCGATCAACCTCGGCACCGCTCTTGCCGCCATTGGCGAAAAAGTCTTGATCATCGACCTCGATCCGCAGGGCAACGCCTCTACTGGGCTCGGAATTGAGCGTCGCAGCCGCCGTCTTTCAACCTATGATGTTATGATCGGCGATGAATCTCTGCGGGCGATCCTCCAGGCGACCGCCGTGCCCAGATTAACGGTAGCCCCTTCGACGCTTGATCTCCTCGGCGTCGAACTCGAGATTGCGGGGCGAAAAGATCGCGCCTATTGCCTCAAAAATGCGATCCAGATCTTCGCCGAGGAGCAGCGCGGCCTTCCCGAGACTGAACGATTCACCTATGTCCTGGTCGATTGCCCGCCTTCGCTCAACCTGCTCACCATGAACGCCATGACGGCGGCCCATAGCGTCCTCGTGCCTCTTCAATGCGAGTTTTTCGCCCTCGAAGGTTTATCGCAGCTTTTGGCTACGGTGGAGCAGGTGCGGACAACCCTAAACCCCGCATTAACCATACACGGCATTGTTCTTACTATGTTCGACTCCCGCAATAGTCTGGCGACGCAAGTCGTCGCCGATGTGCGCGGGTTCATGGGCGACAAAGTTTACGACACCGTCATTCCCCGCAATGTCCGCGTTTCGGAAGCCCCTTCGCATGGCAAGCCGGTGCTTCTCTACGATCTGAAATGCAGCGGCAGCCAAGCCTATTTGAAACTCGCTTCGGAAGTCATCCAGCGAGAACGCGTCTATCGCGCCGCCTGACCTCAATGGAGCGAAGCCCATGAAAGCATCCAAACCCGCGGAAGATATCCGGCCCCGTCTCGGGCGCGGCCTCGCCGCCTTGATCGGCGACAGCGAAGAGCCGGCGAACGCTTCCCCACGGCTTCGCAGCCAGAAGAAAATCCCCATCGAATTTCTTCGGCCCAATCCGCGCAATCCGCGCAAGTCGTTTGCTGAAGACGAGCTCGACGATCTTACCGCCTCGATCAAGGAAAAGGGCATTATCCAGCCAATTCTGGCGCGGCCGGCGCCGGGCGTCGTTGATGTCTATGAGATCATCGCCGGGGAACGCCGCTGGCGCGCCGCGCAACGGGCTGGTCTGCACGAAGTGCCAATTATTTCGATCGACGCCGATGATCAGCAAGCGCTCGAACTCGCCATCATCGAAAATGTGCAGCGCAGCGACCTTAACGCCTTGGAAGAAGCCTCCGGCTATGATCGCCTCAGCGCCGAATTCAACTATTCGCAGACGGACCTTGCTAAAGTCATTGGCAAGAGCCGTAGCCATGTCGCCAATACCTTGCGGCTTTTGAAGCTGCCCGAACGCTGCAAACAGCTGCTGGCGGAGGGTCATATTTCCGCGGGTCATGCGCGCGCGCTTCTTGGCTTCGCCGATCCTGACGGTCTCGCGGAGAGGATCGTCGCGGAAGGCCTGACCGTCCGCGACGTCGAGCGGATCGTTCAGGAAGAGACCGCAAAAGAGCTGGCGGATTCGAGCAGCGCAACCCAAAAGCGCGCGGCTAAGCCGAAGGATGCGGACACCAGAGCGCTGGAGAACTCCTTGACCACAGCGCTCGGCCTAAAGGTGAAGATCGCCAACAAGGGCGAGCGCGGCGAGCTGCGCGTCGCCTATACGACTCTCGAACAACTGGATGCGCTCTGCAACCGTCTGCGTGTGTCATAGAATATGATGCTGATTATGAATCAGGCAATTAGATTGTTGTAAATTTAATTGATCTCCAATTAACCTGTGCTTAATAGTCAGAACTCTCATGCAGAATCAGACACTAATAACTCGCGCGACGAGGCTTCGAAAGAGGGATCCGAGTTCAGGAGAAGCCATCAAAATGGCAAGCAAGACCGTCGTCAACAGCAGGGCAAGGGCGACGAGGCCGCGCCATCCGCGACCTCTCAAATAACGACCTCTGCCGAGGTCAAATTCAAAATCAGGCGTGTCCAAGAGTTCCGCTCTATGCCCGAAAAGGCTACTGCTTTTGCCTTTGCAGTTTTGCAAAATCTATTTGCTCATGCAGCAAAGCAATTAAGCACGGACCGATCGGGCGAACATCCATGGCTCAGGGATAAATCATCCAAGCCTTGGGGATAATCATCCACCACCTGTTGTCGGAAATATCAGATTTTCCATCTGAATTCGGGAGACATGTGCGGTGCCAGCCACGCTCGCGGACGAACCGTGAAATGATGTCTTTTCCTGCGCTTTGCGAGTTCGAGTTAAAAGCCCAGCAACTTTTCGTTTTAGCGCGGATCCCGCCCGGCCCGCTCGCTCGGCCATGCCCAAAGAAGTTTTTCTACAAGAAGCTCTGCGGCTCGATGTCGATCGCGACGCGAATGCCGCCTCGCGCAGCCGGCCCAGCCGCCAGCAAGGCCCGCAAAAATCCCTGCAGATCAGCGGAGCGCGGGGCTCGCACCAGCAGTCTGAAGCGATGGCGTCCGCGCACAACCGCGATCGGCGCTTCCGCAGGCCCAAGCAAACTAACATCCTTTTCGGATTGCAATCCCCCGGCAGGCGCCAACGTCCATAGCGGCGAGGTGGCCAAGCCATATGCAGCCCGGGCCAGCGCGCGCGCGAAAATCTCGGTCGAGGCGCTATCCTTGCCGGAAATGATCAAGGCCGCGAGCCTTCCGAATGGCGGCAAACCCGCGCGGTGCCGTTGCTCGGTTTCCTCAGAATAAAAGCGTTCGCTGTCGCCAGAGAGAATGGCGCGCATGACCGGATGCTCGGGCTGAAAGGTCTGCACCAAAGCCTGACCCGCTTTATCGAACCGGCCGGCGCGCCCCGTCACCTGTTGCAGCAGCTGAAATGTCCGCTCCGCCGCGCGTGGATCGCCTGAGGTCAGCCCGATGTCGGCATCGATCACGCCGACAAGCGAGAGAAGCGGGAAATTATGGCCTTTCGCCACCATTTGCGTGCCGATGACGATATCGCATTCGCCGCGCGAGACGGCCTCGAACTCGGCGCGCAGCCGCTCCGCTCCGCCGGGAAAATCGGAAGATAGAACCAGAACCCGAGCGCCTGGAAACGCTTCCCCGACCTCCTCAGCCAGTCTCTCGATGCCCGGGCCGCAGGCCACGAGCGAATCGACGGCTTCACAGTTCGGGCATAGGTCCGGCCGCCGTTCGATGTGGCCGCAGTGATGGCAGACCAGCGCTTTACGGAAGCGGTGTTCGACTAGCCAGGCGGTGCAGTTTGGACATTGGAAGCGATGGCCGCAACTCCGGCAGAGGGTCAGGGGGGCATAGCCGCGGCGGTTCAGGAATAGAAGCGCCTGCTCGCCGCGCTGGAGAGTCGCCGAGAGGACGGCGTTGAGGCGGGGCGAAATCCATTTTCCGCGCGGCGGCCCCTCGAGCCGCATATCGACGGCGGCGATCAGCGGCATGGCGCGTCCCTGGAACCGCCCGCTCAATTTGAGATGGAAATAGCGCCCCTGCTCGGCATTGACGCGCGTCTCGATCGAAGGCGTCGCCGAGGCGAGGATGACTGCGGCCTTCTCGATCTGACCGCGCACCACGGCCATGTCGCGGGCGTGGTACGAAACCCCGTCTTCCTGCTTATAGGCGCTGTCATGTTCCTCGTCGACGATCAGCGCGCCGAGGTTCTGAAACGGGAGAAAAAGCGCGGATCTTGCGCCAATGACGATTTTGGCCTCGCCAAGGGCCACCGCGCTCCAGATGCGGGCGCGTTTGCGGGCGCTGACGCCCGAATGCCATTCGGCGGGACGGGCGCCAAAACGCGCTTCGAAACGATCCAGAAACTGCGTAGTGAGCGCAATTTCCGGCATCAGAATCAGCGCTTGGCGTCCGCTTTCCAAAGCGGCGGCGATCGCCTCGAAATAGACTTCCGTCTTGCCCGAGCCGGTCACGCCTTCGAGCAGGGTCACGGAGAAGTCGCCCGCTTTGCCGCGATCGATCAGATCAAAGGCAGCCTTGGCTTGATCTGGCTCCAGATGCGGCTTGGCGAAATGCGGATCGCTAGGCGAGACGACAGGTTCAGGAGAAAGCGCGATTGTCTCCAGCGCGCCATCGTCGATCAGAGCGTCAATGACGCCAGCGGAACATCCTGCTGTTTTCGCCAGCTCCGATTTCACGAAAATTTGGCCGCCTTCCGCCGCCGCAATAACGCGGGCGCGGGCGGGCGTCATCCGCCGTGGCGGCAACCCAGCCAGCCGAACGCCGACGCGGACGGGCTCGGGAGATGCATGAAACGGCGCCCGAATCGCCATGCGCAGGACCATGCCCCTCGCGCTCATGTTCCATCGCGCCACCCAATCGATGAATTTGCGCAAAGACTCGTTCAGCGGCGGCAGATCGAGCCGAGATGCTATGCTTTTCAGATTGCTGGTTCGATTTCCCGGCGATTCGAGAACCGGCCGAACTTCCCAGACGACGCCGACAGTCACGCGCGCCCCAAGCGGGGCCTCGACGAAGTCTCCCGCGGTGAGATCCATCCCGCCAGGAACCGAATAGGAATAGGCGGTGTCCAGCGCGATCGGCATAAGCACGTCGGCAATGCGCGGCGGTCGCTCGCTTTCCTCGGCCGTTTTGCTCATGGTCATGTGGCGGCGCGCTATTTTTTTGAAGCGCGCCGCCTCTTCCTCGCCATTATATTGAGGCCTTCGACCAAGCCGGAGAAAGCCATAGCCGTGTAGATATAGCCTTTGGGGAAATGGAAGCCCAATCCTTCCGCAATCAAAGTCGCGCCGATGAGCAAAAGAAACCCGAGCGCGAGCATTACGATCGTAGGATTGCGATGGATGAACTTGGCGAGCGGATCGGCGGCGAGAAGCATTGCAAACACAGCGGCGAGCACGGAAACAATCATGATTGGAACATGTTCAGTCATGCCAACCGCGGTTACAATGCTGTCAACCGAGAACACGAGATCAAGCACCAATATTTGGCCAATGGTCAGGATGAAGCTGCCCTCTCGTTTTGGCTTTATCTCCGCCTCCTCTTCGGGATCGACCGAATCGTGAATTTCAGTCGTCGCCTTCCAGACGAGGAACAGGCCGCCGGCGATCAAAATCAGATCGCGCCAGGAGAAGCCGCGATCGAGAACATAGAAGATCGGCGCGGTGAGCTTGATGATGGAGCTGACTGTGGCGAGAAGCGCAATGCGCAGGACCAAGGACAAGCCGATCCCGATTCGCCGCGCCCTGGAGCGCTGATGCTCCGGCAATTTGGATGAGACAATCGCTATGAAGACGAGGTTGTCTATGCCCAGCACAACTTCCATGCCGACGAGAGCGGCGAGCGCCAGCCACGTCGAAGGTTCGGCGGCCAGCGCTAAAAGTTCGTCCATCGTCGGCTCTTCATTCTTTCAGAACGGGACGAAGCGATACAGGCCCACGGCTTCCAGTTTCACAGCGGTCCGAGCCTTCCCGGCAAGCTCGTCGCAGCGTCCGAGATGAGAGTTTCCAGCCAATTGGGACCCAGCGTCAAGCCGACCTAGGCAGTAGTGACGAATTACCTGAGCATGATAGCAATAGCGGCGAGCAATACGAAGCCTCGGTAGTTTGCGAGGAGCTTGTCGTATCGGGTTGCGACGCGCCGGAACTGCTTCAGTTTATTGAAGAAACGCTCGACGAGATTGCGCTCCTTGTAGAGCGCCTTGTCGTAGGGGAGCGGCGCGCGGCGATTGGATTTTGATGGGATCACCGGCTCAGCCTCACGCATAAGAACAGCCTTGCGCAAGTGATTGGCGTCATAACCTTTATCGGCGATGATCGCATCGGCCGCAAAGCCTTCGATCAGGGCGTGCGCTTTTGTGATGTCGTTGCGCTGCCCAGGTCCGAGAAGGAGCCGAACGGGGTTGCCGAGCGCGTCTGTCGCGGCGTGGATTTTGGTGCTCAAACCACCGCGAGAGCGGCCCAGGCCATGGGCATCCGCCCCCCTTTGGCGATCCTTGCGCCGGCCGCGTGCTGATGGGCGCGCACGATTGTTGAGTCGATCATCAGCCATTCGAGATCGGCCTCGGCGGTGAATGCCTCAAGAAATCCGTCCAAGGCGCCGCGCTCGATCCAGCGATAGTAGCGGCGTTTCACCGCCTGATGGTCGCCGAAGCGTTCGGGCAGATCGCGCCAGCGGCCGCCCGAGCGGGCCATCCATAACAGCGCGTCGACGAAGCGTCGATTGTCGCAGCGCGGCCCGCGCTGGCCGGCTCTTCCGCCTGGCACAAGATCACAAAGCCGCTCCCATTGATCGTCTCGCAGCGCATCGACATCCCGAATCATCAAGGCTGATCTCCAAAAATCAGCCTTGAATCATGGAAAGATCCTCGCGAGAATCCCTCAAACGCCGAATTCGTCACCACGGCCTAATGCTTCGCGGCGTTTTACACCTCAACCATGTCAGTATTTTTGGCCGCAAAGCGAATAAGCTGCGCCGGCGCGGATTGCTCCTTCCGGCACAGGCTCCGCGGCTCGCCAACGGCAACCGCCGTTTGTTAAGAGCGGATGTGACCGCAAAACAGCCGACGCAGGACGCCTTAGGTGTTCATCGCCTCGAAGAACATCGCATTGCCCTTCGGCGTCTCGCGCAACTTGCCGAGCAGGAATTCGATTCCGTCGATGGTTCCCATTGGGTTGAGAATGCGGCGCAGGACGTACATTTTCTTTAAAATGTCAGGCGGAACCAGCAGCTCCTCCTTGCGCGTACCCGAGCGAGTAATGTCGATAGCCGGGAAGGTCCGCTTATCGGCGACCTTGCGATCGAGAATAATTTCGGAATTGCCGGTGCCTTTGAATTCTTCGAAAATCACTTCGTCCATGCGCGAACCCGTATCGATCAGCGCGGTGGCGATAATGGTCAACGAGCCGCCTTCCTCGATATTACGCGCGGCGCCGAAGAATCGCTTCGGACGTTGCAGGGCGTTGGCGTCAACGCCGCCGGTCAGCACTTTGCCGGATGACGGCACGACAGTGTTATAGGCGCGGCCCAATCTGGTGATGGAATCCAACAGGATCACCACATCGCGGCCATGCTCGACCAGCCGCTTCGCCTTCTCGATGACCATTTCAGCCACCTGAACATGGCGAACCGCCGGTTCGTCGAAGGTCGAGGAGACGACTTCGCCATGCACCGAGCGCTGCATGTCGGTGACTTCTTCGGGCCGCTCATCAATCAGCAGCACGATCAGATAGCATTCCGGGTGGTTGGCGGTGACCGACTGGGCAATGTTCTGCAAAAGCACGGTCTTGCCGGTTCGCGGCGGCGCAACGATCAGGGCGCGTTGGCCTTTGCCGATCGGCGCGACGATATCGATGACGCGCGCGGAGAGGTCCTTCTTGGTCGGATCCTCGACCTCAAGCTTCAATCGCTCGTCAGGATAAAGGGGGGTCAGATTATCGAAGTGAACCTTGTGCCTGATCTTCTCGGGATCTTCGAAATTAATCGTGTTCACCTTGAGAAGGGCGAAATAACGTTCGCCTTCTTTGGGACTTCGGATCAGACCTTCAACCGTGTCGCCGGTGCGTAGCCCAAACCTGCGTATCTGCGATGGAGAGACGTAAATATCATCGGGGCCGGCGAGATAATTGGCTTCGGGCGATCGAAGGAAGCCGAAGCCATCCTGCAACACCTCGATCACGCCTTCGCCGACAATTTCGATCTCTCGGCTGGCGAGCTGTTTCAAAATCGCAAACATCAACTCCTGTTTGCGCATGATCGAAGCATTCTCGACTTCGTGTTCCTCCGCAAAGCCAAGCAATTCGGTCGGCGACTTGAGCTTCAAGTCTTGTAGTTTAATTTCCCGCATAGGGATGGAGTCCTTGGAAGGATAGCGCGACTTTTCACGCAAGAGCAGGACAGGCAATACATAGCCGAGTCCTGAAAGAGAAAAGAGAGGTGGGCGAACCCGAAAGGCAGGTGGGAAGCTCCCGACGCCACGGAGGAATTATGACCTTAAAGCCAATAACCCGCAGGGAGAAAGCTATGGGTAAATCAGTTTCGGTCTTTTGACAAGCAAGACTATTGCTGGGAACTTATGCTGCGCTTCAAAAAGGTTTGACCACAACCAATATGATGATTCCAATCAACAAAAGAGTCGGGATCTCATTAATGATGCGGAAAAAACGCGATTGATGCTGATTTGTTCCCGCAGCGAATTTTTTGCGGACAACGCTAAAATATCCGTGAAGCGCCGTCATTACAATAACCAACAGCAGCTTGCCGTGCAACCAGCCGGACTGAAACCAGTGATGCTCGATCGCGAGCGTCAGGCCGCTGATCCACACGACGATCAAAGCGGGCAGCATGATCAAGCGCATCAGCTTGCGCTCCATGACTTCAAACGTGCGCGCCAGCTCCGAACCCTGTGAGGCTCCCGCATGGTAGACGAAGAGACGCGGCAAATAGAGCATTCCCGCCATCCAGGCGATCACCGCCACGATATGGAGGGCCTTAATCCAGAGATAAGCATCATTCATGCGGGCGTCCTGTGCCGGATAAGCTCGATTAAAGCCTCGACATTTTCAAGTGGGGTCTGCGGCACGATACCATGGCCAAGATTGAAAATATGCGCGCGGCCTTGGAATGCATCGAGGATGCGCTTCACGGCCGTCTTAAGGGCGATTCCCCCCGCGACGAGGGCCAAGGGATCAAGATTACCCTGTAAAACGAGACTTTTGTCGAGCGTGCGCGCAGCCCAGGCCGGGTCCGTCGCGCTATCCAGCCCCAAAGCTTCAACCCCGGTCTGCGCCGCAAAATCGGCAAGCCGCGGACCAATGCCTTTTGGAAAGCCAATGATACGCACGTTTGCGTGTCTACGTCTGACGCCGGCCACAACCTCCTTGATGGGCGCAAGGCACCAACGCTCCCATTCTCCCGGAGGCAGAACCCCTGCCCAAGTGTCGAAAATCTGCACGGCTTCGACGCCTGCATCGATCTGTCGCCCAAGATAATCGATCGACGCTTGCACCAGCCTGTCGATCAGCCGTTGAAACAATTCTGGTTGCTGATAAGCGAAGAGCCGAGCCGGCGTCTGATCCGGCGTGCCGCGCCCGGCAATCATATAGCTCGCGACCGTCCATGGGGCGCCGCAGAATCCAATCAAAGCCGCCTCGTCCGGCAACTCGGCCTTGACCCTCACAATCGTCTCGAAGACAGGAGCTAGACGTTTGAGGTCAATTTCCTCATGCAGCTTGAGAAAAGCTTCGGTTGATTGAATGGGATCCAGTCGAGGTCCTTCATTGGCCTCAAACGTCACCTTCTGGCCAAGCGCATCAGGCACCACGAGAATGTCGCTGAAGAGGATCGCCGCATCGAAGCCGAAACGGCGAATCGGCTGTAATGTCGCTTCCGCCGCGACGGCGGGCGTATAGCAAAAATCTAAAAACGTGGGGATTTTGGCGCGCATCTCGCGATATTCGGGGAGATAACGCCCGGCCTGACGCATCAGCCAGACTGGGGGAGGGAACAGCGCCTCGCCGTCGAGCACGCGCAAAAACGGTTTTGTCTCAATGCTCGGACCGGTCAAGTCGCTATTTCCCTAAAGACTCTGAGAATCCCTATTAACTGTTTCTTATTCGTATTGGGATAGGAATTAGGCTGGCGCAAGGATTTCCACAATCAGATAACCAAAGCTGAGCTTATCCACTGTACCCACAGCTGCGTGTGGCGGGCTCAATCGTTAGAGATTTATTAACGATTAAGGCTTGTTAGGGTTTTCTTCGCAAAGCTGGCGTCACAGTTTGCGCGCCAATCGGCTGGATTCACAGGCATCGCTTTGTGACTATCCCGGCCCGAACGCCTGTTGAGGCATTTGACCTACAACCGGCAAGATTTCGGTTGCTTTTCGACCAACTTGGCCCTTATCCACTAATATCCTCAGCAATACCCACCTTCATCGAAATCGCGATGGGGCGGACGTGGGGAGGCTCTGTTGGCGCGGCATCATTTCAATTTACATCTGGTTTCCGACGCCACGGGCGAAACCCTGATTGCGGCCAGCCGCGCCGTAGCCGCGCAGTATCAGGGCGTCTGTTCGGTTGAGCACGTATATCCGATGGTTCGAAGCCCGGCTCTGCTAGATAAGGCGATCGCGGAGATTGAAGCCGCGCCAGGCATGGTTCTGTTCACGCTGGTGGATGTTGAGCTGGCGGGGCGTCTGCAGGCGGCCTGTGAAAAAATAGGCGCGCCCTGTCTCTCGGTTCTGCAGCCGATCATGAATATGTTCGGGTCATATATAGGAATGGCGGTGACGCCTCGGCCAGGCGCGCAACACATGCTGAATGCCGATTATTTCAGGCGCATCGACGCCCTGAATTTCACCATGATGCATGACGACGGCCAGTTAAGCGAGCATTACGAAGCCGCCGATGTCTTGTTGATGGGGGTCAGCCGGACCTCCAAAACGCCGACAAGCATTTATCTCGCGAATAGAGGGGTCAAAACCGCGAATATCCCGCTGGTGCCAAATACGCCTTTGCCGAAGTCAATCGAGACTTTGCGCAATCCGCTGATCGTTGGACTGCTCGCCTCGCCCGAGCGGATAATCCAGATCAGGACGCATCGGCTGCTATCCCTGAACGCGAGCCCCGATTCCCCCTATGTCGATCGATGCCTCGTTGCCGACGAGGTGGCTCAATCGCGCAAATTATTCGCGGCGCATGGCTGGCCAACGATCGACGTGACCCGCCGTTCGATTGAAGAGACGGCGGCGGAGATAATAGACCTTTATAAACTCCATAAGATGAAGTTCATTTCCGCATCATGACAGAGCTTTGGCGCGGCGAGGCGCCCCTAATTCTCGCCTCAAAAAGCAGTGCGCGGCGCAGTCTTCTCGCAGCGGCGCGGATTCCGTTCGAGAGCTGCGACTCCATGCTCGATGAGCGCGCCATCGAGAGCCCGCTGCATGCCAAAGGGGCACGCGGCTCGGCGATTGCGCTCCATCTTGCCCGCGCCAAAGCGCTGTCGGTGGCGGCGAGGCAACCCCGTCGACTGGTTTTGGGCGCCGACCAGACATTATCGATCGGCGGCCGCACCCTAACGAAGCCAGCCGATCGCGCGGCGGCGGCGGCGCAACTCCAAATGCTCTCCGGCGCGACGCATGAGCTTCATTCGGCTTTATGCGTCGCGCGGGACGGCGACATTCTTTTCGAGGCTGCTCCGAGCGCCGCGCTGACGGTGCGCCCGCTGTCTCCGGCGTTCATCGAGGCTTATCTCGATGAGGCGGGCGATGCTGTGCGCAGCAGCGTCGGCGCCTATCAGGTCGAGGGTCTCGGCATTCACCTTTTCGAATGGATCGAAGGCGACCATTCGACGATTCTAGGGCTCCCGCTGCTGCCTCTTCTGAATTTTTTGCGTGAGGAAGGCTATTTGCTCGCATGAGCTCAGAACTCGAAGTTAAACGCAAAGCCTGCGTTATCGGATGGCCGATAGCCCATTCGCGTTCGCCGATCATTCATAGTTTTTGGCTGAACCGGCTCGGGATCACCGGGTCCTATGAGGCGGTGGCGGTGGCGCCGCCCGACTTTCCAGGCTTTATGCTCGATCTCGTTGGCAAGGGATTCATCGGCGCCAACGTCACCCTGCCTCACAAGCAAAAGGCTTTCGAATTTTCTGCGCTAACGACGCCGGTGGCCTCGCGGCTAAAGGCGGTCAATACATTATGGCTGGAGAACGGCGCGCTCTGCGGCGACAACACCGATGTCGAAGGTTTTCTCGGGGCCTTGGATCAGGAAGCCGCTGGCTGGGATCGGCCGGGCGGGACGGCTATAGTCCTCGGCGCCGGAGGCGCAGCGCGGGGGATTGTCTACGGACTTTTGCTGCGCGGATTGAAAGTCATCCTCTCGAACCGGACGGTTGCGAGAGCGGAGGAGTTGGCTGCCGACGCCGACGGAAATGTCGAGGTGGCGGAGTGGGAGAAATTGCCGGCGGCGCTTGAAGAGGCGGATCTTCTGGTCAATACGACTTCGCTTGGCATGAAGGGTCAACCGCCTCTCGATATCGATGTTTCGCCTTTGCCGACGCATGCCGTCGTCAATGACATTGTTTATTTTCCGCTCGAGACGGCGCTCATTCGCCAAGCCAAAATGCGCAATCTTCGCACGGTTTCCGGCCTTGGCATGTTGATGCATCAGGCTGCCCCGGGGTTTGCGCGCTGGTTTGGGGCAAGCCCCAGCGTTACGCCGGAGCTGCGCCGCTTGGTCGAAGCCGATGTCCTGAAGAGCGTTTGATGTTCATCCTGGGGCTGACCGGGTCGATCGGCATGGGAAAATCGACGACGGCCGCGATGTTTCGTCAGGAGGGCGTCAAGGTCCATGATTCCGACGCCGCCGTCCATGCGCTCTATCGCGGCGAGGCGGTTCCCGCGATAGAGCGCGCTTTTCCGGGGACGACGCGCGGCGGCGCTGTCGACCGGGCAGCGCTAGGGGGCCGCATTCGCGATGATCCGGCGGCGCTGCGCCGGTTGGAGGCGATCATTCATCCGATGGTTCGCGAAAGTCGCGCGGCCTTCCTGCGCGACGCGGCGGAATCCGGCGAGAAAATCGTGGTTCTCGATGTGCCTCTGCTCTTTGAGACGGGCGCCGATAAGGAGGTTGACGCCGTGGTTCTCGCATCGGCGCCGGAATCTGTGCAAAAGCAGCGCGTCGCCCAACGTCCGGGAATGACGCCGGAGTGGCTTGCGATCATATTGTCGAGGCAAATGCCGGATGCGGAAAAACGTTTGCGTTCGCATTTCATCATCGACACCGGGCAGGGCTTCGCCGCCGCTCAACGGCAAGTGCAAGCGGTTTTACGCGCGGTTGCCGGCGAGACGGGGGCAAAGGCCTTTTGAGGAATTTTTGTGCGCGAGATTATTCTTGATACGGAGACGACGGGGCTCGATCCGAGCAACGGCCATCGGATCGTCGAGATCGGTTGCATCGAGCTTTTGAACGCGATCCCGACCGGGCAGGTTTTCCACGTCTATCTCGACCCCGAGCGCGATATGCCTGAAGAAGCCTTTCGGGTGCATGGGATTTCGTTGGAGTTTCTCGCCGGAAAACCGTTGTTTTCAGCGATCAGCGCGGAATTCGTCGATTTTGTAGGCGATGGAAAAATCGTCGCGCATAACGCCGAATTCGACATGCGCTTCCTCAATGCCGAACTCGGCCGAGTGAATATTCCGCTGATCGGTCCAGATCGGGTGATCGACACGCTGGCTTTGGCGCGCCGCAAATTCCCCGGCGCCTCCAATTCCCTTGACGCGCTTTGCGCGCGTTTTGGCATTGATGCGTCGCGGCGAACCAAGCACGGCGCATTGCTCGATGCGGAAATCCTCGCCGAAGTCTACGCGGAACTCTGCGGCGGCCGGCAGGCGACCCTCGTTTTCGCCGCCGGTCCCCGTGCGTCCGAGCTGGCGTCAGGGGCATTGCTTCGCCAGAGACCCGAGCCGCTGGAGCAGCGGCTCGACGCGGATGAACTGGCGGCGCATCACGCGTTCGTCAGCGGGCTCGGAGAAAAGGCCTTGTGGCTGGCTTATGCCGCATTGCAGGCAGCCCCGCCGAATAGTCCCTGCCTTCTCACGCGCTAAGACCTGCGGGTTTTGGGCCGCCATAGGCGAAATCCAGCAGCTCGATGGTATGCAGCACGGGAAGGTTCATGCCGCCGGCGATCTGGGTGATGCAGCCAATATTCCCCGTTGCAACAGCGTCCGGCGCGGTTTTCAGGATGTTGCCAATCTTTCGATCGCGGAGCCGCCTCGCCAATTCAGGCTGAAGAATATTATAGGTGCCAGCCGAGCCGCAGCACAAATGCCCCTCGGGCACGTCGCGCACCTTGAATCCCGCCTTGGTCAGAAGCGCTTTCGGCTGCGTGGTGATTTTTTGCCCGTGCTGCATCGAGCAGGCCGAGTGATAGGCGATAGTGAGGCCGGACGTATTTTTGGGTTCCGGCAAGGCCAAGGTCGCGAGAAATTCGGTGATGTCCTTGGCGAGCGCGGAGACTTTCGCAGCCTTCGCCGCATAGGCGGGATCGTTGCGCAGCAAAAATCCATAATCCTTGATCATGGTGCCGCAGCCGGACGCCGTGATGATAATGGCGTCGAGGCCGCTCTGCTCGATCTCGGCCGTCCAGACATCGACATTATGCCGCGCCTGAGCCAGGGCCTGATGTTCTTCGCCAAGGTGATGCACCAGTGCGCCGCAACAGCCTTCATTCTTCGGCAGCACGGTTTCAACGCCTATGCGGGTCAGCAATCGAATGGTTGCATCATTGATCCCGGGCCGCAGCGTTTTTTGCGCGCAGCCTCCTAGCAAAGCGACGCGAGCGATCTTCGTTATTTCCGGCTTGATGTCGCCTGACTTCGGGTAGGCCGAACGCCGCGGAAGAGTTAATGGCGCAAGGCGCAACATCGCGGCGAGCCGGTCGCCTGTCTGGCCAAAGCGGCCAAGGAGAGGCGTCAACGGCGCGGCCAAGGCAGCCGCGCGCACAGCCAACCGGAACCGCGCGGGATAAGGCATTATGAGCGCCAGCATGGCGCGAAGGGCCCGATCAGCCAGCGGCCTTCGATAAGTTTTCTCGATCCTAATCCGAGCTTCATCGACGAGATGCATGTAATTGACGCCGGATGGGCAAGTCGTCATGCAGGAGAGGCAGGAGAGGCAGCGGTCGATATGGGTGACCGTTTCGATATCGGCCGGCCGGTCCTTTTCGAGCATTTCCTTGATGAGATAAATGCGGCCGCGCGGGCTGTCGAGTTCGTCTCCGAGGAGCGCGAACGTCGGACAGGTGGCTGTGCAAAATCCGCAATGAACGCATTTACGCAAAATCGACTCTGACTCTGCGAGTGCGGGATCGGCAAGTTGGGCCAGAGAAAAATTCGTCTGCATGTCAATCCTCGGCCTGCATCCGCCCAGGCTCAAAAATCCCGAGTGGATCGAACTCTGCTTTCAATCGCCGGGACAAGGCCTTGAGCGCTGGCGGCTGCGGTTGGAAGATGTGCGTTATAGCGCGGATTTCATCTGGCGCGCGCACCAAGGTCGCATGGCCGCCGCCATGGACGGTGATGACGCCCCGGATGAGCTCGGCCCCTGCGTCGGGGCCGCAATCGGGGTCAAGAGCGATCCAGATAAGGCCGCCCGACCAGTCGAAAAAAGCCTCGCTTTGATATTTCGCGCCAATAGCGGCGGCGACCGAATGTCCAACTGTCGGCGCAACCGAGATTTTCCAGATTATTTTTTCGCGTGGATCGGCGAGCGGCGCGACATCGCGGATCGCTGTCCATAGACTGCGAGAGGCTGCGGCGTCCAGCCGCGTGGCGATGGCGAAGGATTTGAGCGTTTCCGCCAACCGCTCGAAGCGTTCATTGACGGACGGCGCGAAGCCCTCCAGCCGCAGTAGGGTGACCGAGTCCGAGAAACCGAGGGTCTGCGCGGAGAAAGGCGGCAAATGCGCCGCGCCCGAAACGTCAACCGGCGCGCCCATGGCTGAACAGAGAGCCTCAATCGCGGCTTTCGGCGGAAGTCCGGGGAGAGCCAATGTCGCAACGGTTTCCGCGCGGGGCAGCACCTTAAAGGTTAGTTCGGTTGCGACCGCCAGCGTTCCGAACGAGCCCGCAAGCCCGCGCGCAAGGTCATAGCCGGTGACGTTCTTGACTACCGTTCCGCCGCACTTGAACTGTTCGCCTCTGCCAGAGACGCCTTTGAGGCCGAGCACATGATCGCGCGCGGCCCCCGCCTTGATGCGGCGCGGACCGGACAAATTGGCCATCAGGCAGCCGCCGAGCGAGCCGGGGCCGGTCCCGTACAGCGCGCCAAACGACATGGGCTCAAAGGCCAATTCCTGTCCATTCGCGGACAACAGCGCCTCAATGGTCTCGATCGGCGTCGCGGCCAGCGCAGAGATCACAAGCTCTTCCGGCTCGTAAAGAGTGACGCCATTGAGTTTTGAAAGATCAAGGCGCCGCGAAGCGTTCCACGGGGCCCCGAGCGCCGATTTTGACCCAAGACCCGTGATGGACAGCGGCGCGCGGAGGCTTGCCGCCTCAGCGACGCTGGCCGCCGCCTCATTGGCGTCGGTCGGAACCGAAAGGCTCATCGAATGGAACATCCTACTTTGGCGAGTCTTCATTTGCTTGTTTCAACGCACGATCCGCCGCCAAAAGTCCATAGCTTTCGGCAGTCCGCGCTTTGGTCGGATTAGAGCTTGCGCAACTCCACTTCCTCGATCCGGTGGCTCGCGCCCTTGGTCAAGACGAGGCTCGCTCGAGCCCGCGTCGGCAAAATATTTTCATGCAGATTGCGCAGGTTGATTTTTGTCCAGATGTCGCGGGCGGTCGTCTCGGCTTCTTCATTGTTCAGGTCGGCGTATTTCTTGAAGTAGGATTGCGGATCGCGAAACGCTGTCTGCCGCAGCCGCATGAAGCGACCGACGAACCATCGTTCAAGATCACTGTCGTTAGCGTGCAAATAAACCGAAAAGTCGAAGAAATCCGACACGAAAGGAAGCGCACGGCCATCTTTGGGGGGATGATTGGGCAACAACAGATTGAGCCCTTCGACAATAAGGATGTCGGGGCGGTCGATGACGATGCTCTCGCCAGGGAGCACGTCGTAGCTCAAATGGGAATAGACCGGCGCGCGCACGGCGCGCTTGCCAGCCTTGACGTCGGACAAAAATCGCAACAGCGCGGTGCCATCGTAGCTTTCGGGAAAACCCTTTTTCGCCATCAAGCCTTCGCGTTCGAGCACGGCGTTCGGATGCAAGAATCCATCTGTGGTGACAAGATCGACTTTCGGCGTATTCGGCCAGCGCGACAGAAGAGCTTGCATCACGCGGGAAAGCGTCGACTTGCCGACCGAAACCGATCCGGCGATGCCAATGATATAGGGCGTCTTGCCGCCTTCGGCGCCGAGAAACCGCTGGGTCGCCTTATAGAGGCCCTGCGTCGCCGCGACATAAAGCGCCAGCAGGCGAGACAGCGGCAGATAGATCGCGACGACCTCCTCGAGCGAGATCGGATCATTGATCGATCTCAGCCTTGTAAGGTCCTCGAGCGTTAGCGTCAGCGGAGTATCGGCGCGCAACTCCGCCCATTCGGCTCGGCTGAAGCGATGATAGGGCGAGAGGACCACATCCGGGGGAGTGCGTTCGTCCATGGACGAACCCTCAGAGAACCGTGCCCTGAAAGCCGGGTCAGCCGAGCCGGCCGGTTCAGGAGAAATGAATTCAACCGGGACGATCATGGTCCGGCGCTCTCGCGGGAGGCTTTTTCTTGGTGGCCGGATTGCTTTGTGCGGCGCTCGAGTTCATCCAGCACGTCGCGCAAGGCGACGCCGCTCTGCTGAAGCACAACCAAGAGATGATAGAACACGTCGGCGCTCTCGCTGACGATCGCCTTGCGGTCGCCTTCGACTGCGGCGATGACGAGCTCGACAGCCTCCTCGCCCAGCTTTTTGGCCGCGCGCGCCGGGCCCGCGTCGAGAAGCGACTTTGTGTAGGAGGTTGCGGCGCTGGATTGCCCGCGTGCGGAAATAATCGCGGCTAGGTCATCCAAAGTGAACTGGGTCATCCAATTATCCCGGCATTGAATAGGCTAGCCTATTCCATCCAGCCGCATCCGCAATCCGGCCTTCGTCATATAATGCTTCGCCTCGGTGATTGTGAATTCGCCGAAATGAAAAATCGAGGCGGCGAGGACGGCGGTCGCGCCACCGTCGCGAATGCCTTCGACGAGGTGCTCCAGCGTACCGACGCCGCCCGAGGCGACGACCGGAACGCTCACGGCGTCGGTCACGGCGCGGGTCAAAGCGAGATCAAAACCTGTTTTGGCGCCGTCGCGATCCATCGACGTCAGCAGGATTTCTCCGGCACCTAGCGAGACCACTTCCCGCGCGTAAGCAACGGCGTCGAGGCCTGTCGGCTTACGGCCGCCATGGGTGAAAATTTCCCACCGGCCGGGGCCCGTCTGCTTGGCGTCGATCGCCACGACAATGCATTGACTGCCGAATTTTTCCGCGGCCTCGCGGACGAAATCGCGGTTCGAGACCGCCGCGGTCATGATCGAGGCCTTGTCGGCCCCGGCGAGGAGCAGAGCGCGAATATCTTCGAGACTGCGCACGCCGCCGCCGACGGTGAGCGGCATGAAACAGGCTTCGGCGGTGCGCCGCACGACATCAAGTAGAATTGGGCGATCTTCGTGACTGGCGGTGATGTCGAGAAAGCACAACTCATCGGCGCCGGCGGCGTCATAGGCGATGGCGCATTGCACCGGATCGCCGGCATCGCGCAGATCGACGAAATTGACGCCCTTGACGACGCGGCCGTCCTTGACGTCGAGGCAGGGGATGACGCGGGATTTAAGCACGGGCGCATCTCCGGATTTGGCGCTGCGCTCTCATGCCGGAGCCTTCGCCCGCGCGATCAAGGCTAACGCCTCCGCCGGATCGAGCCGCCCGTCGTAGAGCGCTCTCCCAGTGATCGCGCCGGCGAGCTTTATGCAATCAGGTTGCAGCAAGCGCTCCACATCCTTCAGCGAGGCGAGGCCGCCCGAGGCGATGACCGGGATGCTGAGCGCGTCGGCGAGCGCCAGGGTCGCCTCGATGTTGAGGCCTTGCAAAATGCCGTCGCGGGCGATGTCGGTATAGATGATCGCGGCGACGCCGGCGTCCTCGAATCGCTTACCGAGTTCTACCGCGCCGAGGCCGGAGGTTTTGGCCCAGCCTTCTACGGCGACGAAACCGTCCCTCGCGTCGATCCCAACCGCAATGCGCCCAGGATGAAGCCGCGCCGCGCTCCGGACGAGTTCAGGATCGCGAACCGCTGCGGTTCCGATGATGACCCGCGCGACGCCTTTGCCGAGCCAGGCCTCGATCGTCGCGATGTCGCGAATGCCGCCTCCGAGCTGGACCGGCATCTTCACCTTGGCCAGGATGGTCTCGACGGCCGCCGCGTTCATCGGCTTGCCGGCGAAGGCGCCATCGAGATCGACGACATGGAGATAGGCAAAGCCTTGGCTCTCGAACGCCTGCGCTTGCATCGCCGGATCGGCGCCGAACACCGTCGCTTTGGCCATGTCGCCCTGCTCGAGGCGCACGCAGCGGCCATCCTTTAGATCTATGGCGGGATAAAGGATCACGGCCGCCACCTCAGAAAATTGGCGATCAGCGCCAACCCGAGGGTCTGGCTCTTTTCGGGGTGGAATTGCGCGCCGACCATATTGTCGCGCCCGATCAATGCGCTCATCGCGCCGCCGTACTCGGTGGCGGCGATGACGTTTTCCTTGTGAACCGGCTTGAACGCGTAGGAATGTACGAAATAGGCATGTAATCCTTGAGGGCCGGTTGGGATGTCCTTGAGCACCGGGTGGGCCGCGTGCGCGTCTAGAGTGTTCCAGCCCATGTGCGGAATGCGCAAGTGCGGATTGTTGGACGTGATCGCGTCAACTTCGCCTTCGATCCAGTCAAGGCCCGGCGTGACTTCATGTTCAAGCCCGCGCGTCGCCATCAGCTGCATGCCGACGCAGATTCCCAAAAAGGGTCGCCCCTTGCCGCGCACCGCCTCGGTCATTGCCTCGATCATGCCGGGCCGTAGGTCAAGGCCCCGCCGACAGTCGCCGAAGGCGCCGACGCCCGGCAAGACAATATGATCAGCGCGCGCCACCTCGTCCGGATCGGGAGTGACGCTGATGGCGCAGGCGATCCCCGCCTCGCGCGCGGCGCGCTCGAACGCCTTGTGAGCGGAATGCAGATTGCCCGAACCATAATCGACGATGGCGATCTTCACCGGCGCGCCCCAGGCTCCGGGAAACTCCCGACAATCGCGCGGCCCGCGGTCGGAGGAACGGCCCCGACCTGCGGCGCCCGATTCAGCGCGGCGGCCTCGGGCGACTCGAAATGGCGATAGAAGGCGATTTCCGCCTGGTCGAGCGCTGGGCCGGCGACGATTTCAGTCAGATTATAGCCATCCTTCCAGAGCTTGGCCTCAAGCAGCCGGTTGGCCTCGAGGCCAAGCAGGATTTGCATTAACACAATAAGGATCAACACCGATCCCGCCGACAAAACTCCGCCTGCAAGCAAAAGCAAAAGAATGAGAAACGCGGCCAGCCAGATCGCAAAACCGGTCCAAAGCCCGTGCGTCAGCAGCCAGAGCGGCCCGAGCCAAAACGCGCCGCGAGTAAAGCCTTCTTTCACGAACGCGGCTTCGGCGACGCCTGACACGCCCTCGCCCGGCAGATGAACCGAATAGACGGTCATTTTAGGCTCCTCGAGCTCGTCTCAGCCGGCCAGCGACCCTTTGGTGGAGGGAATGGCGCCGTTCTGGCGCGGGTCGAGCTCCACCGCGAGGCGCAAAGCGCGGGCGAGACCCTTAAAACATGATTCAGATATATGGTGCGCGTTTTCGCCATAAAACGTCTCGACGTGAAGGGTGATCCCCGCGTTCATGGCGAAGGCCTGGAAAAATTCGCGCACCAGCTCCGTGTCGAAGTCGCCAATTTTGGCTCGGGGAAAGTTTGTTCGGAAAACCAGAAAAGGCCGCCCGGAAACATCGATGGCGACGCGCGTCAGCGTTTCGTCCATCGGCAAAAGCGCATCGGCATAGCGAGCTATGCCGGCCCGGTCGCCGAGCGCCTGGCGGATCGCCGCGCCCAGCGCAATGCCGGTATCCTCGACAGTATGATGCTGATCGATATGGAGATCGCCTTTGGCGCGAATGTCGATGTCGATCAGGGAATGGCGCGCGAGCTGCTCCAGCATATGATCGAAAAAGCCGATCCCAGTCGAAATTTTGGCGACGCCCCGCCCGTCGAGATCGGCGCGGACCTCGATCTCGGTTTCTTTGGTTTTGCGGGAAACGACGCCGGTGCGCATTTTTGGAGCTCGAAGGAAATAAGTCGCTGCTCTAGCAAGTCGAGCGGCTGTTGGCTAGCGTCGAATCCCCTCGGCGGCTTCGCGGCGCAATGGCCGCGCCGGCCGGGGTATCCGCTCTCGTTTTGTCGCACGTGCGCAATCCCGCAAAACAATGCCCCCCATCGCCATCGAACCTATCAAAAGATGTTGGAATAAGATCATTAACCTTATAGATTGAGTAGAGAACATAGCGATAAGGGGTTTCGATGAGCACGGCGGCATTGTCGGGCGCGAAGCAGCGCAGTGGGTTGAATGAAGATTGGCTGGCTCTTTGGATCGGTCTGTTCGTTTTCGCCGTCGCCCTCGCGGGCCTCGTCGGAGGCAATCTTCTTGGTTGGGTCGTTTCGACCTCGGTCTGGACCGATCTGACGCACGCCCTTGCGCCGACCTCGAAAGCCTATGCATTTCTGGGCGGCGTTGGCGCACTTCTCGCCACTTATCTCGCCCTCCTCATCGTTCTCAGTGCGGGAGCCGCCGCCCTGAGCCTGGACGTCAAGCGCTATGCGCTCGCCTTCACCGCCGTTTTCGCGATCTCCTACGCGGCTTGGATTATTGGCAGCTTCGCTCATTTCGCCGCTGTGACGCCGGCGGACCGCCAAAAATTCGGCATCGAATGGTCGCTCGGGCTGACCAATGAGGGCGGTTACATCTTCGCGCTCATCGCCGGCCTCATCATCGCGAATTTCTTCCCCCGCTTCGCCGAATGGCTGAACGAGGCGATCCGCCCCGAGCTCTACATCAAGATCGCCATCGTTATTCTTGGCGGCTTTCTCGCCCTCACCATCGCCGGGAAGCTGTCCTTCGCCTCGTCCCTCCTGCTTCGCGGCGTCGCGGCGATCATCGAGGCCTATCTCATCTATTGGTCGGTGGTGTATTACGTCGCGCGCAGATGGTTCGGCTTCAGCCGCGAATGGGCGGCTCCGCTGGCCTCGGGCATTTCAATCTGCGGCGTCTCCGCCGCCATCGCCACCGGGGCCGCGATCCGCGCGCGGCCGGTCGTGCCGGTGCTGGTCTCCTCGCTGGTCGTGGTCTTCGCCGTCGTGGAAGTGCTGGTGCTTCCCTTCGTTGCGCAGACCTTCCTCTCGCATGAACCGCTGGTCGCCGCGGCCTGGATGGGGCTTGCGGTCAAGACCGACGGCGCGGCGGTTGCGGCCGGCGGCATCACCGAGGCGCTGATCCTAGCGAAAAACGCCGCCGAAGGCGTCAACTACCAGCCAGGCTGGATACTCGGCACCACCGCCGCGATCAAGGTCTTCATCGATGTGTTCATCGGCGTTTGGGTCTTCATTCTCGCCTATATCTGGACGAACCACATCAATGTCGAGGCGGGCGGCGATAAGGCGAAAGCCTCCGAGATCTGGGAGCGCTTTCCGAAATTCATCATCGGCTTTCTGATCACCTTCCTCGCGGCGCTGGCGCTGGCGGTTTGGGCGTCTCCTGAGACGCGCGCGAATCTGACCCCGGCGATAGCCGCCGCCAATGCGTTTCGCGTGATCTTCTTTATCCTGACTTTCTTCTCGATCGGCGTTCTCTCAAACTTCCGCAAGCTGTGGGAGGACGGGATCGGCAAACTCGCCGCCGTTTATGTTGTCAGCCTGTTCGGTTTCGTCATCTGGGTAGGGCTATTGATCTCGTGGCTGTTCTTCGCCGGCGTCAAACCGCCGCTAGCTGGCTGAGTTTAGGAGCGTTTTCATGTCTGAACCGAATTTACGCAGCGAGCTAAACAAGATCGAAGCCGAGCCGCTGCTGCCGATCGAAAAGAAGCTGATCGGCTGGAGCCTCGGGATCGGCGTAACGATGCTCATCATACTGGGGATCGTAAACCACTTCCTCCCCGTCGCGCCGTAGTCGGCATATTTTCGCGGACGTTCCAATGCTTTGTTAGGGGCGGCGCGCTTAATTTGCGCCGTCCAGACCTCGGCGGCCTAACGGCGGCGCGCGTCGCCTCTTCTTGCATCGGCTTCCGAGAAGCCATACATGGACGCGATATCTCTCGGCCGGGTCCCGGACGAGGCCTCGCCTCCAATTACTGAAACCCAAGACATGCAAAACCCCTCGTCCGGCCCTGATTCGTGGCATGGCACGACCATTATCATGGTCAAAAAGGACGGGCGCACCGTCATTTGCGGCGATGGCCAAGTCTCCATCGGGCAAACCATCATCAAGGGCAACGCCAAAAAGGTGCGCCGGCTCGCCAAAGGCGAGGTCATCGGCGGCTTTGCGGGCGCGACCGCCGACGCCTTCACCCTGTTTGAGCGCCTCGAGGCCAAGCTCGAGCAATACCCCGGCCAGCTCATGCGTTCCTGCGTCGAGCTCGCCAAGGATTGGCGCACTGATCGTTATCTGCGCCGGCTTGAAGCGATGATGCTTGTCGCCGATAAGGAGGTCGCTCTCGTCCTGACTGGATCTGGCGATGTGCTGGAGCCCGAGGCGACGGACAAAGGCTCGGTCATGGGAATTGGCTCCGGCGGCAATTATGCGCTGGCCGCCGCGCGCGCGCTGCTCGATACCGACCTCGAGGCGGAGGCCATAGCGCGCCGCGCGCTGGAGATCGCCTCCGAGATTTGCGTCTACACCAACCGCAATCTCGTGCTGGAAAGCATCCAGAGATGATTTTCCGAGCGGGCCGTCGCTGGACGGGGATCGGCAGGATGACGAAAAATTTGCCTTCGCGCTGGCGCTGAGGCCGGATATGAGCGTCTATCTCTGCATGCGCCTGCTTCCTCAACGTTTGACAGAGCGTCTTCCTCACCCTCTCACATCGATGCCCTCATGACTGATTTTTCACCGCGCGAGATCGTTTCCGAACTCGACCGTTTCATTGTCGGGCAACACGACGCCAAACGGGCCGTCGCCATCGCTTTGCGCAATCGCTGGCGACGCCTGCGCCTTGATGGATCCATGCGCGAGGAGGTGCTTCCCAAAAACATCCTGATGATCGGGCCGACCGGCTGCGGCAAGACCGAGATTTCACGGCGGTTGGCCAAGCTCGCGAGCGCGCCTTTCCTGAAGGTCGAGGCGACCAAATTCACCGAGATCGGCTATGTCGGCCGCGATGTCGAACAGATCATTCGCGATCTTGTCGAGACCTCGATTGGAATGATCAAGGGGGAGAAACGCAAGCTGGTTCACGCCCGCGCCGAACTTGCGGCGGAGGAGCGGCTTCTCGACGCTCTCGTCGGCGTCAACGCCTCGCCTGCGACGCGCGACAGTTTCCGCAAGAAGCTGCGCGCCGGCGAGCTCGACGACAAAGAGATCGAGATCGAACTCGCGCAAGGCGGCGGCGGCTCCATCCCGATGTTCGAAATGCCCAATATGCCGGGGGCGCAGTTCGGCGCCGTCTCGATCGGCGATATCTTCGGCAAGGCGCTCGGCAAAGGCGCAAAGCCGCGCCGCACCAATGTCAAGGACGCCACGGCGCCGTTGATCACCGAGGAGAGCGACAAGCTGATCGATCAGGATCAGATTGTGCGTGAAGCCATCCACGAGGTCGAGAATAATGGCATCGTGTTCCTCGATGAGATCGACAAGATTTGCGTGCGGGAGGGGCGCGGCGGCGGGGCTGATGTTTCGCGCGAGGGCGTGCAGCGCGATCTGCTGCCCTTGATCGAAGGCGCCAATGTGCCGACCAAACATGGAATGGTGAAGACCGATCACATCTTGTTCATCGCGTCAGGGGCGTTCCATGTGTCAAAGCCCTCCGATCTGTTGCCGGAGCTGCAGGGACGGCTGCCGATCCGGGTCGAGCTCTCGCCGCTGACCGAAGATGATTTCCGCCGCATCCTTACTGAGACCGAAGTCAGCCTGATCAAGCAATATGAGGCTTTGCTGCGCACGGAAGGAGTCGAGCTGGAGTTCACGCCGGACGCCGTGAACGCGCTTGCGAAGATCGCGGCGCAGGTCAATTCGACCGTCGAGAATATTGGCGCGCGACGGCTGCAAACCGTGATGGAGCGCGTGCTCGACGAGATAAGCTTCACCGCGACAGACCGGTTTGGTGAGAAGATCGTCATCGACGCGGCTTTCGTAGAGAAAAATATCGGCGATCTCGCCAAGAACGCCGATTTGAGCCGATTTATTCTTTAAAACGTCGCCAAACCGGGAAGATTTCGCGCCGCAGTTGTTGGCGGAAAGCTCTGCGTGTAGGGTCCGTTTCGTTCAGAAGCCTGCCAAATTGCTTCTGAGTAATAATTCGGAATGGGGACGAAAACGATGTTCGAACGCAAAACGGATTGGCTCGCGCGGCTCGCCATTCTGGCGGGCGTCAGCGGCGCAGCAATTGCGCAGGCGCAAGCGCAAGAATTCAACCAGGTTACGAGCTCGGCGGCCAAGACAGTCGTCGTTAGCCCGGTTTCGGAGAAGCAGCTGGAGGGGGCCGCTGCCGATAAGAAGAATTTTCTGCATACAAATGGCAATTACGCGCAGACCCGTTTCTATCCAAACGACCAGATCAATGTCTCGAACGTAGCGAAACTTCGTCCGGCCTGGATTTTCCAGACGGAGGTGAAGGAATCGCTTGAGACTTCCCCGATCGTCGTCGATGGAGTGATGTTCGTCACGACCTCGTTCAGCCATGTCTATGCGCTCGACGCCAAGACCGGCGCGGAGCTTTGGCATTTCAAGCCGAAGCTTGGTCCCATCACAACCTATTGCTGTGGGCCGAACAATCGCGGCGTCGCCGTCTACGAAGACAAGGTTTTTGTCGCGACCCTCGACGCGAAGCTCGTAGCTCTCGATGCGAAGACCGGCTCCGTCGTATGGTCGACCGAGCTTGCCGATCCGGAATCTGGCTATAGCGAGACGATGGCGCCGACGGTGGCGAAGGGCAAAGTCCTCATCGGCATCAATGGCGGCGAATATGGCATTCGCGGCTTCGTCAGAGCCTATGACGCCGAGACGGGGAAGCTTGTATGGAATTTCGACACCACGCCGGAAAATTCAGTCGGCGTTTGGGCGACCAAAGACCCAAGCGGCAAGGATCTGCATCGCGATATCGCCGCGGAAAAAGCGCAGCTCGCCAAGGCGGGCGACCCCTATAAGACATTGGGCGGCGGCGTCTGGCAGAACCCTGCCGTCGACCTCGAAACCAACCGGATTTACTTCGTCGTCGGCAATCCGTCGCCCGATCTCGACGGCTCGCTGCGTCCGGGAGACAATCTTTATACCGATTCTCTTGTGTCGCTCGATCTCGACACCGGGAAATATGTTTGTCACCTGCAGTACATTCCCCATGACGTGTGGGATATGGACGCCGTCAGCCCCCCGGTCCTCGTCAACGCGACCGGCAAGGATGGCAAGAGCGTTCCGGCGGTGCTGCACGCGGGCAAAACCGGCTTTATCTATGTCAATGATCGCAAGGATTGCAGCCTGATCCGCTTCTCGGAAGCCATGGTGCCGCAAGAAGACATGTGGACGCTTCCGACCAAGGAAGGCGCGCGCATGCTCCCCGGGGCCAATGGCGGCGTCGAGTGGTCCCCGCTCGCAGTCAATCCCAAGCTGCATTTGAGCTACGCGGTCAATCTGCATCAGCCCATGACCTATCAGGTCGAGAGCAGCCCGTATCCGGATGGCAAACTCTGGCTCGGCGGCGCTTTCAAGGTCATCCCGAGCGAGCAGCAAGCCGGCAATGTGACGGCTGTCGATTACAACACCGGCAAGATCAAATGGCAGGTGAAGACGCCCGAGCCGATGATGGGCGGCGCGCTCGCGACGGATGGCAATCTTATCTTCGCGGGCGAGGGCAACGGACTGTTTAAGGCCTACAACGCCGAGAATGGCAAAGTGTTGTGGCAGTTCAACGCCGGGGCCGGCGTCAATGCGCCGCCGTCTTCCTACACGATCGACGGCAAGCAATACATCGTCGTCGGAGCGGGCGGCAACACGCAGATCGATTTCAAACGCGGCAATAACATCATCGCCTTTACTTTGGATTGATCAGCGGTCGAACCATCTTGGATGAAGCTTTTAAGGCGGGGCGAACGCGGCCCCGCCGCATCAATGCAAAGGATACCGAACACGATGAAGGAACGCTTTTTTGCGACGAGGCGGTTGAAGTCGTTGGCGTTGACCGCTTCGATTCTCCTCACGGCGCCTATCGCATCGGTCCACGCGGACGCCATTGATGACAAGGCCGCTATCTGCGCAGCATGTCACGGCGAAAAAGGCATTCCGATCGACAAGTCGATTCCGGTGATCTGGGGCCAGAATGAAGGCTATATTTATCTAGAGCTGCGCGACTTCAAGCGCGGCAATCGCAAAAGCGCGCAGATGGCTCCAATCGTCGCGGACCTGAGCCGAGACGATATGTTGGCCTTGGCTTCGTATTTTTCACAAAAGAAATGGCCGAGTCTTGCCCAGCCGAGCGCAGCGAAAAGCGTCGCGACCGCCGCTATTACGGTGATCGGCTCCGTCGGCTGCACGAGTTGCCACCTGGAGCAGTTCCAGGGCGATAGCGCAACTCCTCGGCTCGCCGACCAAAACCGCGATTATCTCTTGAAGACGATGACCGAATTCCGTTCGGGCGCGCGGGCTAACAATCCCGGAATGACCGCTTTGCTAACCGGGGTTTCGGATACGGATCTCGCAGCTCTGGCCGATTATCTTTCCGGATTCTGAGCGTTCCGCGCCCCGGCTAGCAACGCTCTGATCGTCGCGTCGGTCGTGAGATCCCGCGCCTGCTTGCCCATCTTGTCGCGCTGACTGGCGTCAGCGCCGTGCGCGAGGAGCGTCTTGACGACTTCTTGATGATTGAGTTCGGCCGCAATCATCAGGGCGTTGCGGCCTCGCGCATCTTGCGCTTCGACCAGAGCGCCGCGCTCGAGCAGCAGCGCCATGGTTTGCGCGACGTCATCGATTCCGGCGTCTTGCGCATGGCCTGCCGCCCACATCAATGCCGTCAGCCCATTGGAGTAAGTTGCATTGACGTCGACTCCCGCGTCGAGCAAATCGCGCACGATTGGCGCGTTGCCGCGCGCCGCGGCGTAAAGGATCGCCGATTTCCCGGTTGAATCCAATTTGCCAGGGTCGGCCTTTCGATCAAGGAGCATGTGCAGGACCAGGCGGTTTCCATTATAGGCTGCGGCGATCAAGGGGCCAGCCTCCGAGCGGCCGCCGAGATTGGGATCGGCGCCTTTCTCCAGCAGGAATTGAACGACTTGAACGCGATCATTTTCTGCTGCGATTGAAAGGGCTGTGGCACCCCCGAGATCGCGGGCGTCGATCGGCGCTCCCTTCGCAAGAAAGATTTCGACCATTGCAACCTTGCCTGCTTTGGCGGCATGACTGAGCGGACGGGCTCCGGCGCGATCTCGCGCTTCAAGCGAGGCGCCAGCGGCGAGGAGGCGCTCGGCCAGTGCTTGGCATGTCCGGTCGGCAGCCGAAAAAAGCAGGATATTCAACTGGAGTGAATCGACGCCGATCTTCGCCGTGACGAAGTTTTGTTCAAGTTCTTGACAGGGCCGCGACGGCCCGGCCGCCGCTGCCTCCTTTGGCGTCGCCGCTGTCAGGCCGAGGATCACCACAAAGCAAAAGCGGATGTTCTTCAACATGATGCAGGGCCTGCTCGATTTGTTCTAAATTTTACGCGGGAGATCGCGCATAGCTGCGCCCGGCCAACCCGGCCGCGACCGAAATTCACCGGGGTTCCGCTCTTGCGCAAAATGCCATTACCCTGTCTATAGCGCGCTATCTTCGTCGAGTCCTTGCTATGTGCGCCGCGCAGCCTGATAAGCCCGCGGCAAGAATCACCAGGAGCCCCTTTCCGCATGGCGAAATTCGTTGAACGGGCATTCTCCGGCGTTCAGCCGACGGGGAACCTGCACCTTGGCAACTATCTTGGCGCGATCGTCAAATTCGTTGAATTGCAGCGCACGCATGACTGCATCTATTGCGTCGTCGATCTTCATGCCATCACGGTTCCGCAAAAGCCGGACGAATTGAAGGCCAGCATCCGTGAAGTCACGGCGGCTTTCATCGCCTGCGGCGTCGATCCCAAACAGCATATCGTGTTCAATCAGAGCCAGGTCTCCGAACACGCCGAACTCGCCTGGGTGTTCAACTGCGTCGCCCGCGTCGGCTGGCTCAATCGCATGACGCAGTTCAAGGAGAAGGCGGGCAAGGACCGCGAGAACGCCTCGGTCGGGCTTTACGTCTATCCGTGCCTGATGGCCGCCGACATTCTGCTTTATCGCGCGACCCGCGTGCCAGTCGGCGAGGATCAGAAACAGCATCTCGAACTCGCTCGCGACATAGCGCAAAAATTCAACGCTGATTTTGCGGCTTCGATTGAAGCGCGCGGTCATGGCGATGCATTTTTCCCGCTGCCGGAGCCGCTCATTCAAGGGCCGGCCACGCGCGTGATGAGTCTGCGCGACGGGGCCAAGAAAATGTCGAAATCGGACCCGTCCGATTATTCGCGGATCAATCTCTCCGATGACGCCGACACGATCGCGCAGAAAGTGCGCAAGGCGAAGACGGACCCTGAACCCCTCCCTTCTGAAGTCGAGGGCCTCGCCAACAGGCCGGAAGCGGAAAATCTTGTCGGCATCTATGCGGCGCTCAATGGGCAGACAAAGGCGGAGGTTCTGCGGACCTTTGGGGGCGGCAATTTTTCCGTCTTTAAATCGGCGCTCGTCGAGCTTGCCGCGACAAAACTTGGCCCGATCGGAGCCGAGATGAAACGGCTGAAGGATGACGCCCCGTATATTGACGCGGTGCTCGCTGACGGAGCCGCGCGCGCCAGAATCATCGCCAAAGAGAACATTGCGGCGGTGAAGGATATTTTGGGATTTGTGCGGTAGAGCTTCTGGGAGCTTGGCGGCGCCGACTATGGTCGGTTAGGCGGCGCCTAGCCAGCTGTGATTTGCGAGAGCCTTTAGCTCTTTTCCTCCAACCCTTCTAGCTCGACAATCATTCCTTCGATCATCGACAGCCCGATCTGCCAGAAGGCTGGGTCGCGAGCGTCGAGGCCGAATGGCGCGAGCAGCTCGGCGTGGTGTTTTGCGCCGCCTGCCGCAAGCATGGCGAGATAGCGCTCAGCAAAGCCTTCCCTCGCGTTCTGGTAGACGCCATAGAGCGAATTGACGAGGCAATCCCCGAACGCATAGGCGTAGACATAGAAAGGCGAATGGACGAAATGCGGAATATAGGCCCAATAGGTCTCATAGTTTGGGCCAACCTCGATCGCCGGGCCGAGACTGTCCGCTTGTTCGCTCATCCATAGATCGCAAATCCGCTCGGCGGTGAGTTCGCCGTTGCGGCGTTCGAGATGAACCTTGCGCTCGAACGAATAAAATGCGATCTGCCGCACCACGGTGTTCAGCATGTCCTCGACCTTGGCGGCGAGCATGGCGCGCCGCTCGCTCACCGCGCCGGCTTTGGCGAGCAGCGCACGGAAGGTCAGCATCTCGCCGAAGACGGAGGCGGTCTCGGCGAGGGTCAGAGGCGCTGGGGCCACCAGGGCGCCGTTATGGGCGGCCAGAACCTGATGCACGCCATGGCCGAGTTCATGCGCAAGCGTCATCACGTCGCGCGGCTTGCCCTGATAGTTCAAGAGAACATAAGGGTGCGCCGAGGGCACCGTTGGATGCGCGAAGGCGCCTGGGGATTTTCCGGGCCGCACCGGCGCGTCGATCCAGCGCTCATCGAAGAAGCGCTTGGCGATGCCAGCCATTTTCGGCGAGAACTCGCCATAGGCGCCAAGCACGGTGTCCCGCGCGTCTGCCCACGCATAGGTCTTGGCGGGAGCGTTTGGCAGCGGCGCGTTGCGATCCCAATGTTTCAGCGCCGGCTTGCCGAACCATTTGGCTTTGAGCTTGTAATAGCGGTGCGACAAGCGCGGATAGGCCTCGCGCACGGCGCTGACCAGCGCATCGACGACTTCGCGCTCGACCCGATTGGCGAGATGGCGCGAATCGGCGACGTCGGTAAAGCCGCGCCAGCGATCGGAAATCTCTTTGTCTTTGCCCAGCGTGTTGGAAATCAGCGTAAAAACGCGCAGATTTTCGCGCAGCCCGAGCCCGAAAGCGTTGGCGGCTTTTTCGCGGACCTCTTCCTGCGGGTCCTGCATCAAATTCAACACAGGCTCGATGCCGAGGGCCTCGCCATCGACGGTGAAGCGCAGCGACGTGATCGTCTCGTCGAACAGGCGATTCCAGGCGCCGAAAGCGGTGACCGATTTCTCGAGAAATAATTGCTCGATCTTGTCGTCAAGCTGGTAGGGCTTGCCTTTGCGGATGTCCTCAAGCCAGGGGCGGTAATGCGCCAGCGGGCCGGACGCCAAGGCCTTGTCCAGCGCGCCATCGCCGAGCCGGTTCAACTCGAGTTCGAAGAACAGGAGATTGGATGAGGCGGCGGTGATTTTCTCCTGCGCATCGCCGTAGAATTTTCCGCGCGCAGGATCGGAGGTGTCGCTCGCATAGATGAGGCCGGCATAAGACGAGATGCGGCCAAGCAGCTCCTCCAGCCCCTCATAGCGCCGTATCGCTTCCGTCAGCGCCGCCCCCGTTTCATCCCTGGCGAGCGCTTCGAGTTCGCCCTTATAAGCCGCGTTAAAGGCCTTGCAATCGGCGTCGGCCTTGGCGAGATCGCTCGCAAAAGCTGGCGAATCCATCGAGGCGTAGAGATCGCCGAGGTTCCACTCCGGCAAGACTCCGATGTCGACTGTCGGCGCATTCTGCGTCGCAGCCTCTGCGGCGGCGCGGAAAATGACGGGGAAGCCGGGGCGCGTGGGGAACATATGGTGATCCAGTTCAAAGGATTGGTCGTAGCGGTCGCAGCAGTCATATCGGAGCGCAGCCTGCGAGATCAACCTTGGACGCTGCAACCTCTGGGCAGGCTTTCAGTAATCCGGCGTTCGCCCGCGGAGGGGCCAAGATAATTCGGAAACTCGAGCGCCAGCCGCGCGCAACCGAAGCATAAGTTTCCGCGTTGTCGCCGTAGCTGTTTTTCAGCTTTATTAACGCCGCATTTACCCTAATCAATGACCATAAGCGGCGACGGGGCAGCAAGCCCCAGCGAGGCCGCATGTCCCCCAGAATTCTGATCGTCGACGACGACCCGGTGCAGCGCCGGCTGCTCGAAGCTTTGGCTCACCGCTTTGGTTACGCGGCGGAAATGGCGGACGGCGGCGAAGCTGCGCTGGCGCGGATGTTGGCCGGTTCGCGCGGCGCGGGGGAGGAGGAGATCGATCTTTTGATCCTCGATCTCGTCATGCCCGATCTCGACGGAATGGCCGTGCTCGCCCGAATGCGGGAAAAAGACCTAAAAATCCCGACCATTGTGCAAACTGCCAATGGGTCGATCGAGGCGGTCATTTCGGCTATGCGCGCGGGCGCGATCGATTTCGTGGTGAAGCCCGTCGGAGCCGAGCGGCTCCAGGTCTCGATTAAAAATGCGCTGCGCGTCGATGCGCTGGAGGATGAAGTCCGGCGGCTGAACCGGCAGGCCTCGGGCACGCTATCGTTCAGGGATCTCGCCAGCAAAAGCTCTGACATGGATCGCGTCGTGCGGCTCGGCGAGCGGGCCGCGAAATCGACCATTCCGGTGTTGCTCGAAGGCGAATCCGGCGTCGGCAAGGAATTGGTCGCCCGAGCCATTCAGGGCGCCTCCGACCGGCGCGGCCGCGCTTTTGTGACGGTCAATTGCGGAGCGCTGCCGGAACATCTTATTGAATCGATCCTGTTTGGGCACGAGAAGGGCGCTTTTACGGGCGCTGCCGAAAAGCACGCAGGTAAATTTGTCGAGGCGCATGGCGGCACGCTATTTCTCGATGAGATCGGCGAATTGCCGCTCGAGGCGCAGGTCAAGCTATTGCGCGCGCTGCAAGAAGGCGAGGTCGATCCGATCGGGGCGAAGCGTTCGGTCAAGGTCGACATCCGGCTGATCTCCGCGACCAACCAAAATTTGATCGAACTGGTCAAGGCCGGCCGTTTCCGCGAAGATCTGTATTATCGGTTGAACGTCTATCCGATCGGCATTCCGCCATTGCGGCAGCGAAGCGACGACATTGCCGATCTGGCTCGGCGTTTTTGCGCCCGCTTCGCCGCCGAGGAAGGCAAGAGGCTACGCGGGATCAGCGCTGAAACGCTCGCTTTGCTCAGCGCCTATGATTGGCCGGGCAACGTCCGGCAATTGGAGAACGCGGTTTTTCGCGCCGTGGTCCTCGCCGATGGCGATGAATTGACCGTCGCCGAATTTCCCCAGATCGCCGCCCAGGTTCCGGGTTTTGACGTGCGGGTTCCGGCGGCCCCGGCGACGGTTCGCGATCAGCTTGCTCGTGAAAAAGAATTTGTCCGCGTGGAATTTCGCGATCCTAATGTGATGGCTTTGCTGGGCGATGGCGGCGACATGCGCCCGCTTGAGCAGCTCGAAGCCGAAGCCATCCGATTTGCATTTCATCGCTATCGCGGCCGGATGTCGACCATGGCCCGCAAACTCGGCATCGGCCGCTCCACTCTTTATCGCAAGATGAAGGAATATGGCTTGGAGTCCGCCGAGGACAATCCGCTGGCCGGCGCGGCGCCGCGGGTTGAGGACAGCCGCGATGACGCCGCGTGAGGATCCGCGCCGCGCGGAAACCGTTCACCTTGTTGGGTAGAGACCTTTACTGACGATCGAGATGAACTACATAAGCTTCACAGGCGGCCTGAGCATGGCTCTGTCATGCGGCGATTACGAGGTTTCGAGATATGCGCGCGGGTTGGGGTGGCTAGGGTGAAAAACGCGTTGGCTCTGGCGTTTCTCTTCGGTGTCGCAGGCTGGTTGGGGCCTGCGCTGGCAACCGCCGCTTTGGCTAGCCCCGCGGAGGAGCGGCCGGCGATGCTTTATGCGGGGGCCGGAAGCGCGCAAGCCGGAGCTGAGGCGCGGCTTTCGCCAAACCAGACGGGCGGATCAGCCAGCCTCGATCTTTTAAAAGAGTCCGCAGATTCAGCTCCGGAGCCTCTGGCGATCGCGCAAGTCGATGACCAGCGTCGGCCCGATCTTCGCGTCGAGACGACGGTCAATCGCGACCTGACGACGCCGGACGGGACCAGCGCCGAGGATAGCCCGTCCGCGACCGCGCCTGAAACGCTTGCGACGCCCTTGAGTGAGGCTCCCGAGCAGACAGCCGCGCCGGGGCCGGCTTTGCCGCCGCTCAACGCCGCATTGAAGGCCGCGCTCGAGACGCAATCGGAGGCTGATCTCCAAGGTTCCGCCGCCGCTCGTCGCCATCAGCGCGAGGCCATCGCCGCCTTTTACGCGGCGCGCGATTTCGCGCCCCTCTGGTCTCGCGAGGGTCAGGCCAACGTCGAAGTTGTTCCCGTGCTGGCGCGGCTCAAACTCGCTGCGGAGGATGGGCTCGACCTCAAAAACCCGCCGCTCGGCTTCTCGCCGACAGGCTCCGACGATGAGATCGCCGCCGCCGATATCGCTTTGAGCGAGGCGGTCGTCGCCTATGGCCGCGAGGCCAGCGGCTCGCGCGTCGATCCACACCTGATCGCGTCCTCGATCGGGGAGCGGCCGGATATCGCCGATCCTTCAGTCATTCTGACGACCGTCGCCAATGCTGGCGCCGCCGCCGGCGCTACGCTGAGGGGTTTCAACCCGCCGCAGAAAGCGTATGCGGCTCTGCGCGACAAGCTTGCTGAATTGCGGCGCGACCGCGCGCCTGTGGCCAGCGCGGCGATTCCCGGCGGCCCTGTCTTGAAAGTCGGAATGCGCGATCCCCGCGTGCCGCTGATCCGCGCCCGTCTCAGTCTCGATGGCCAAGGGGTCGATGACGCTGAAGATCTTGTCTATGATTCGAGAGTCGCGATGGCGGTTGCGGATTTCCAGAAAGCCAATGGGCTGCCCGGCACGGGTCGGTTGACCGCACAGACTATCGCTGTTTTGTCTGGCGGCCAGCGGTCCAAGATCGAGGCCGAAATTATCGCCAATATGGAGCGCTGGCGCTGGATGCAGCGCGATATTGGCGATGACCGCATCGAGGTCAACATTCCCGATTATGAGGTCGCCGTCGTCGAGAATGGCGAAGTCGTGGAGCGCCACCGGGTCGTTGTCGGCAAGTCAGACACGCCGACCCCGATTTTTTCCAACAAAATGCAGTTTCTGATCGTCAATCCTTATTGGAACGTGCCGCCGTCCATCATCCGAAAAGAGATGATGCCGAAACTCGCCGCCGATCCGAATTACCTGCACAGGCTTGGCTACGAGACGATTTGGAAGGGCGGCAGGCTCACCGTGCGTCAGCCGCCGGGGGAGCGCAATGCGCTGGGCCGCATCAAATTCATGTTCCCGAACGATTACGCGGTCTATCTGCACGATACGCCGTCGCGAGCGTTGTTCAGCGAGGAGAAGCGCGCCTTTAGCCATGGCTGCGTGCGCGTCGACGACCCATTCCGCTTCGCCCAAACGGTGCTTGGAAAGGGCTGGAGCGAGGATCGGGTCAAAAAATTGATCGGCGGCAAGGAGCGCTATGTCTTTCTGCCGAAACCGCTGCCGGTTCACCTCGAATATTTCACCGCTTATGTAGATGAGGCCGGGCGCCTGCAAATACGCGACGACATTTACGGCTATTCGCGGCGGGTCAAGGCGGCGCTCGGGCTGGAAAGCTAGGCCGCAACGAGGAAGCCGTCGCCGCTAAGCTGCTGATTTTTTGCGCTCCCGGCGCCGGCATCCAAGAGATGTTCGCGGAGCTCGCCGCTTTGGCCCCGCGCGGCGAAGCTGGCGGTTACGATCCGGCCGCGATCGCCGCCGTGTGTGGGCGTTATGGCGTGTCCTTCGCCTGAGACTCGGGTCCGCCGGTAAAGCGCTCGATCCGGCGGTCCGGAATAAACCACATCAATGAGACGGCGACATAGAGGGCGATGGATATCCACGGCGAAACGAAAGCTAGCGGGATCGCCGCGATATAGAGAATAAGCGAGAGTTTGCCTTTCTGATCCTTGCCAATAGCGGCGCGAATAATGGACTCCGGCCCGTTGCAATCCGCGATCGACCATTGCAGCCAAAAATAGGCGATTGCCGCCATAGCCAGAACTACGCCATAAGCCGCCGTCGGCAAGGGAGTAAAGCCGCTCTCATCCATCCAGCGGATCACGAACGGCACGAGCGTCAGCCAGAATAACAGGAAGAGATTGACCCAAAGCACCTTGCCGTTCACGCGTTCTCCGGCGTGCAGCAGATGGTGGTGGTTGTTCCAATAAATGCCGACATTTACGTAGCTGAGGACATAGACGAGCAATATCGGCAGGCTCGCTTGCAGGGCGGCGAGATCATGTCCGGCGGGAGCCTTCAGCTCCAGCACCATAATGGTGATGATGATGGCGATCACGCCGTCGGTGAAAGCTTCGAGGCGCCCCTTCGGCATGCCAATCCCCGCCGATCAGAGAACGCCAATTGGCGCTCTCTCGCTTAAGCGGCCTTCTGTTTTGGCTGCACCTCGGCGGAATAATCATCGATCAAGGCGCGGGAGATCGCCGCCGGCGTGAATTTATAGGGTCCGATTTCTGAGACGGGGGTGACCTCGGCCCCGGTGCCGCAGATAAAGCATTCTTCGAAGCCGGCGAGTTCTTCGGGCATAATGCGCCGCTCAATCACCTCGATCCCGCGCCGCCTGGCGAGATCGATCACGGTGCGCCTCGTGATGCCGTCGAGAAAACAGTCGGCCATCGGCGTGTGCAAAGCGCCCTGCAAGACAAAGAAGATGTTGGCCCCGGTGCATTCGGCGACGCGGCCCTGCCAGTCGAGCATCAAGGCGTCAGCGTAGCCCCGGCGTTCCGCCCGATGCTTGGAGATGGTGCAGATCATGTAGAGGCCGGCGGCTTTGGATCGGCACGGCGCCGTCAGCGGATCGGGGCGGCGGTATTCGGCCATGTCGAGCCTGATGCCCTTCATCTTCGTCTCGATGTCGAACATGCTCGGCCAGTCCCAGGCGGCGATGGCGACATGGATGGTCGAATTCTGCGCCGCGACCGCCATCATCTCGCTGCCGCGCCAGGCGACGGGGCGGACGTAGCAGTTCTGGAAATTGTTTTTGGAGACGACCAGTTGCTTGATGGCGTCCAATTCAGCTGTGGAATAGGGGATCTGGAAATCGAGCAGCTCCGCCGAAGCCCTGAACCGTTCGGAATGTTCGGTCGACTTGAAGATGCGGCCGCCATAGGCGCGCTCGCCCTCGAACACACAGGAAGCGTAATGCAGACCATGCGAAAGCACATGCAGCTTGGCGTTCGCCCAGGCGACGAGATTGCCGTCCAGCCAAATAAAGCCGTCGCGCTGATCGAAAGGCAAAACCGACATTGATTGCAATTCCTGTGTTGTGGTTGTGGTCAGCTCGCAGTCGGCTTGGCGCGGCGCCTTGCTTTAAAAGCTTCCCCCATCCGGGCTTTGTATGTAAAGGGCGCATTAATGCCGAAAGGCAATTTAATGTGATGAAAGCCCATATCAGCCGCGCCGGCAAACCATAATCTCATCGTTCGCCAACGCGATGCGGAGCTGGATGGTCGCAAGCTCGCCCGCCCGCCATCAGGTTGACGCGTAACAATTTTGCTGAAATATGTCAAAGCTGCGATAGAGGCGTTTGCTTGGACTTGGCGCTGCAAAATAAGCAATCTGTTACGGGCTTGGCGCCCGAGCGCGGCGTCGTGGAGGGCGCGGTTTCGGCCGAGCCCGCCTATGATCTGATCGAACTGATGTTTTTCGCCTATCGCGATTTTGTTGGCGACGCCGATCATCTGCTTGAGAATTTCGGCCTCGGCCGGGCGCATCACCGGGTTCTGCACTTCGTCAACCGGCGCCCGGGCCTCACAATCGCCGAATTGCTGGATATACTCAAGATTACCAAGCAGAGCCTCAATCGTGTCCTCAAGGATATGCTCGATCAAGATTATGTCGTCGCCCATCCAGGGCTGAATGATCGTCGCCAGCGCCAATTATTTCCCACGGCGCGCGGCAAAGCCCTGGCCCTTGAGGTCGCGTTGCTGCAATCGAAACGGTTCGCTCGGGTTTTTGGGCAATTGCCGGAAAACGCCCGATCCGATGCAATTGATTTTCTGCTCGCCATGGTCGATGCGGGCGAGCAAGCCAAAGTGGCGACCTTGGTTGAATCGAACCGCCTGAAGCGGGCGTGGGACCAATCGCGGGATTGAAACAGTGACCTCTTTGTCTAACGACGCTCCGGCCGCCGGGGCGCCCGCCGATGACGCCGCGCACCTTCTGGTTGTTGATGACGACCGTCGCATCCGGGCGTTGCTGTCGCGCTTTCTGACCGATCAAGGCTATCGCGTCACCACAGCCGGAGACGCAGCTGACGCAATGGCCTGCCTGAAAAGTCTGGCTTTCGATCTCATAGTTCTCGACGTCATGATGCCGGGCGAGAATGGTTTCGATTTCGCCCAGCGATTGCGCATGGATCCCTCGCTGGATCTCGCCCAAGTTCCCATTCTTATGCTGACCGCCCGCACCGAAACGAAAGACCGCGTGCGCGGCTTTGAAACCGGCGTCGACGATTATCTCGGCAAGCCCTACGAGCCGCGTGAATTGTCGCTGCGGATCGCCTCCATCCTGCGCCGTGCGCAGCCGCGCGCCGCGCCGGGGCCGGTGACGCAGGTGCGGTTCAGCGATTTTTGCTTCGATCTCGAGCGCGGCGAACTACGCCAGCGGGATGAAATTGTCCGGCTAACCGATCGCGAGCGCGACATGTTGCGCATGCTCGCGGAGCACGCCGGCGAGACTGTGCCGCGCGAAGCTCTGGCGGGGTCCGGGGTCGCCGGCAATGAGCGCACGGTCGATGTGCAGGTCAACCGCCTGCGCCGCAAGATCGAGCGAGACCCCGCCAATCCGCTGCATCTGCAAACCGCCCGCGGCGCCGGCTATCGCTTGCTGGTCGATCGTTGACCCCTGTTTCTCTTTGTTTCAACGTATGATCTTATCCCGAAAGGCGGCAATTTTTTCCGGAAGCCGGATGGAGACTTGTCGCACCAAGCTGAGCCGTCACGCTGATTTCTAAACGGAATCCAAAATCGCGCTCAGCTGAACCACCGCCGAATCGGGGCCGCGCTTGACCATTTCGCTTCCTGCCTCCTTTGAGCGACCCCGCTCCTTGTGGCGGGGATTTTGGCGCAAGATCACGAATTTTCTACCCAAGGGGCTATACGCCCGCTCGGCTCTCATCGTCATCGCGCCGATGGTGATCCTCCAGAGCGTCCTCACCTATGTCTTCATGGAGCGCCATTGGCAGCAGGTGACGAACCGGCTTTCAACCGTTCTGACGCAAGACATCTCGGCGATCATCGATCTTTACCAGACATATCCAAACAGCACGGAAACCCTGATGCGCATCGCTCAGGAGCGGTTGCGGATCGATGTCGAGTTTCTGCCCAAGGGGCCGCTGCCGCCGGCGCTGCCCAAGCCTTTTTTTTCGATCGTCGACGGAGCCTTGTCGAACGAGATCCGGCGTCAGATCCATCGGCCGTTCTGGCTCGATACGGTCGGGCGGTCGAATTTGATCGAGATCCGCATTCAACTCAATGACGCAATCTTGCGGGTCGTGGCCTATCGTAGCGCGGCCTATGCGTCGAATTCCTACATTTTTCTGCTTTGGATGGTCGGGACGTCCTTGGTTTTGATCATCGTCGCCATTGCGTTTCTGCGCAATCAAATCAAGCCCATTCTTTCGCTGGCCGGCGCAGCGGAGGCTTTCGGCAAGGGCCGCGAGCCGGAATTCCGGCCCCGCGGGGCGCGCGAGGTGCGGCAGGCCGGCTTTGCTTTCATCGAGATGAAGCGCCGCATCGAACGCGCCTTTGAACAGCGCACTACCATGCTGAACGGCGTCAGCCATGATCTGCGCACCATTCTGACGCGCTTCAAGCTGTCGCTCGCCCTGATGGGCGAGAGCGAAGAAAATCGGGATCTGCAAAAAGACGTCGAGGACATGCAGCGGATGCTGGAGGCCTATCTCGCCTTCGCGCGCGGCGCCGCCGGCGAGAGCGCGGCGCCGGTGGATATGCTGGATCTGCTCGAGGAATTGCGCTTTGATGCGGAGCGGGACGGTTTTGATCTCAAAATAACGTTCAGCGGAGATCCGATTGTCGCGCTGCGGCCGGACTCCTTCAAACGCTGCCTGTCCAATCTCATCGTCAACGCGCAAAATCACGCCAAGCATATGGCCATCGAGGCTTATCGGGACCAGCGGTTCCTGATCATCCACATCGATGATGATGGACCGGGCATTCCGGTCGCCCTGCGCGAAGATGTTTTCCGGCCGTTTTTCCGCGTCGACGAATCCCGCAATCAGGATGTTGGGGGCACCGGGCTTGGCCTCGCGATCGCGCTCGATATCGCCCGCTCGCACGGTGGAGACATCACGCTGAGCGACAGTCCTATGGGTGGCTTGCGGGCGACGGTGCGCGTGCCGGTGTAATCAACTCAAATCCCGCAGATGCCGAAACACGATGATCCGCGATACCAGACCCGTCACAATCGCTATCCCCGCGGCGATGAGCAGGATCGCGACATAGACGTTTTGGCCGAGCGTGAAATCGCCGAACATCGCCTCCATCTGATCGCCGCCCGGCGTCGCGCGAAACCATGAGACGAGCGTGGAGCAGGCGGGGAAAATCAGAAGCGCCGCGCCGCCGCCGATCGCTCCGCCGCGGAGACCGAGCTGCAAGAAATGGCGCTGGAACTGGCGCGAAATATAATCGTCGGCGGCGCCGACAAAATGCAAAATCTCAATGATTTCGCGATTGCCCGCCATGGCGCCGCGGGTAGCGAAAGCAACCGCCAACGTCATCGCAATCAAAACCAGAACAAAAATCACCGCCGCCACGGCGACCACCGTCTTCGCCATGATCGCGAGACGCTCCAGCCAGACTTGGTGATCATCGAGACTGCTGCCCGGAATTGCTTCGGTCAGCGTCTTGTTGAGCGCGGCGGCGTCGAGATTTGCGCCGGGCTCCAGGCTGATGACAATGAGGCGCGGCACCGGCAATTCAGTGAGGTCGAGATTGTCGCCGAGCCAGGGCTGCAGCAGCGCCTCGGACTCATCCTTGCTGTAGGGGCGAACGGAGGCGACGCCCGGCATTTTTTTTGCGAGTTCGGCCGCTTTATTCGCATCGGCCTCAATGTCGCGACCGACGGTCGGGCGGATCTGGATCGTCATTTCGCGCGCGACCTGGCTCTGCCAGCCGGACGAAGCGTCGGCGATCATGATCGCGGCTCCGGCGGTGAGGGCGGCGAGAAAAGCCATAATGGCGATCACGGTGACGAGCGCCCGCCCGGCGATGGATGCCGCCGGCACCAACGCCTTGTCGGGCCGTATGTCATGCGTCGCCTGCTCGCCGCTTCGCGCCGCCGCCGCTTGGGCGCGCCGCCACGCGGCTGAAAAAAAGCTCATCAATGGTCTCTCGGATCGCATCATGCCACGTGGCCACTCTCGAACCCGAATGTCGAGTCAGTCGAAAATATGCAGCCGGCCATCGCCGAGCACGAGGCGGCGGGCGCCGTCGAACTGATCCATCAAGGCGAGATCATGGGTCGCGATCACCACCGATGTGCCGGATTTATGCAGCTCGGTAAACAGCCGAAGGAGCCTTCGCGCCAAATTCGGATCGACATTGCCAGTCGGCTCGTCTGCCAGCAAAAGCTGCGGCCGCACGATCAAGGCGCGGGCGATTACGGCGCGCTGTTTTTCGCCGCCGGACAGCACGGGCGGAAGAATATGCATTCTCTCGCCGAGCCCGACCCAATGCAGCAGCTCCGTCACTTCGCCGCGATAGGTCGCCTCCTCCTTGCCGCGCACGCGCAAAGGGAGAGCAACGTTTTCATAGGTCGTCAAATGATCGAGCAGGCGGAAGTCCTGAAATACGACGCCGATCCGCCGCCTGAGATCGGTGATGGCGTTTTTGTCGAGCGTCAAGGCGTCGCGGCCAAACAGCCGGATCAAGCCGCGCGTCGGCCGCAAAGACAACAGGATCAGGCGCAATAGCGTGGTTTTGCCGGCGCCGGAAGGACCGGTCAGAAATTGGAACGACTGCGGCTCGATTGAAAAACTGATGTCTTTCAGGATTTCCGAGCCCATGCCATAGCGCAAGCCGACATTTTCAAACCGGACCAAGCGATAACCCTCTGGCGGAAAGATTCTTTTCCCTAACAGGCCGTTCGGCGGCTGACCTCTATCCATCCGCAGGGGCCAGGCATTGCTTTGAACGCGCAGACCGATTCGGCGGAAGCCGCGATCCAGCCGCCTCATCGTATCAAGGCGTTGAAAAAGCGAAATCAAAAGTTTGGCGGCTCACGCTCCGAGCAGATCCACCAGCGCAGGAATCAGCGGCGCGTCGGCGGGCGGCATGGGATAGGCGCGTAAATCCTTGGCGAAAACCCACTTCAGCGTCTGATTTTCCTGCGAGGAGACGAAGCCGCTCCAGCGCCCGCATATGTAGAGCGGCATCAGCAGATGAAAATCGGGATAGGCGAAACTCGCGAAAGTCAGCGGCGCAAGGCATGGCGCCTCGACCTCGATTCCCAATTCTTCGCGTAATTCGCGGATCAGAGCTTCCTCAGGCCGCTCGCCGGGATCGACCTTGCCGCCCGGAAACTCCCAAAGGCCCGCGAGAGACTTGCCTTCGGGCCGCTGCGCGATCAGAACCCGTCGATCCGCATCTATCAGCGCAACGGCGACGACAAGCAGAAGCTTCACCCGAAGACTCCGCGGCTTATGAGCGATAGTTGCCGTTGATGTCGATATATTCCTTGGTCAGATCGCAGGTCCAAACCGTGGCCTCGCCGCTGCCGAGGCCTATTTCAACGTAAATCGCGATTTCCTGCTCGCGGACGAGCTTTGAGACTTCGGCCTCATCATAGGTCGGATCGCGCAGCCCCATGTTGGCTACCCTGATTTCGCCGAACCAGATCGAGAGCTTGTCGCGCTCGGCCCGCTCTCCCGATTTGCCGACCGCCATGACGATGCGGCCCCAATTGGCGTCTTCGCCAGCGATGGCGGTTTTGACCAAAGGCGAGTTGGCGATCGACAAAGCGATTTTCTTGGCCGAGCCATGCGAGACCGCGCTGGCGACGGTGATTTTGATGAATTTGCGCGCGCCTTCGCCATCTTTGACCACTTGATGCGCGAGATCGAGCAGCAGCTCGCCGAGCGCCGCCCTGAACGGCGCGAGGCGGCGGTCATTGGCGGCGACGATAGTCGGCGCGCCGCGCTTGGCGGCGGCTCCGGTCGCAAACAGCATCAGCGTGTCGGATGTCGAGGTGTCGCTATCGACCGTGATGGCGTTGAACGAATCCTCGACGCTTTTGCTCAGCATGGCTTGCAGCGCATGGGCGGCGATCGGCGCATCGGTGAAGACGAAAGCCAGCATGGTCGCCATATCAGGGGCAATCATGCCGGCGCCTTTCGCCATGCCTGATATCTTGACCTCGACGCCGCCGATCGTCGCGGTCCGGGTCGCGACCTTCGGATAAGTGTCCGTAGTCATGATCGCCTTGGCGGCCTCCAACTGACCTCCGGGCGACGCTCTGGCGGCGAGGTCTTCGAGCACGCCGTCGAATTTTGAGGCGTCGAGCGGCTCGCCGATGACGCCGGTCGAGGCGAGGAAGATTTCGGCTGGCGGCGCGCCCGTGGCCTTGGCGGCGAGCGCGGCGGTCAGCTTCGCCGCCTGCGCGCCCACTCTGCCGGTAAAGGCGTTGGCGTTGCCGGAATTGACGATCAGCGCACGGGCCTTGCCGCCGGGCAGGCGCGCCTTGCACCAATCAACCGGAGCCGAGGGGCATTTCGATTTGGTGAATACGCCGGCGACTTGGGTTCCCTTGTCGAACAGCGCCAACATCACATCGGTGCGGTCTTTATAGCGAATGCCGGCGGCCCCCGTCGCGAAGCGGACGCCCTCGATTTCAGGTAGATCCGGGTAGGATTTGGGCGCGAGCGGCGATAAGGCGGCGGCCATGAATTCTGATCCTTCGAAACGCGGCGAGACGTCCAGCATGGACGTTGGTGTGCGGGCAGGGATTGCGTCGTCAAGAGCGACGACGCCGTCAAGAGCAAAGCAGGAATATCAACTGCTTTCCGAAGGCGAGCAAGGCCGCCGGGCGTCTTGACCGCGAGACGCGCTCGGCGGCAAACAGTCCGAATTGTCGGGACAAGTTTTTGCCCCGACAAATTCGTCAAATCAGATTGCTTTATTTTTTGTCGGCGGGGGCCGGCGCAGGCGCGGCGGCCGCTGGGGCGGCGTCGGAGGTTGCGGCCTCCGGCTCAGCAGGCGCAGCCTCGGTTCGCTCGATCTTCGCCGTCTTGCGCAATTGTGCGACCAGCTCAGTTTGAGCCTTTTGCACGACATATCGGCTGACCTGATCCTTGACCTCGTCAAAAGACGGGAAAGTCTTCTGACGTTTGCCTTCGACCTCGATGACATGCCATCCGAACGCGCTCTTTACCGGCTCCGACAACTGCCCTGGTTCGAGCTTGAATGCGGCGTCGGCGAATTCGGGCACCATCCGATCCTTGGTGAACCAGCCGAGGTCGCCGCCGTCCGAGCCGGAATCCTTGGAGACTTCCTTGGCGACCTTGGCGAAATCCTCGCCAGCCTTCAGCCGTTTGATCACCGCGCGGGCGTCATCGTCGGTCGCGACAAGAATATGACGCGCGTGGATTTCGGTTTCGGGCTTTTGCGCTTTGGCGGCTTCATCATAGGTCGACTTCAGCGCCGCATCGGTCAGGGCGGACTTCGCCACCTGTCCGAGCAGGCTCTCCATCAGCAGCTTCTCGTGGTAGTAGGCGAGTTTTTTTGCGAAGTCGGGCGTTTGGTCGAGCTTCTCGGCCTGCGCCTTCTGGGCCACGAGTACGCCGTCGATCAGGAAATCGAGCAGATAGGCCTCGCGCGCCTTGCCCTGCAGCTGGGCTGGCAAGCTGGCGCCGAGATCATCGGTGGCGATTTTCAGATCCTGGTCGGTGATCTCCTGTCCGTTGACGGTGGCGAGCACCTTTGCGGCTGCGGGAGAGGCGGCAAGGAGCGCGGGGCCCCCGATAGCCAAAGCGCATGCCAGACCTGCGGCCAGGACGCGTGAGGATGTCTTCTTGAACATGCGATTGAGCTCCGGGCTTATAAAGAAATAGTATGAACGCCGTTCAGCGGGCGAACTCGGGTTTAAGTTGGCGCGCGGAAAGATGCATGGACAGCGGAGTTTGACAAGGCCAGACCGCAATCTTATCTGTCGAACAGCGCCGAGGAGAGGTTTTTTCGCTGCGGCGTTGGGCTTTGCGGCGCATCTTGCCAATTCCAGCTTGGTCATGGGGCGGCTCCTGATCCGGTAGCTCGGCCGCCTCCAAGCTCTGGCCGGACTGTTGCAGAACTGCGACGCGCCGGTTTTTACTATGAAGTCTGTCGCGGTCGCGTCAATAAAGCGTGATCTTATTCCCAAAAGCGGTGAGCTTTCCAGAAAGCTCACCAGTTAGCACAATAGGCCGGCGCATGGTCAATTCAATCGGAGCGATCGACCCCACGACCGCTCCAAGCGCAGAGCCCCCAGTTAGCGGAAGAATTTGCGTGAAGCTTGCAGTATAAAATGCTTATTGCCGCCGCAGGGGCGGTTGCGTCGAGCCTCGCGGCGCTTGCGATCAAGCCAAACAAGCCAAAGCTATTCCGTGGCGGCGGATGCTGGCTCTGGTGAAGTCGAGAAAGGGTTTTTTGATAATGCTTGGTTCCTTCGCGAGGAAGATTTTTGGATCGGCGAATGATCGACGGCTGAAAGGTTACCAGCCGAAAGTCGCGGCAATCAACGCCCTTGAGCCCGAAATGCTGAAGCTCACGGATGCCGAGTTGGCGGCCAAGACCGTAGCGTTTCGCGAGCAACTTGCAGCCGGCGCAAAGCTCGACGACCTCCTCATTCCGGCTTTCGCCACAGTGCGCGAAGCGGCGCGGCGCGTATTGGGTCAGCGGCACTTCGATGTTCAGCTCATCGGCGGCATGGTGCTGCACGAGGGCGGAATTTCCGAGATGCGCACCGGCGAGGGCAAGACCCTGGTTGCGACGCTCGCCACCTATCTCAATGCGCTCGCGGGCAAGGGCGTGCATGTCGTCACCGTCAATGATTACCTCGCCCGCCGCGACGCCGAATGGATGGGGACGGTCTATAAATTTCTAGGCCTCTCCACCGGCATTATCGTGCATGGCGTCGACGATGAGGAGCGGCGACGCTCATATGCCGCCGACATCACCTATGGCACCAATAATGAGTTCGGCTTCGACTATCTGCGCGATAACATGAAGTACGAGCTGAACCAGATGGTCCAGCGCGGCCATGCCTATGCGATCGTCGACGAGGTCGATTCGATCCTGATCGATGAGGCTCGCACGCCGCTGATCATCTCGGGGCCCTCAGACGACAGGTCGGATCTCTACAACGCAATTGACAAGGTTCTTCCGAGCCTCAACCCCGAAGATTTCGACCTCGACGAAAAGCAACGCTCGACCAACCTCACCGAGCGCGGCAACGAGCATATGGAAGAATTGCTGCGCGAGGCCGGCATTCTGATCGAGGGCTCCCTCTACGAGGCAGCCAATGTCACGATCGTGCATCACGTCAATCAAGCCTTGCGCGCGCATAAATTGTTCCAGCGCGACAAGGACTACATCGTCCGCAACGGCGAAGTCGTGATTATTGATGAATATACCGGCCGCATGATGCCGGGCCGGCGCTATTCCGAAGGTCTGCATCAGGCCCTTGAAGCCAAGGAGCATGTGCAGGTCCAGCCCGAGAACGTGACGCTAGCCTCGATCACTTTCCAGAACTATTTCCGGCTTTATTCCAAACTCGCCGGCATGACCGGAACGGCGACGACGGAGGCGGATGAATTCGCTGAGATCTATAAGCTCGAAGTCGTCGAAATTCCGACAAACAAGCCGGTTGAGCGTCTCGATGAAGATGACGAAGTCTATCGCTCCGCCGAAGAGAAACTGCGCGCCATCACGCGCGAAATCGAGGCCGCCAACTCCAAATTCCAGCCGATGCTGGTCGGCACGACATCGATTGAGAAATCTGAACAGCTCGCCGAGGCGATGAAGGCGCAGGGCTACAAGCAGATTAACTTCGACGAGCCGCAGGCCTTGCAGAAGCTTTACGCTGCGGCGCGATCGAACAAGCCGTCAAAGCTTTTCGCCGTCCTCAACGCACGCTTCCATGAGCAGGAGGCCTATATCGTCGCCGAGGCCGGCATTCCGGGCGCGATCACCATCGCGACCAACATGGCGGGCCGCGGCACGGACATCAAACTCGGCGGCAATGTGGAAATGCGCGTCGCCCAGGAATGCGCAAATCTGTCGGAAGGAGCCGAACGCGAGGCCAAGGAAGCGGAGATCCGCGCCGAAGTCGAAGAGTTCAAGGCTAAGGCCATCGCCGCTGGCGGCCTGTACATCATCGGAACGGAGCGGCACGAGAGCCGTCGCGTCGACAATCAGCTGCGCGGCCGCGCCGGCCGGCAGGGCGATCCGGGACGATCGAAATTCTTCCTGTCCTTGAAAGACGATTTGATGCGGATCTTCGGCTCCGACCGGATGGAATCCATGCTGGTGAAGCTCGGCCTCAAAGAGGACGAGGCGATCGTGCATCCATGGATCAATAAGGCGCTGGAGAAGGCGCAGCAAAAGGTCGAAGCGCGTAACTTCGACATGCGCAAGAACATTCTCAAGTATGACAACGTCATGAACGACCAGCGCAAAGTCGTTTTCGAACAGCGTCGCGAGATGATGGCGAAAGATTCGCTGGAGGAAATGATCGCCGACATGCGCCAGGGCGTCGTCGACGATCTCATAGTCAAACATATTCCGCGTGATTCTTATCCAGAGACCTGGGACATCGAAGGGTTTTCTCAATCGGTCGACGCTGCCTTCAATTTGGTTTTGCCGCTCGCGGATTGGGCCAAGGAAGAGGGCATCACCGAAGAGGAGATGCGCGAACGGCTGCAAAAAGCCGCCGATGAAAACTACGCGGCCCGCGTCGAAAGGAACGGCGCCGAGGTCACGCGCTATGTCGAAAAGCAGATTATTCTGCAAGCGCTCGATCATCTTTGGCGCGAGCATTTGCTGACGCTCGATCATTTGCGGCAGGTTGTCGGCTGGCGCGGCATGGCGCAGCGCGATCCCTTGAACGAATATAAATCCGAGGCCTTCGAGCTTTTCGACGAGCTGATCGCGCATCTTCGTGAAGCCACGACGTCGCAGTTGAGCCGGGTCGAAGTGGCTTTCGAGCCGCCGCCGCAAGAGATCCTTGCGCCGCCGACCGCGCCTTTCGTCCAGGATGGTCTGACGACGAGCGCTACATTCGCCGAACTGAGCCGCCCCGCGGCTGCGCCGACCGGCGTTCCGCCGATACTAGGCGGAGGTGAGGTCGCGGCGTCCGCCGCCGCGGATACGCTCGTGCAGGAACCCGGAGCGTCATCAATCTATGGCAAGGTTGGGCGCAATCAGCTATGCCCCTGCGGTTCGGGCAAGAAGTTCAAGCATTGTCATGGCGCTATCGTTTGAAGGTAATGATTTGCGATCTTGCGGCCCGCGTTGCTAAACGCTCGTGATCGACGCGACCTTCGCCGCAGAAGCGCTATGCGGCTCCGCTACCGTGCCCGAAAAACTGATCGGATGTTGGGAGCGCCGCTATATCCGCTTCTCTAATGGGGCCGAAGATACGACGACGCGGGTAGTCTGGTTGCAGACGGCCTCAGGCGTCGGCGACATTCGGGTAGGCGCGACGCGGCCCAACTTGCGCGCGCGGAGCGGACTCGATGGCTGCGCGAGGGATGATCTGCTGGCGTTGGCCGAGCAGGACTGTTTCTGCGGCGTCACCCTGTTCGATCCGCACGGGGAGCCCTTTCCCACGGCGAGCTGGCCGAGCGAGCGCGAACTGTTCCGCTTTCAGCCTGTAGTCACCTTCCCGGAGCCAGGCTGGCTAGAATGGCGAGACGCAGGGGCCTGCATGATCGAGCGCGCGCCGAGCGGGGCCTATGAGGAGGACTGGCGGCTGCAGCCATACTCGCGCAGTTTCGCCGCGCATCTGCTGCAACGCAGCGCCTCAATGACGACATGCCTGTACATCGCGGGCGACCACGCCATTCGCGCGCGCAGCCGATCTTTGCCGATCACCCAGAAAATGCCGCTTGCAGAGCTGGCGCGCAAAGAAGGCTATGATCTGCCGACATTGCGGAAGCTGATGGATTGCGAGTTCTCCTACGCGCGGCGAAGGGCTCCTGGCGACGACTACACAATCGAGCTATCCACCTTGCCTTGGCGCGAAGGTCATTTGCTCGGCTGCGCATGGGTGGAAGGCATCTCCAGCCAGGATGCAATCGTGCGCGATCCCGCGTCAAACGAGGAGTGGTTCGTGGAGAGTTTGTGGCGATCCTGATGGAGGCCGCGTTCTTGCTGCTGGCGAAAGGCTCGGCGGCGCTCAAATAGGGCGCCGCGGGCCTTCACAAAGAAACGCCGCCGCCCCCGAGGCTGCCCTCGATCGTTGGCCGCAGGGCCGCCATATCGCCGATTGGATCATCCGCGACGGGGGGACGTTTTCCCAAAATGATCATGCCGAGCACGTCATCTTGCGTGACATCCGTTGTTTTCACCGTGCCGACGAGTTTGCCATTTTTCATGACGCTGATCCGGTCGGCTAGTTCGAAGACGTCGTGTATGTCGTGACTGATGAGGAAGATGCCGATGCCCTTGGCTTTAAGGCGCATGATGAGTTCGGCGACCTGCTTGGTTTCATGCGGACCTAGAGCGGCGGTAGGCTCGTCCATGATCAGTATGCGCGCGTTGAAATGCAGCGCGCGGGCGATTGCGACCGATTGGCGCTGGCCGCCGGAGAGGTCTTTCACCGGTTCCTTGAAGCGCTTGAAATTCGGATTGAGCTCCAGGACCGCTTGGCGGGCGACATGCTCCATCGCGGCGTCATCGAGCGTCGCCCATCGCGTCAGGATCTCGCGGCCAAGGAATAGATTGCCGGCGATATCGATATTTTCCGCCAGCGCGAGCGATTGGTAAATTGTCTCGATGCCATAGGCCTTCGCGTCGCGCGGGCTGTGGATCTCCGCCGGTTTTCCGTCAATCTTGATATCTCCGGCGCTCGCCCGGTAGGCGCCGGATAAGATTTTGATCAAGGTGGATTTGCCCGCTCCATTATGACCAAGCAGGGCGACGACTTCGCCGGGATAGAGATCGACGCTGACATCATCGACGGCTTTGATGCCCCCGAAGTGGATTGAGATGTTGCGCATCTCTACGAGCGGAACGCTATCTTCGCGAATGAGTGTCATGGTTAGTCCCTCACAGGGCGTCGATCAGACGCGGCGACGCTGGTGATGCGTATCGATCCAGACGGCCACGATGAGCACGAGGCCGATCACGACGTTTTGCATTGGAGTCGGCAGACCAAGAAGGAGCATTCCGCTTTGCAGGCTTTGCATGAATACGGCGCCAGCAATTGCGCCGGAGATTGCGCCGACGCCGCCGCTTAGCGACACGCCTCCAATCACCGCGGCGGCGATGACGCTTAGCTCCAACAGTTCGCCGGTTGAGTTCGCGCCGGCATTCAAGCGGGCGGTCTGCACCGCTCCTGCAAGGCCCGCCAACAAACCCATGAGAGCGAAGACGCTCATGAGCACCAAGCGGGTGTTGATGCCCGCAAGCTGCGCCGCGTCCGGATTGCCGCCAATTGCGAAAACATAGCGGCCGAATCTGGTCAGCTTGGTCAAGGCGGACATTGCGCAAATTGTGCCGATCAAGATCAACACAGGGATCGGGATGCCCTGGCCAAGGTCGGTCCGCGGCCGCGTATAGGCGTTCATGATGGCGATGAAACCGAGGATCGCCCCGACGGAGACCGCAGCCACCAGAAGCTCGGCCCACACTGGCCGCACGGCGGAGCCGTATCGCTGACGGTTTCGGCGCGTCATCAATGTGCGAGCAAGGACGATCGCGACTCCCATGGCCCCGACGACCCAGCTCCAGAACGAACCGATCGAACCCGAAAGGCCGCCGCCCATCAACTGAAATTTCTCGTCCAGAGGGGCCACCGTTTGGCCCTCGGTCAGGCTCCACGCCAAGCCGCGGAAGATCAACAGGCCGCCAAGGGTTACGATAAAGGATGGCACTCCGCGGTAGCCGACCCACCAGCCTTGCATGGCGCCGATGGCGGCGCCGAGCGCCAAGCCGCACGCTAGAGAAGCCGCCCAATTCCACGGCGCTCCGATTGGGAAGAAGCGGACTTGCAAAACCGCCATCGCCATTCCGGTGAAACCCAGTACCGAGCCAACCGACAAATCGATGTTGCGAGTGATGATGACGAGAACCATGCCGGTGGCCATGATGCCGACCACGCTGGTTTGGATGGCGAGATTCCACAAATTGCGAGGAGTGAGGAAGACCCCGCCCGAAAGCGCGTCGAAACAGATCCAAACGGCGATAATGCCCGCGATCATTGCGATGAGCCGAAAATCGACTTCAAGCGCGCGCCGCAGATCTTTCAGGCTCTTTACTTGGATCGCGCTGCGAGCTTGGGTAAGCGACGTCATAGGACGATCTCCCCGATTTTTGGCAGGCATAACTATTGTTGAGGGGCTGACGCGAGCCAGCCCGTCCGCTCGCCTATTTGCAGGCGGCGGGTCCCTTGGCGGGATCCACTCCCTGGCATACTGCGTCTTTGGTCACCCAGCCCGCCTTGATCACGACGTCGAGATTGTCCTTGGTGATCGAGATCGGCTTCAAGAACTCAACGTCCAAAACAACTTTTTTTGGTCCTTCGTTGAATTTCTGCGTGTTCGGCAGACCATCAGGCGCCGCGCCTTTCGCCATCGCCACGGCGGCGTCGGCAGCTGTCGCGCCAAGGAGGCGCGAATCTTTCCAGACGCTGACGGTCTGCAGACCGCGCGCGACCCGGTTCAAAGCCGCCTTATCGGCGTCTTGACCCGAGAGCGGTATGCCGGCTAGCCCCTGCGCCGCCAGCGCGGCCGCTGCGCCGCCCGCCATGCCATCGTTGGAGGCGACGACGGCGTCGACCTTATTCCCCGTCTTTGTAAGAATTTGCTCCATCTCGCGCTGCGCATTTTCAGGCAGCCAACCCGGCGTATATTCCTCGCCCACCACTTTGATGGCGCCTGAATCGATCGAGGGTTTCAGAACGTCGATTTGTCCGGCGTGGACAAAATCGGCGTTGGTGTCGGTCGAAGAACCCTTGAGGAAGACGAAGTTGCCTTTGGGCGCGACCTTGAGGACATCCGCCGCCTGGAGCCGGCCGACCTCGCGGTTATCGAAGGTCACGCCGAAAATGCCAGGCGCTTCAATAAGACGGTCGTAGCCGACGACGGGAACGCGTTCCGCCTTGGCGTTGGCGATGGCCGGTTGGATTGCGTCAGTGTCTTGCGCCAGAATAATCAACGCCGAAGCGCCGCGCGCAATCAGGCTTTCGATGTCGGAGAGCTGTTTCGATGGCGAACTCTGCGCATCGGCGCCGATATAGTCCGCGCCAAGCTTGGCGAGCTCAGCCTTGATCGCCGCCTCGTCCAACTTCCAACGCTCTTCTTGAAAATTCGACCAGCTGACGCCGACGATGACCTTTTTGTCTGCCGCTTTGGCTAATTTGACGCCCCCCACCGCGCCTATGCCCAGCGCCAAGCCCGCGCACACAATTCCAGCGGCGATCCTCCTCGGATTTATCATACTTCCTCCCGGATTTTATTTATTTAGATTTTCTTATAGTATAGATTATTAGATCTATTTGCTTCAAGGCTGGCTTTTTTAGCTCAGCCTCTTTGCTTTTGGCGCGATCGTCAATACAGCGCGATCTTGATATAGCCTATCCGCAAACGTTACTCACGTTGTGCAAACAAGGCGTACATAATTGCAGCACTGACAGTCGGTGTCAACGTCATGACCGTGCTGTAATCGAAATTATTTACCAGGGGCGTCTGAGCGAAGACGGCCTGCTGCGGTCAAGCGGCCTATTGGGCAATCCGATTATTTTTGCCGACAAGCCAGACAAAATGTGTCACTGATTAATCAGGATCGATGGCGGAGAAAAATTTGAGCATGCACGCGATTCAGACCGGCGACGCGGAGCTCATCAGAGCGATCAACCGCTTCCATATCCTGGACACGATCCGGCGGTTTGAGCCCGTCTCCCGCTTCAACATCGGCAAGCACGCGCGGTTGAGCCGCACGACCGTTTCGGCAGTGATCGCGGCGCTGCTCCAGGAGGGCGTTATCTATGATGACGAGAGCGATGCCTCGGCCGTCGCCGCGCGGGGCAGACCGACCAGCCTGCTGCGCTTAAATCCAAATGGGGCTAATGTCGTCGGCGCGAAACTGGCGATGCATCAGGTTTCGCTGATCGTCTCCAATTTGCGCGCCGATCTGCTGGCGAGCTTGGTGCTCCCGATAAGGCCCTGGCGACTGGGACCCGAGGCCATCGCCAATCTTCTCGACGACGGAGTTCGTGCGGTTGTGGCTAGCGCTGGACTCGATCTTCGCCAAATTGCCGGAATTGGCGTTGGCCTTCCGGGCTTCATCGATTCCACGGCCGGGATTTCCCATTGGAGCCCCATACTCGCAGCCGATCCGATGCCGGTGCCGTTCGCCGAAATGTTGCGGCAGCGCTTGGGCGTAGCGGTTACCATCGAGAACGACGCCAATCTGCTGGCGCTCGCCGAGCGCTGGTTTGGCTATGGGCAAGACGTCGATAATTTCGTCGTCGTCACCGTAGAGGCCGGCATTGGCATGGGGCTCTTCCTGAATGGCGAACTCTTCCGCGGCCATCACCTGATGGGCACTGAGTTCGGGCACTCCAAAATTGATCGCAACGGGCCGCGCTGCCGTTGCGGCCAGACTGGATGCATCGAGGCCTTCACGGCTGACTACGCCATCTTGCGTGAGGCGCGGAAGGTGATGGAACTGCCCCCGGCGGATGACGAAACCGCTGTCGAGGCGGCTGTCGCGGGCCTCGTGCAACGGGCGCGCGCCGGGGATGCCAGCCTCCAACGGATATTTGCGACGGTCGGGGAAATTCTTGGGATGGGAATCGCCAATCTGATCAATATCATCGACCCGGCAAAGGTCATTATTTCCGGAACCAGCATGTGCGCCGTGGACTTGATCGAGCCCTCGCTTCGCGCTGCGGTCGCGACAAATACTCTCGCCGTCTTGCGCGGCCGGTGCGAAATCATTTTCCACGATTGGACCGATGAAGTCTGGGCACGGGGCGCCGCCTCGTTGGTGCTCGAGGGCATCTATCGGAAACCGTGGCGCCCCGTGAACGGCGCCCATATTGGAATGGGTCGGCAGGACCAGATGCGGCTGCCGCACGCCCGCCGCCATTCCCCATGACGGCGAGGCTATGCCGACGCTGCGCGCTTGACACTCAATAACTGATCTGTAATTATGCGTGGCAAGCAATCAAAAATAGCGAGGTGATTTTATCAAATCTCGCGTCTAGGGTGGTGAACGAGCAGACTAAAATCTGCAAAACCTTCATTCTCCAAAAGTAACCTCAGCTTTTCTGGAAGAATGAAGCGGACACAAAGAATACTAATCAAAACGAATTCAATAGCAGTCGAAGAGACTGGGCGATCATGCGATCTGTCCCGAGCCTTTCGGCCGCGCAGATGAAGGAAAAATCGAACGATCGGAACCTGCATCGTTGGGATCAAGGCGCTCCCTAAATGTTGACGTTTCGACTGCTCCGCCAGAAGTCGCCAATCCAGCGGCGTCCGCGCGCGGGTGGCCCAGCGTTCGCCCTAATTTTTAAGCCAACCTACCTCGCTTCCGAAGTCAGCTGATCGCAACCGGAAACAAATATGTCTTCTGCAATTTATCCAAGTCTGGCGAACAAGCTGGTGGTCATCACGGGCGGCGGAACGGGGCTCGGCGCCGCAATGGTCGAGGCGTTCGCGCGGCAAGGCGCAAAAGTCTGCTTTCTCGATATCGCTGAAAAGGAATCGCGGGAATTGGAGCATGCTTTGCGCACTGCGCCGCACCCGCCGCTTTTCCTTCCATGCAATCTTGTCAATGTGGCCGAAATCGACGCCGTCTTCGCGGATATAGCAAGAAGGGCCGGAACCGTTGAAGCGCTCATAAATAATGCGGCCAACGATGATCGCCATGAGTTTGGCGGCGTCAGCCCAGCATATTGGGATGAACGGATCGCCGTAAATCTGCGTCACCAGTTCTTTTGCGCTCAGGCCGTCGCGGCTGGGATGCGCGCGATGGGAAAGGGCGTGATCTTGAACCTCGGGTCTGTTTCGTGGCACGTCGCTCTCGCCAACCTCTCGATCTATATGACTGCTAAGGCGGCCATTGAGGGTTTGACGCGTGGCCTGGCGCGCGACCTCGGCGGTTCCGGCATACGAGTAAATTGCATTGTTCCTGGCGCAGTGCACACGCCGCGGCAAATGAAGCTTTGGCAGTCGCCGGAGAGCGAGGCGCGAATCATTGCAGCGCAATGCCTTCCGCAGCGCATCGACCCAGAGCACGTCGCAGCGATGGCGCTGTTCTTGGCCTCGGATGATTCCTCGCGCTGTTCGGGGCGGAGCTATTTTGTCGATGCAGGATGGTACGGAGCATGAGCGTCACTCCAGTTTCAGATTGCGTATGGGCGGTCGGCGCCGAACTCGGCGAGGGACCAATTTGGCGCGAGGAAGAGCGCGCCGTGTACTTCGTCGATATCAAGGGCAGGAAGGTGCATTCCCTTTTTGTCGAAAGCGGCAAAAAAAATAGCTGGGCGATGCCCGATCAGCCGGGTTTTATCGCGCCGCTGAAAGACGGAAACCTGATTTGTGGTTTGCCGGGCGGTCTCTATCGGCTCGATACGCGCTCCGGCGAGGTTGCGAAGAAAGTCGAGGTTGAAGGAAGCATTGAAGGCAATCGGCTCAATGATGGTCACGTCGACAGTCGCGGACGATTGTGGTTTGGATCGATGCACGATGGTGAAAGCGAGCGCAGCGGCTCCCTGTACCGGCTTTGCGACGATCGCGGGTTGACCGTTCAGGATGATGGTTATGTCATCACCAATGGACCCGCGATAAGCCCGGACGGGCATACGTTGTACCACGCGGACACGCTCAAACGGATCGTGTATGCGTTCGACCTCAACGATGCTGGCGTGCTTTCGCGCAAAAGACCCTTCGTTCAAATCGAAGGGACCGGCTTCCCGGATGGCATGGCCGTCGATGCGGACGGCTTTGTCTGGGTCGCAATGTATGGCGGATGGCGCATTGATCGCTATTCGCCGGATAGCGAACTAATAGACACAGTCCGATTGCCTTGCGCAAATGTGACCAAATTGGCGTTTGGCGGAAATGACCTTCGCGATGTCTATGTCACGACCGCATGGAAAGGGCTGACGAGCGTCGAGCGCTCAGGGCAGCCGCTCGCGGGCGCGCTGTTCTCTTTCCGTTCCCAAAAGCCCGGAATGCCACAAAACCTTTGCACGGTTGAATGTCTGTTATAGATCGGACATGAACTCATCGTCATCAAGGTAAGGCGCCCGTGAGAACCGGCGTGAACTCCTGAACGCTTCTTCGTAAACCGCAACATCAAGGCATTGGCATGAAACTTCTTCGCTACGGAGCTCCCGGGTCAGAAAAGCCCGGCATTCTGGATAATGACGGGCAGATCCGCGATCTGTCGTCGGTGGTGGACGACATCGGCGGAGCGGCGCTCTTGCCCGAAGGTCTGAGGCGGATCGCCGCCGCCGACATCAAGGCGCTGCCGCTTGCATCCGCATCGTCGCGGCTTGGTCCTTGCGTCGCCAAGGTCGGCAAGTTCATTTGCATTGGCCTCAACTATGCCGATCATGCGGCGGAGACCGGGTCCCCTATTCCGAAGGAGCCGATCCTGTTCATGAAAGCGACCAGCGCCATCACGGGGCCGAACGATAACGTGATTATCCCGCGCGGCTCGAACAAGACGGACTGGGAGGTGGAGCTCGGGGTCGTGATCGGCAAGGAGGCGCGCTATGTCGCCGAGGCCGCGGCCATGGATCACGTCGCCGGTTATTGCTTGGTCAATGATGTGTCCGAACGCGCTTTCCAAACAGAACGGGGCGGCCAGTGGACCAAGGGTAAGTCGGCCGACAGCTTTGGACCTATCGGACCCTGGCTCGTCACCCGGGACGAAGTCGCAGATCCCCAAAATTTGGCGATGTGGCTCACCGTCGATGGCGTGAAGCGACAGGACGGATCGACTCGCACCATGATCTTCCCCGTGCGCTTCCTGGTTTCCTACATTTCACAATTCATGAGCCTTCAGCCCGGCGACATCATTTCGACCGGGACGCCTCCGGGCGTCGGCATGGGGATCAAGCCCGAGCCTATTTTCCTGAAACCCCAGCAGACCATGAGGCTCGGCATCGAAGGACTCGGCGAGCAGACGCAGGTCACAATCGCGGCGGCGTAGGATTCTTGCGTCGTTTGAAAAATGAGCTTTAGCGCGGCGCATAAAGCGCCGCCAGCTCAAGGGGAAGCGCCGCCGATTTGCTGTTGAGCGCTGCAAGCGGCGCGCAATCATCTCGCCGCGCTATAAGAGCCTTGGCCGGTGGAGCCGAGCGCTTGGCTGGTATGGCGCGATCCTGCCGCGGCGCTTATTGGAGTATTATCGTCATATAATCTTGCTCCCTGATATGTGCCTGGACGGTGGATGTCGAGCGACATTGAAGTTGCCATCCCGTCGAGCGGGCGTCCGCAAAGGAGAACGGAATGCGATCGAGAGTATTTGGACGGACAGGTCGGGACGTCAGTGAAATCGGCTTTGGGGCATGGGCCATAGGAGCCAGCTGGGGTAAGGTCGATGACGCAGACGCCATCGCCGCGTTGAACGAGGCTCTGGATTGCGGCATGACTTTCATCGACACGGCGGATGTCTACGGCGACGGGCGATCGGAGAAATTGATCGCGCGCGTCATGAAAGAGCGCGGAGGCAAGGCTCCGTTCATCGCCACCAAGGCAGGCAGAAGGCTGCCCAAACAGACCGTGGATGGCTATACCTATGAGAACCTCAGGGGCTGGATAGAACGCAGCCTTGTGAACCTCAATATTGAGACGCTCGATCTCGTGCAGCTCCATTGCCCGCCGACCGACCTCTATCATCAGCCGGAAGTGTTTGGAGCGCTCGATCGCCTGGCGACCGAGGGCAAGATTCGCAACTACGGCGTCAGCGTCGAACGCATCGATGAGGCGCTGAAGGCGATCGAGTATCCTGGCGTCGTCAGCGTCCAGATCATCTTCAACATTTTTCGCCAGCGTCCGGCCGAGCTTTTCTTCGACGCCGCCAAAAAGAAGAATGTCGCGATTATCGCGCGCGTCCCCTTGGCGAGCGGTCTGCTAGCCGGCAAATTCCGTGCGGACACGAAGTTCGAGGAAACGGACCACCGGCAGTTCAATCGCAACGGCGAGGCCTTCGACGTCGGCGAGACTTTCTCGGGCGTGCCATATGAGACAGGCCTCGCCGCGGTAGAGCGGATCCGCCCGCTTGTAGGCGGATCCGCGACGATGGCGCAGTTCGCGCTCCGCTGGATATTGATGTTCGACGCCGTAACAGTCGCGATCCCTGGCGCCCGCAACGCCGCCCAGGCTCGGTCTAACGCCGAGGCCGCCGATCTGCCGAAACTTTCCGCGGAGGCCATGGCCGAACTCAAGACCATTTACGACCAGGACATCAAGCCACACGTCCACCAGCGCTGGTGATCGGGCTGGCGTCTCGATCGCCTTCAATTTCGGGCTCTATCGGGGGAGTGGGGAACGCGGATCGCGGCGGCCTATCGCCGCCGCTTTCCGTGAAATATGTCTACCCAGGAGACGCCAGCGTGGGACCTTGCCGATGAAGCCTTACGTCCTCGTCGTCGATCAGGGAACGACGTCAACCCGCGCCATCATTTTTGGTGCGGATGCGATGCCGTTGCACATCGCGCAGCAGGAATTCCGGCAGATCTTTCCTCATCCTGGATGGATCGAGCATGATCCCGAGGATTTGTGGCGGACAACGCTCGCCACCGTTCGCGATGTCCTAAGCAGGGCCGGCTTGCAGGCGGGCGATCTGGCATCGCTCGGCATCGCCAATCAGCGCGAGACGACGCTGGTTTGGAGCCGCGAAACAGGCAAGCCGATCTACAACGCCATTGTTTGGCAGGATCGCCGCACAGCCGAACTCTGCGCGCGCCTCAAGGCCGAAGGCGCCGAGAAGACGGTGATCGAACGCTCCGGGCTTCTGCTCGATCCCTATTTTTCAGCGACGAAGCTCAGTTGGCTGCTGGATAATGTTCCCGGTGCGCGGGCGCAGGCGGAGGCGGGCCTGCTGGCCTTCGGCACTGTCGATGCTTACCTGGTCTGGCGCCTCACGGATGGCGCGGTCCATGCGACCGACGCGACCAATGCGTCCCGCACCATGCTGCTCAACATTCATACCGGCGCCTGGGACGATGAACTGCTGCATCTATTTCGCATCCCGGCCGGGCTTCTGTCGGAGGTGCGCGACACAGCCGCGGAGTTCGGCGTGACGAAAGCCAGCCATTTTGGCGCGCCATTATCGGTCCGCGCAATCGCTGGCGACCAGCAAGCGGCGCTGATCGGCCAGGCCTGCCTTGCGCCCGGAATGGTGAAGGCGACATATGGCACCGGCGGCTTCGTGTTGCTGAATACGGGGGCTGCGGCGGTCGCTTCGCGACATCGCATGCTAACCACGATCGCCTATCAATGGGGAGGATCCCGCTGCTATGCCCTTGAGGGCTCGATTTTCGCAGCAGGGGCCACCGTACAATGGCTGCGCGATTCGCTTGGCGTTGTGGCGTCTTCAGCCGAAACCGAAGAACTCGCGGCGCAGGCCGATCAGGAGCAGGCGGTCTATATCGTCCCCGCTTTCGCGGGCCTTGGCGCGCCGCACTGGAACAGCAATGCGCGCGGCGCGATCACGGGCCTGACGCGCGGCGCGACGCGCAAAGAACTGGCGCGCGCGGCGCTGGAAAGCATCGGCTATCAGACCTTCGATCTGCTCGAGGCGATGTTCGCCGATGCCGGCGATGCATTGATGCGCGAGTCCCGGCCTGTCATCAGAGTCGACGGCGGCATGTCCGCGAGCGATTGGACGATGCAGTTCTTGGCCGACGTGCTCGATGCGCCCGTCGACCGGCCGGTGCTGCGGGAGACCACGGCGCTCGGAGTTGCGGTTCTCGCCGGCTGGCAGGCCGGCGTCTATCCTGGGCCGGAGAGCTTTGCGCAGAGATGGCGGCTTGACCGTAGTTTCCGGCCAGCCATGCAAGAGAACGTGCGGCAACAGCGGCTCAAGGGTTGGCGGGACGCGCTCGCGCGCGTCTTGCTGGAGCCGAACGAATAAATGCGCATTGTTTCCGCTGCTATCATCGGCGGTCCAGCCTGATCACGCCGCGAGCCTTGGTTGGGCTTCGATGACTTTGGCGTCAACGTGGGCTTCGAACTTCACGAAATTGGCGCGGAACATGCCGACGAGTTTAGCGGCGGCAGCGGCGAAGTCTTCCCTTGAGGCCCAAGTCTGCACAGGATCGAGAATTGCGGACTCAATTCCCGGAACTGCCGTCGGCGCATAGAGGCCGAAAATAGGATCGACGCGGAAGCGGGCCTTGGCGAGCGAACCATAGAGCGCGGCGGCGAGCAGCGCCCGCGTCGCCTTGATCGGCATGCGCCGGCCAACGCCATATTTGCCGCCGGTCCAGCCGGTGTTGACGAGCCAGCAGTCGACGCCATGCTCGGCGATGAGGTCGCGCAGAAAATTGCCGTAAACGGAAGGATGGCGCGGCATGAAGGGGGCGCCAAAACAGCTCGAGAAGGTCGCCTGCGGTTCGCTGACGCCCTTTTCCGTCCCCGCCACCTTTGCGGTGTAGCCGGAAAGGAAATGATATATCGCTTGCGCGGCGTCGAGCTTGGCGATCGGCGGCAACACGCCAAAGGCGTCGCAGGTGAGCATCACAATGTTTTTCGGATGGCCGGCGCGCCCCGTCGCCGAGGCGTTGGCGATAAAATCGAGCGGGTAGGCGATGCGCGTATTCTCGGTTCTCGAATCATCGTTGAAGTTGGGCGCGCGCGTCAGTGGATCGAGCGCGACGTTTTCCATGATCGAGCCAAACCGCTCGGAGGTCGCAAAAATTTCCGGCTCCGCCTCGCGCGATAATCTGATCGCCTTGGCGTAGCAGCCGCCCTCAAAATTGAAAACGCCGTTCTCGCTCCAGCCATGCTCGTCGTCGCCGATCAAGATGCGCGAGGCGTCGGCCGACAGCGTCGTCTTGCCGGTGCCCGAAAGGCCGAAGAACAACGTCGAGGTGCCATCCGCGCCGACATTGGCGGAGCAATGCATCGGCATCACGCCCTTTTGCGGCAGCGCGAAATTGAGGTAGCCGAAAACGGATTTCTTGATTTCGCCGGCGTAGCTCGTCCCTCCGATCAGCACCATCTTGCGGCTGAAATCGACAGCGATGACCGTCTGCGACCGGCAGCCGTGGCGCGCGGGGTCGGCGGTAAAGCTCGGCAGATCGAGGATCGTCAGATCGGCGATGAAGGCCTCCGCTTCTTCGGGAGAAGGGCGGATCAGCAGGTTGCGAATGAACAGCGAATGCCAAGCATATTGCGTGATGACGCGAACCTTTAGCCGATGCGCCGGCTCGGCGCCGGCGTAAAGATCCTGCTCGAAGAGGTCGAGCCCGGCGGTATGGGAGAGCATATCATCGTATAGCGTTTCGAAGTGCTTTGGAGTCATCGCATTCGAATTGTCCCACCAGATGACTTGATCGGTGAGCGCATCGCGGACGGTGAACTTATCCTTCGGCGAGCGGCCAGTATGAACGCCGGTTTCGGCGACGAGGGCGCCGCCTTTGGCGAGCCGGGCCTCGCCGCGACGGATTGCTTCTTCGTAAAGCTGTGGAGCTTCGAGGTTGTGAAAAATGCTTTTCGCATTTTTGAGGCCTAAACGCTCGGCTCGGAATGAAGGATTAAAAAAAACAGCCTCATTAATCATTTTCTCTCCGCCAATTGGTCGGTGGCTCCGGTCTCAGGATTGGCGAACCAAGCTCCAAGATTACGGCGCGTGAGCAAACGTGATGGAGAGTTTAGTCTACGACGCTCCCGACTAGCAACGCGCGTTTGGGCTACGGCGCGGTCATGACGCTATTTTACTGTTGCTCCTAGAGGGGGCTTCCGGCGCCAATACATCGCTTTCAAGCGCGCTTACAGAACGGCGATCAGAGCGTTTCTATAAACAGCGTCGCCCCATTCGTAATTTTTCCATCACGACACAGTTGATTCAATTTGCAGCAATCATGCGATAAAAGGGTCGCAGACATTGCTCACGCGGCAAGGATTGGTCGCACGAGCCGATATGAGGAAAATCGCGTGATTCCGCTCTCAGTTCTCGATCTTGTGCCTATCGTTGTCGGTTCGACGCCAAGAATTGCCTTGCACAACAGTCTTGATCTCGCCCGGCATGCCGAGCGGTTGGGATTCCACCGCTATTGGGTGGCGGAGCATCACAACATAACCGGCATAGCCAGCGCTGCGACTTCGGTCGTCATCGGCTATCTAGCCGAGGGCACGGCGACAATCCGGGTTGGCGCGGGCGGCATCATGCTGCCAAACCACTCCCCCCTCGTGATCGCGGAGCAATTCGGCACGCTGGCCTCGCTCTACCCGGACCGGATCGACCTTGGCGTCGGCCGCGCGCCGGGAGCCGGCCAGCAGACTCTGCGCGCCTTGCGAAGGGCGCCGGAGACCGCCGACAGTTTTCCAAGGGATGTGCAGGAGCTGCGGGCGCTGCTCGGGCCCGTTCAGCCAGGGCAGATCGTCCAGGCCGTGCCGGGGGGAGGGCTTGAGGTGCCAATCTGGATCCTCGGGTCAAGCACATTCGGCGCGCAACTCGCCGCGCTATTGGGATTGCCCTACGCCTTTGCGTCTCATTTCGCTCCCGATTCGCTCATGGACGCGCTGCGCGCCTACCGCGCAGGCTTTGAGCCCTCGGATCAGCTGAGCCGACCGCATGTCATGGCGGGCCTAAACATCGTTGCGGCGGAGACCGATCGCGAAGCGCAGCGCTTGTTTACGACCGCGCAACAGAGCTTCGTCAACCTTATTCGCGGCCGTCCCGGACCAGCTCAGCCCCCGATTGAGGACATCGAGGCCTATTGGACGCCGCAGGAGAAGTTTCAGGTCTCCCATATGCTGACCTATTCGATTGTTGGTTCGCCTGAAACCGTCCGCGCGGGACTTCAGCGCTTTATGGCCCTGATTGACGCCAATGAACTGATGATCGTCTCCCACATCTTCGATCATCAGGCTCGCGTCCGATCCTACGAAATTCTGGCGGACATCGCCCGCTCCTTGCAGTCTGAGCAGGCCGCGACGATTAAATCAGCATGACCCCATCATTGCGCGAAAATTTCTGAAAATAGCGTGTCTTGACGGAAAATTGAGTGAACCCACGAGGGCCTCAGCGCGTTATCCACCTGGAAACCCCACGGCGCATGGCCTTTGGTCTATGGAGAGGGCGAATGAGCATTATCGGGAAGATTGTGGCCGGCGGCATTGTTGCTTGCGCTTTTTCGAGCGCAGCCGTCTGCCAGGTTCGGACTTATGGGCCGGCTGAGCCATATTTGCATGTCGGCCGCAGCGTTGCCGTTCCCCCCTTTCAGCAGCAAGACCAAGACAGCTATGATGAATCCGGGACGCGCGGCAGCATGGGTTTAGACGCAAATCCAAGCCATTCTGAAGGCCCGGGTAATATTTCGACGCCGAAGTAGCGGTCAGCGACTGACTACCGAGTCTCGCACGCATATTTGATCCCTCGCTCCGCGAGACGCCGCAGCGTGTCGTTTTGGGGTTGCGATGGCAAGTTCTGCTGTCAGATTTGGGGATCGCGCGCGTTCAGGCGAATGTCCAGAATTTGTGCGCCGAGAAAGTCCAGAGAGTAACGACGCCGGTCGTCGCTATCTGCGCTAGCAGATAAGGAACGCCGCAAAAGCCGACCAACCCCGACATGAGCGCATAGGTCAGCCCGAGGCCGACGATAGCGACCAGCGTGAAGCGCGCGCCGGCGCGGCGGTGGGGGAGGTTTGAGCGGAAAGTATGACGGCGGTTAAGGCCGTAGGAGATGAGCGCGCCGGCGGCAGCCCCTGCTACGGCCGCGGGGGCGGGGGGAATCCTGGCGATCTCGACCAATCCAATCAGCAAACAATAATGCACGCCCGTGGCGATGAGGCCGACGCCGGCGAAAGATGAAAACTGGCGGAACAGGCGCGTCATTGCTAAGATCGCGATGTCGGTGGGAACGCTGCTTTCACCGGGCCTGTCACATTTTTGGTATTGCCGCCGCGTGCGGCATCGATCCGGCGCAGACCAACGCGGAATTGGCCGGATCGTCAAGGGGGAGACAATATGAATAAGTCTATTCTGCCGAGGCTGTCCGCGTGGCTCGCGGGCGTTGTATTTCTGGGCCTGGCGGCCGGCGTCGCCGCCGCCGCCCCGGTGAGGACCGGATTGCTGGAATGCAATGTCGCTCCGGGCGTTGGTCTCCTGGTTGCGTCCAGCCGGGCGCTGTCCTGCGTCTTTTCCACGCATCATCACCGCGAATATTACACGGGGACGATCGATCGCGTTGGACTTGATGTCGGCTTCACGACGGGCGGACGCTTTGTTTGGGCCGTTTTTTCAGCAGGCCCTGTTCGCCCCTTTGCCCTCGCCGGCCAATTCGTAGGCGTCGGCGGCGACGCATCCCTCGGCGGCGGCCTCAGCGCTAACGCTCTCGTTGGCGGCTTTGGCAGATCGATCAGCCTGCAGCCGCTATCGGTTGGCGTACAGACAGGCTTGAACCTGTCGGCTGGCGTTGGCTCGATCACGCTGGAGCCCACCGCGGCGGCGGCTCGGTAGGCCAATTCGATCTCATGCCCTAAGGTTGCGGTCGGGCGGATGGCTGAATAGATTTAGGCCTGACAGCTTCGGCCGCATCCTTGCTCGCGAGAGATTTTCATGTCCGCTTCCTCCTCCCCCAAAGGTCCCTCGCACGCCAAAATGATCATCATCGGCTCGGGCCCCGCAGGATACACGACGGCGATCTATGCGGCGCGAGCCATGCTGGAGCCGATCATGATTTCCGGTTTTGACGCCGGCGGCCAGTTGATGATCACCTCGGATGTGGAAAATTATCCAGGCTTTGCGGAGCCTATCCAGGGCCCCTGGCTGATGGAGCAGATGAAGGCTCAGGCCGAGCATTTCGGCGCGCGTATGATATCCGATCATATCGTGAAGGTTGAACTCGACCGCCATCCGTTCCGCATCATCGGCGACAGCGGCGAGGCCTTTACTTGCGATACTTTAGTGATCGCGACCGGCGCGAAAGCTCAATGGCTCGGCACTCCGTCTGAGGCGAAATTCAAGGGCTATGGCGTTTCCGCCTGCGCCACCTGCGACGGTTTCTTCTATCGCGGCAAAGAGGTCGTCGTCGTCGGCGGCGGCAATTCCGCGGTCGAGGAGGCTCTCTATCTCAGCCATCTCGCCAGCAAGGTCACGGTGGTGCATCGCGGCCCCGCCTTTAGGGCGGAACGCATCCTGCAAGAGCGTCTGTTCAACCGGCCGAACGTCGAGATCATCTGGGATCACGTGATCGACGAGATCCGCGGGACCGACAATCCGCCGAGCGTCACGGAGATCAGTCTGAAACACGTCAAGACCGGGGCTTTGCGCAATCATGCAACGCATGGCGTTTTCGTCGCGATCGGACATAAGCCCGCCTCCGAGCTATTTGTCGGCCAGATCGACATCAAGCCGAATGGCTATATCAAGACCGCGCCGAATTCGACCGCGACCAATATTCCAGGCGTCTTCGCCGCGGGCGACGTCACCGACGATATATACCGCCAAGCTGTGACGGCGGCCGGCATGGGTTGCATGGCGGCTCTCGAAGCCGAGCGCTGGCTGGCAGCGGAGACGCCCAAGCGGCTCGCGGCGGAATAGCGCCTCGCTCAGTCAATGGGAGGCTTCCCATCGGAAACGCGCGCGGCGTTGCGAATTTTGAAATTCAGATCATGCTCTCCACCGCCGAGCGATTCGCGACAAAGCCTCGGCTAAATAAGTTTGGAGGATGCCATGACCTTTAGCCACAAGGCTTTTATCGCTTTCTCTTTCTGTGCGGCCGCCGGTTTTGCGACTGCGTGCTTGGGGCAATCGGCGCAAACCGCCGCTCCTGAAAAGATGATGATGATGGCGCCGAAGTCGTCGTCCATGTCGAAGGCGGCGCCCGCCGCGCTTCTCGATCTTAATTCGGCGAGCGAGGCCGATTTGCAGGCCTTGCCCGGAATTGGCGACAAACGCGCAGCCGACATCGTCAAGAACCGGCCCTACAAGGGTAAAGACGACCTGGTGCAAAAGAATATCATCCCGGCTGCGGTCTACGCCAAAATCAAAGATCAGATCATCGCCAAGCAAAAATGAGCGATGCCGGCGACGCAACGGCGGCTCCCCTTCTGAGGTTTGCGCCGAAGCTGCTCTAGGGACTGAGCCCGTCGGGTCGCTCGGGCGTGACGAGCCGATAGCCACAGTGGCGGCGGTGACGGTTGTCGATCGAGCGGCGGTCCTGATGACGGATGTGAAATTGCGCCAATCGTCACATTCATCTGTCGCGAGACTTGTGATATCTCGACGCATGGCTGCCGCTTTCGATCGCAAGGCGCGCCCCTGCAAAGGATTAAGTCATGTTTCCGAAGCCTGTGCCGCAGTTGCTGCCCAATACCTACGCCTTTGAAACCACCCCCATGGTGAAGCCGACCGGCTTTCGCGAATATGACGCGCGCTGGATCTTTGAAAAAGAGCTCAACTTCATGGGCGTGCAAGCGTTAGGGCTGGGTCTTGGCGCCCTATTGCGTGAGATGGGCGTTAAGCCCGAACTCGTAACGGGACATGATTTTCGCGCCTATTCGGCTTCGATAAAACTTGCCCTGATCACCGGATTGATGGCGGCGGGCGTCAAAGTCCACGACATTGGCCTCGCGCTATCGCCGATGGCCTATTTCGCGCAATTCGAGCTCGATGTTCCCGCGGTCGCGATGGTCACGGCCTCGCATAATGACAATGGCTGGACCGGCGTGAAAATGGGCGCGCAAAGGCCGGTCACTTTCGGACCCGACGAGATGGGTCGCCTGAAAGAGATCGTGCTTTCCGGCAAGTTTCATTATGCCGACGGCGGCTCTTATCGCTATGTCGAGAATTTTCCGGCGCGCTACATCGCCGACCTGACCAGTCGGCCGAAATTGACGCGTAAGCTGAAAGTCGTCGCGGCCTGCGGCAACGGCACGGCGGGCGCTTTCGCCCCGCAGATTCTGGAGAAGCTCGGCTGCGAAGTCGTCCCGCTCGATACGGAGCTGGATTTCACCTTCCCGCGTTACAATCCGAACCCGGAAGACATGGAGATGCTGCACGCCATGGCCGCCAAAGTGCGGGAGGCGGGGGCCGATGTCGGGCTTGGCTTTGATGGCGATGGCGATCGTTGCGGCGTCGTCGACAATCATGGCGACGAAATCTTCGCGGATAAGATCGGCGTCATGCTCGCGCGCGATCTTTCGAAACTTTATCCGTCAGCCACTTTTGTCGTCGACGTAAAATCAACTGGGCTTTTCGCTACCGACCCGGAGCTGCTCAGCCGAGGCGTCAAGGCCGATTATTGGAAAACCGGGCATTCGCACATCAAACGCCGGGTTAGCGATCTCGGCGCGCTCGCCGGCTTCGAGAAATCCGGGCACTTCTTTTTCAATACGCCCGTCGGACGCGGTTATGACGATGGTCTGCTCACCGCCATTCATGTCCTCGACATGCTCGACCGCAATCCACAAAAGTCGATGGCGGAGCTCTATGGGGCTTTGCCCAAAACCTGGGGCTCGCCGACCATGTCGCCGCATTGCGACGACGAGAAGAAATATGGCGTCGTCGACAAAGTCCTCGCGCGGTTCACGTCGATGCATCAGAAAGGCGCATTGCTTACGGGGCAAAAAATCCGCGATCTCGTGACCGTCAATGGCGTTCGGGTGACGGCGGAGGACGGAACCTGGGGCCTTGTTCGCGCCTCGTCGAATAAGCCGGAACTCGTCGTCGTCGTCGAAAGTCCGGTGTCGGAGGCAAGGATGCGGGAGATGTTCGCCGCGGTGGATGGCGTTTTGCGCGAAAGTCCGGAAGTCGGCGCCTACAACCAGACGATTTGATTTTGGACAAAAGCGGACGCGATCGCTTGAAGAGAAGCGATCGCGCTCAGGGCGTCGGCGCGACTTATCCCGCCGGCGCGGGCCAGTTATTTCCTGGCGACCGTGTTTGCCTGGGCCGGAGCGGCGGGATTATTAGTAATTGTTCCGGTTGAGTGTGGGCCTGCGGTGGCGGGGCTCCAGTTGGCGAAGACGTCGTCGAGCAGGAAGGTGGAGGCGACGTTGCTTGTGCCTGTCGCGTTCCAGATGACCGTCGCCAGCGCGCCGTAGCTCAGCTCGTACTGCACGGGGCAGTTGACGCAGCTGTTGCCTTGAAACACCGTGCCGACGATCGGGCTCGGGCCGGTATAGACGAAAGCGCCATTGCCCACCTGCTGGTTGAGGGCTTCGTTCTCATAGCCCTCTTTGCTATTGTTGCCGGTGTAAAGATAATTGTTGGGATTGATGGCGGCGTGGGCGGTGAGCTGATTGTTGCGAACCTCGACGCCATCGGCGCTGACGCCCCAGAACTGGTTGGGGGAAATGCTGAAGAACTCCGTATTGATGGAGGACGGCCACTGTCCTTTGGTATTTTTCAGCACATTATTTTTGATCTCGATATTTCTATAGGTCGCATCGAGATAAGCGACTGGCGGAGTGGTGTTCCAGCGCGCCTGGTTGACTTGATAGGGCGCCAGGATGATGCCGCCATTATCGGTCAGCTGATTGTTGGCGATGGCGACGTTGAGGAACATCACCGGGCCAAACAAAACAATTCCCGCCGGGTTGTTCTGCATCGTGTTGTTGCGGATCATGACGTTTTCATAGGATGGCGCGCCGGTGGCGAAATGATCGCCCGCGGCGGGGATGACGTCCCATGGCTTGTCGATGGTGAAGGTGTTGCCGCTCAACCCGACAATATGCCGCCATTGCCCGGCCCCTTTGCCGCTGACGACGACGACGTAGGAATTGGGAAATAAGTTCCAGGCGCATGTCGCGCATCGCGATCCGTCGGCGATGGTGGCGCTCGTCGCCGCCGTCACGGCGCCGGAGTCGGCCTCCGGCGAAAGGGAGCCGCCTTCGCTGAGGATGGTCTCGCCATCGGCGTTCTGGAATGGCAGGGTTGCGCCGGATACGTCGAAAATATTATTCTGGACGACGCCGTTCCTGATGAAGTTGAACGACATCTGACGGCCAAGGCCAATCCAGGTCGGCGATGAATAGCGGGTAAAGTGATTGCCCTCTACTATGATGTTGTCGATGTTCGAGAAACTGGCCGAGCCGATGAACCCGAAAGCCAGCGTATTGTTCTGCACCGTCACATTTGTGCTGTTGGCGAAGTAGAATGGGCCGCCTGTTTTCGGCGCATTCGCCAGCGTCGAGAAGGTCGAGTTCTCGATCGCGACCTTGTTGCAGCCGATGAGGGTGACGGCCGCCGCGCTGGCGTTCAAATTCCAGTTGACGCGCTGCGCGAACAGCTCGCTGTAGGGGGTCAGCCACTGGTTGACGAGCGGCGTAATATTCAGCCCTTGGGCGTCGGCGCTCTGAAACGACAGATCGGCGATCCCGGAGACGTTGCCGTTGAAGGTCACCGCGTTAAAATTATAGCTGCTCGGCTGCGAACTGGTCGGACCATAAACGATCTTGGTGGTGCTGTCGCTCTGCCCCTGAAGGACGACGCCGGCCTGCAGCGCGATGCCTGTCTGGGCTCCGCTGCGAGAGGCGAGCCGATAGGTTCCCGCCGGAAGATAGGCGATGCCGCCGCCGCTTTTAGCCGCCGCCGCGATCGCCGCATTGATCGCCGCCGTGTCGTCGGCGACGCCATTGCCGACGGCGTGCAGCTTCAAGACGGGGTCCGTCATGACGTTGTAGATGTGGTGGTATTGTTCGTTGACGCCGGGCTTGGCCGCATTATAGGCGGCGCCGTTCTGGGTGATGAAATCGCGTCCCCAGGTCACGCCGAGCTTGAAATAGTCGGAGCCGCCGCCCGAGCGCCCGATGATCGCCTGATCCGCCTGGGCGGAGCCATAGCCATTGGAGACCGTCACATTATAGGTTCGTCCGGCGACGATCCCGCTGGGGGCGATCGCCGTGAGGCTATTGGCGTCTTTCGCGCCGGAAACCGTGGCGGCGAGCGAGGTCCCGGTTTGGGCGTCGATGAGGGTCACCGCATCGGCGGCCGAATTGACGTAGAGATTGCGGCCGAAGATGCGAAACTGATCGCCGGCGGCGATCTCGACGGCGGGCGTTGCCGCATTATCCACATTGATGGCGCGCGTCGCGTCATAATGCACGGCGCGCGGCGCATCAAAACTCATGGCGCGGGGCGCGTTGAGATAGACCGGCGCGCTGGTTCCTTTGCTGTTGACGACCCAGAGCTTGTAAACGTCGAAGGCCAGGGTCGCCGGAATCTGGACGACGACGACATTGTCGGCGGCCTCCATGGCCGGGACGAGGGTCGCCGCGCTCTGCCGGCCGCCCTGAATATAGACTTTGGGCGTGGTGGTCAGCGAGCTGCCGGTGACGCTGATGACGTCGCCCGGGTTGGCGGTGAAGGGCTGGTTGAAAATCACCGGCGCAGCCACGGCCGCCGCGGCGCCAAGCCCCCACACCAACGCCGCGCCGCCCACGACGCCATGCCAGCGCAATAGCCGGAACTGGCGGCGCTTGGGGGAATTGGAAGTATTGTTTGGCGAAGGAAGTCTATAGGTTGATTCATAGAATGTATTATGGACTTTGCCGACGCTTTGGCAGGTCATGGCATATCCTATTCATCTGCTGATCGCAGGCGCGCCGTGGTGGCTAAAGCTACGCTCTGGAAGCCGGCAATCATGTTACCTATACAAACAACAAATATTTAATAATGTTGCATAATATATTATAAAAAATGATATTTAATACTCAAGCTGACGGTTTCAACAATGAGTTTGTTGGGTATTTCTGCTTCAGAAAATGAAAGAAGCTAAGGCAAGGCTTTAGTAAACTGTCGCCAAAATCAGAAAGTCTATCCACGAACGGATGACGACTCTCCCTCTTCTCGCCAGTTGTGCTCTAGCCCCAAAGGACGGCGGAGGGCGGATGGATGAGCGACCCTTCGAAAACGAGACCATCTGCCCGGTCTCGCGCCAACAATAGAGGTCCGTCGAGATCGACGAAGCGCGCGCTTGCCGCAATCAGCAGCGCGGGGGGCCATGGCCAGCGACGTGCCGACCATGCAGCCGGCGACGAGGCTAAAGCCGAGTCTTTTGCCCAGCCTCGCCATCGCCAAAGCCTCGGTCAGGCCTCCGGCTTTGTCGAGCTTGACGTTGATGGCGTCATAGCGCTCGCGAAGGCTCTCGAGACCCTCTCGGGTATGAACGCTTTCGTCGGCGCAGATGGGAACGATGCGTTGGATTTTGGCCAAGGCCGCGTCATGGGCCGCCGACAGCGGTTGCTCGACCAGGGCGACGCCCGACGCGGCGCATGCGGCGAGATGTCTTTCGAGATCGACTTCTGTCCAGGCTTCGTTGGCGTCGACGATGAGGATCGCATCGGGCGCGGCGGCGCGGACCGCCGCGATGCGCGCGGGGTCGCCCTCGCCGGCGAGTTTAATCTTTAGGATGGGGCGTCGGCTTTCCCTCGACGCCGCGCCCGCCATTTCTTCCGGAGTTCCCACCGAGAGGGTGAAGGCGGTGGTCAGGAAACCTGGAGCCGGCAATCCAGCCAGTTCGAAGGCGCGAACGCCGCTGCGCTTTGCGGCAAAATCCCACAGCGCGCAATCCAACGCATTGCGGGCGGCCCCTGGGGGCAGCAAGCCTTGCAGTTCGGCGCGATCGACGCCAGACTCGATGGCGGCGCGGACGGACTCAATTTGCGCCAGCACGCTTTCGACCGTCTCGCCGTAGCGCAGATACGGGACGCACTCGCCGCGCCCTCTGGAGCCCCCCTCCTCGATCGTCGCCATGACCACGAGAGCCTCGGTCTTGGATCCGCGAGAAATCACGAATTTTCCGGCGATCGGGAAACGGTCGACTGTGACGGAGAGGCGGGCCATGAACCTGTAATCTTAAAAATTAACAGATACTTAACAGATGATGGAAGGCGCCGGCCAAGCTCGCGAGCGGCGATCTCATTGCGGCGGCGGCGTAATGCCTAGCACGGCGGCGGCTCCAAGGACAAAGACTCCGAGCGCCAATTCGAAAGCCACGCTGTGGGCGAGCTTGACCATTTGCGTCATCCCTTGCAGCGGAGATGCGCGGAGCTTTGGCGGCGCAACGAATCGATTGAAGCAGGCCAAGGCCAGCATCGCGGCGGCCAGGATTGTTTTGGCGAATAGCGCATCGCCGTAAGAGGTGTCGAAAAGCTTGCCGAAAGAGCCGCCGACGCGAAAAGCGGCGTTGCCCAGGCCGCTGGCGACGATCGCAGCCACTGCCGCCATAGCCATCGCCGAATAGCGGGAAAGGATGTTGAGACATTCCGCGCTTGCGCATTGCGGATCGCCGCGGCGCAGCTCCGAAAGGGCGAAAAGAAGCGGGGGAAGGCCGCCAACCCAGGCGCCGGCGGCGAGGGCATGCGCCCCATAGGTCGCGATCATCGCGGCGCCATAAAGGCCTGCGCCGCCCTCCGCGGCATGGCCGAGCCAGGCTTGGCTGACGAGAAGCAGGCCGCTGATTGCAGCGAGGCCTTTGAGGGAGCGACAATCTCGCCAAGGCAAAATGACGATGCTGAGCGCCGCTGCGAGCAGCCCCAGGCGCAGGATCGAGACGGCGCCAAAACCCGTTTCAAAAAAGAACAGGCGCCAAGTTTGCGGATCAATGAGGCTTCCGAAGTCGCTGGTCATGTTGACGAGGATGGCCCCCAGCCAGCCGACGCCGGACACAGCGGCGGCGATTGCGGCCGCGCGCAGCAAATTCCGCGTCGCCGCAAAGGCTTGCGGCAATTGCCGAGCCCCAGCCAAGCTTCCGCCGGCGACGGCGTAAAACCAAAACAGCGAGCATCCAAACAGCGCAAAAACCGACGCGAAATGGATCCACCGCGCGATAATGAGGAATAGGAAAATCGTCATGGACCTGCGACCCTGATCGAGCGTTAGCGGCTCATGTTCTCATGAGGCCGGAAGGAACGATGGGGCGTCTGGCGCTGAAGGTCGCGGGCCGCCCGGGGTTATCGCCGAATGGAATGCTCTAAGGCGCGACCGTAAAAGTGTAGCTGCCTTCGGTGCGATGGGTGTCGACCGAAACCACATGCCAGCTCACTTTATACGCGCCAGGCTTCAGCGGCTGGCCGAGCCGAACGCGGAGGACAGTCGCGTCGGCGGGATCGAGCGACGGCTTGCCGGCTGCAATCGCGGCCCCCTCCGCCGTCCTGATCTCGACGCCGGCGAATGCGGCCACGAGACCCTGGGTGAAAGCGAGCCGGAGTTCGCTCGGCGAGCCTGAAACGGTGGACCCAACTGCCGGGATGGCTCGGTCCAGAAACGCATGAGCGAAGGCGGTTGTCGCAGCGAACGAAGAGGCCAGGGCGGCGGCGATGAGGAGTTTCAAGAAGCGTTGCATGGCGTCCTCACCGGTTAACTTGCATCTGGCGACCCGCGCCGCCTGCGTAAATGTCCGGGTTGTTGCTTTGGGCGGGCCCAAACAGTGGTTTGCCGATCGAATCCGGAAACACATCGTCAAGGAAGATATCCAAGATCGCTACCGCGCCGACATGCTTGCCGCTCGCCGAATTGACCGGGACCACGGCCTCGAGGCCGAGCTCGAAATATCTGTCTATATAGTAAGTCCCGAAATTGACCGTTCCGGTGGTCGTATGGGTGTTGCCCCCGATCACCGAAGGGCCGATGTTCGATACCGGCGTGAAGAACTGCGCTTCTACTGTGGGGATGAGGCGTTTGAACAGGTCAGGCACTTCGTGAACGAAGGAGTTCATGTAGAGCAGGCTGTATTGGATCGATCCTCCCCATGCCAGAACCGTCGGCGTCTGGTTCAGCCCGAGGATGTTATTGCCGAATGCGTCCTGCGTTGGAAACGCGCTGATCGGATGCGTTGACAGAGAATAGTCCAACTCGCCGGTTACGGCGAAAGGACGCAACCAATCGATCGACAAATCCCCAAAGCCTTTACCGACGAAGATTTTGGGAGTGATGGTCGTGAAGGGATCGGCGCTTGCGCTCGCATTGCCGGTGCGGCCCCATTCGAAGCTGACGGCGCTGGAAAAGATGAATTCATGCTCCGGATTGGAATAGAGCACGTATTTCACCTCATTTTCGATGTTCGACCATCCGTCGACGTGCGGATTGACCTGATGCAGAAAGTTGCTGGTGATCGAGACCGCAAGATCTGCGGTGATTGTTTTTGAGTAAAAACCTTGAAAAGTGAACGTGTACGAGCCGTCCGGATTGGTCAGATAGGTGAATTGCGGCAGGGCCAGCTCGTCGTTGACGCCCGGATCGTCAACGGTCATCGTCGCCGGGAAAACGCGATTGCCGATGATTGTATGCGCAAGAGCGGGACTAACGGCGGTGAAAATGGCTGCTGCGCTGAACGCGGCCGCATAGGCCATGGAAGCCTTGTGAGACATGATTGATCCTTGATCTGTAAAGAGAAATGCCCGGCGCGCCGCCTCGATGCGGGCGAACGCCAGGCGATGGCTCGTCAGATCAGGGCGGGAGGCCCGCGTGGTTGCGCCGCTAAAACGAAGGCGGGGGCGAGCGTTCCGAGAGTTTTAGGTCCCGCAAGGCGTGCGATAGGGCGGGGCGCATAAGCGGTTTGCGCCATCGCCGGCGGCGGAACCAGCGCTGCGGCGTTCGCCAGATGGCAACACAAGCAATCATCGCACTGACCGGAAGCCGGCGTGGGATCGTTTGGGCCGCCGCCTTTGGCGCCGTCGTGTATGCAGAGAATGGCCGGGGCCGCGGCGTCGAAGCCCGGCCCGGCGAAGCTTGCGCTGGGGGAACAACAAAGATGGAGGGGAGCCAGCACGAGGGCCAGCAAAGCCAGAAACGCGAGGCACTGGTTCGCGGCGCTCCGCAATGCGCCGGCCGGCCGGACGCGAGAAAGCGTCTCAGCCAGCGAGACAGGTCTTAGAGAGCTTCGGAGCTTGCTCGCTCGCACTTTAGAGGCGCCCCCGTCGTTAACATTTTATGCTAATTCTTCGCGTATCGCTGCGAAGTCAATCGCCGTTGCATGATTTCGAACTCACGGCGGCGTGAAATGTGCATTTTGGCTAAGGCGGTGACATCCTCGCAACAGAAGCTTTGCCGCGCTCGCCCGTGGGTCCCCCATAGTCCAGCGAAGCATGGACCGAAATTCGCCTTATCTTTTTGTTTCAACGCATGATCCCAAAACATTGGCCGGTTTTCGCGATCATGCTCGAGGACTCTCATATTGCATCGCACAAAAAATCCCAAGGCTCTCGCCTCGACTTCGCCGCACAAGGCAAGTACCGAGCAATATCGCGTTTCCGACGATTGAGGCGGGGCTGAAATATGGATGTTCAGAACGGCCCGACATTTTCGAGCGAGCGCTCCGGCGATGCGGTGCGGCTTAGCCTTGCCGGGCATTGGACCTTGGACGCCTCCGCCGAGCTCGAGGCTGAGGCCAACGCGCTTCTAGCTCAGGGCGATGGCGCGCGGCAGGCGATCCTCGATCTAGGGGCCGTGGATCGGCTTGATTCCGCTGGCGCTTGGCTGATCGACAGGACGCGCCAGGATCTCGGGGCGAAGGGCGTCGACGCCAAGCTGGAATCGATCCGGCCTGAGTTCGGTTTGATGCTGAGGGAAGCCCACTACCGCACTTTTGATGAGCCAAAGCGTCGGCGCAGCTCCTACTTCGTCGCGCTTTGCGCCGACATCGGCGAGAGCATCGTCACCGCCGGGCGCGATCTTGTGACCGCGGTCGATTTTCTCGGCGAAGTTGTCGCTTCGGTTGGTAAAAGCCTGACGAAGCCGTCAAATTTCCGCGGCACCTCGCTGGTTTTCCACCTGGAAACCGTCGCGTTTCGCAGCGTTCCGATCGTCGTCCTGATCAATTTCTTGGTTGGCGCCATTGTCGCGCAGCAAGGCATTTTCCAGCTGCGCCGTTTCGGCGCGACCATTCTCGTCGTCGATCTCATCGGCATTCTGATCCTGCGCGAACTCGGCGTCCTACTGACGTCGATCATGATCGCCGGACGCTCAGGGTCGGCGATCACCGCCGAGCTCGGCTCGATGAAGATGCGCGAGGAAATCGACGCGCTTGTCGTGATGGGCCTGCGCCCCATCGAGGTGCTGATCGTTCCCAGAATCCTCGCCCTCGTGATCAGTCTGCCGCTGCTGACCTTCCTTGCCGATATGTCGGCGATCGCCGGCGGCATTCTGGTCAGTTGGGTCTACGGCGGCATAACCCCGAAAAGCTTCGTGGCGCTATTGCCCTCAGCGATCGGCGTCCACACGTTCCTCAGCGGCGTCATCAAGGCGCCTTTCATGGGGCTGGTCATTGGCCTGATCGCCTCCGTCGAAGGTTTGGCGGTCGCCGGCTCAGCCGAATCGCTTGGCCGGCAGGTTACGGCCTCCGTCGTCAAATCCATTTTCATGGTCATCGTGGTTGATGGCGTTTTCGCCGTCTTCTTCGCCGGCATCCGGTTTTAAGCAGGAGTCCATGCAAAATATCGTAGCCGCGCCGCCCAAAAAGGCTGGCAAGCTGATCAAGAGGGGCGTCACGCCCGAGGTCGCGATCCGCGTGCGCGGCCTCGTCGTCGGCTTCGGCGACAAGCTTGTCCTGAACGGCCTTGATCTCGACGTCTACCGCGGCGAGGTCATGGGGTTTGTCGGCGGCTCCGGCACCGGCAAATCAGTCTTGACCCGCGCCATTTTGCGTCTGCTGCCTAAGCAAAGCGGAAAAATCGACCTATTTGGTTTTGATCTCGACAAAGTGTCGCGCGCCGAATCCGATGCGATCGAGCGGCGAATAGGGGTGATGTTTCAACAAGGGGCGCTTTTTTCCGGCCTCACCGTCAAGCAGAATGTGCAGATGCCGATGCGCGAGCACCTGAAACTGTCGCCGCAACTCGCCGACGAGCTTGCAATGCTCAAGATTGAGCTGGTTGGCCTCAGTCTTGACGCTGCCGACAAATTCCCGTCTGAATTATCCGGCGGCATGATCAAGCGGGCTGCTTTGGCGCGGGCGCTCGCGCTCGATCCCGAGCTTTTGTTTCTTGACGAGCCGACCTCCGGTCTTGACCCGATCGGCGCCGCCGAATTCGATCAATTGATCGCCACCTTGCAGAAGACGCTTGGCCTCACGGTCTTTATGGTGACCCATGATCTCGATAGTCTTTACTCGATCTGCGATCGGATCGCCGCTCTGGCCGACGAAAAAGTAATCGCGACGGGGCCAATCGACGTGATGCTGGCCTCCGAACATCCTTGGCTGCGCGCCTATTTCCACGGCAAGAGGGCGCGGCAATTCGATCCTTCGGTGATCAAGCGGGCGGCTGACCGCGCTGGCGCATAAGAGCGACCGAGGACAACCAGGACAAGTCGATATATGGAAACCCGCGCGAACTACGCTTTGATCGGCATTTTTACCTTGGCCGTCATCGCCTCGGCTTTTGGCTTCGTCCTGTGGTTTGCGGGCGGCGACAAGCCGGGCGGACAGCGCACGTATAAAGTTGTCTTTGTCGGATCGGTTTCCGGGCTTCTGCGCGGGGCGCCCGTGCTGTTCAACGGCGTGCGGGTCGGCGATGTGACCAAGATCGACTTCGTGCCGAACGATCCGTCCCATGTTTTCGCCTTGGTCGACATCGACGGGCGCGTTCCGATCCGCGTCGACACCAAGGCGCGCCTTGAAGCCACCGGCCTTACCGGCGTCGCCTCGGTCGCCTTTTTTGGCGGCAGCGAGAGTTCGCCGCCGCTTGAGGCGGGGGCCGAGGGCGGTCCTCCGGTGATTACAGCCGATCGCTCGGATTTCCAGGATCTCATCGAGACGGCGCGGCGCATTGCGGGTCAAGCGACCGAATTCCTCGACAAGACCAATAAGCTGCTCGACGACAATTCGGGTTCGATTAGCGCTTCGGTGAAGAACGTCCAAAAATTCTCGGACGCGCTTGCCTCCAATTCCGACGGCGTTAAGGATTTCATGGCCTCGATCAGTGAAGTCGGCAAGGCGATCAAGCCGCTTGCCGAGAAACTCGAGACCCTCGCCGGCGATACGGATACGGTCGTGAAGGCGGTTGATCCCGCGCAGGTCAAAGCCATTGTTTCCGATTTCGCCGCCATGTCGGCCAAACTCAACGCCGCCGCCGATAAGGTCGATGGGGTTCTGACCAATCTGAATGGATTTTTGGCGACCGGCGACAACAAAGGCGTCTTCGCCGAGGTCGCGGCGACCGCGAAATCAATCAGGAAGCTCGCCGATGATGTCGATGCGAGATGGAAAGACATCGGCGCCAACCTCACCCATTTCACCGGCAGCGGGCTGAAGGAATATGAGGCTCTGGCGGTCGATGGCCGCAAGACGCTCGATCAGGTCAATCAGGCGATCCGTTCGATCGAGAATAACCCGCAGCAATTCCTCTTCGGCAAGAAGCAGCAAATTCCCGAATATACCGGCGCTCGTTAACCACCTGCGGCAATTGGCTACGCCTCCGCGCCCGGCTGGCGCGCGCCTGGGCTTGATTTGATCGAAGCCTCAGGTTTTATCGCTATATCGCCAGCTGGGAGTGGATTGAGCATGGATCCGAGGTTTTGCGCCGAGGGACGCCTGACGCGCCATCGGCCGCTGCTCCTCGTTAGCGCATTGATGAGTTTGCTCGCCGCCTGCTCGTCGGGACCGCTTCCGACCTACGACCTTGGCGCGATTGGCGGCGGCTTTAGCGCCAAAGAGGCGCGCCGGGGCCAGCTCGCCGTCTACGAGCCGACGGCGGTGTCGCCCGTCGATTCTGATCGAATTGTCGTGCGCACGGGCGCGGATTCGATCGCCTATCTGTCGGGCGCCAAATGGGCCGATCAGTTGACCTCCTTGGTGCAGGCCCGCCTTATCGCCAGCTTTCAGAACGCCCATCTTTTCCGCGCGGTCGGCGAACCCGGCATTGTGTCGGACTATAATCTGCGCACCGATATTCGCCGCTTCGAACTCGACGTTGCGGGGAGCATCGCCTTCGTCGAAATTTCCGCTCAGCTCACCGGGGCCGGCGGACGCATCCTCGCCGGCAAGGTGTTTTCCGCGAGCGCGCCAGCGCCGAGGGACGATGGCGCAACGGTCACTAAAGCACTCGACGCCGCGCTGGCCAATGTCATGCGTCAGATCGTGCTCTGGACTGCGCCGCAGATTTGAGGGAATCGAGTTCCAAACGGGCTCTAGAAATTTCCTGGAAAACTACACCACCTCGTCCGGCGCCAGCGCGCAGCTGGCCCCGGATTCGGTCTCGACCTGCAATGTCACGTGGCCGATGCGGTAGCGTTCGCGCAACTCGTCCGCCGCGCGCATCAAAAAGGCGTCGCCCGGAGAGCCGGCCGGCATGCAAAGGTGGCAGGTGAGCGCCGTTTCGCTGGTGCTCATCGACCATATGTGCAGATCGTGGAGACCAGAAACCCCCGGAAGCCCGCTGAGATACTCGCGAACGTCCGCTGCTGGAACTCCCGTTGGAACCGCGCCCAGCGACATGGCGAGGCTTTCGCGCAGAAGACCCCAAGTCCCGGCGATTATCACGGCGCTGATGATCAGGGTCATCAGCGGGTCGAGCCAAAGCTGGCCAGTCAATAGGATGAGGAGCGCGGCGATGACGACGCCGCCCGACACCGCCGCGTCCGCGGCCATATGCAAAAAGGCGCCGCGAAGATTGAGATCGTCTTTACGCCCCGATGCGAATAGCGCCGCCGTCGCGGCGTTGACGACCACCCCGATCGCCGCGACGATCATCATCGTCTTGGCGGCGATTGGCTCTGGATGAAAGAAACGCTGGATCGCCTCCAAACCGAGCGCGCCGGTCACGACGAGAAGAAAGACGGCGTTGAACAAAGCCGCCAGAATGGACGTGCCCTTGAGGCCGTAGGTGAAGCGCGCCGATGGCGCCCGCGCCGCGAGAACTGTCCCGGCGAAGGCGACGCCAAGGCCCAGCACGTCCGAGAGGTTATGTCCGGCGTCGGCGATGAGCGCGATCGAGTTGGAGATGATTCCATAAAAGAGTTGCAGGACCACCACCAGGAGGTTGAGAGCGATGCCGATGACGAAACGCGGCCCAAAGTCTTTGGGCGCATGGGAGTGAGCATGCGAATGCCCGGAATGGTCGTGGTTATCTGAATGGCTCATGAAATCCAGCTCATGGAATCGATGCATAGGCTTTGAGCTTCAACTCCGCCTCATATCATTTTTGCTTGCTGGATTGAAGTTGTCGCCGGCTAAACCATTAGCGCATAAAGAACCTAGAATCGCCAAGCTATTTATTCTCCAGGTCCGCCCTAAAATAAGGAGGTGGTTGGTGACGTCTGACGCCTTGAGGCCACGCGCGATCTTCACTGAAGGCTCGACCATGCGGCACGTGCTGGCCATGACCGGCGCCGCCTCAATCGGACTGATGTCGATCTTCGTCGTCGATCTATTGTCCCTCCTTTACGTCTCGCGGCTGGGCGACCCGAACCTGACCGCGGCCGTAGGCTTTGCGACGCAGGTTCTGTTTTTTCCGTCTCGATCAATATTGGCCTTTCGATCGCCATCGGTGCTCTAGGCAGTAGTGACGAATTACCTGAGCATGATAGCAATAGCGGCGAGCAATACGAAGCCTCGGTAGTTTGCGAGGAGCTTGTCGTATCGGGTTGCGACGCGCCGGAACTGCTTCAGTTTATTGAAGAAACGCTCGACGAGATTGCGCTCCTTGTAGAGCGCCTTGTCGTAGGGGAGCGGCGCGCGGCGATTGGATTTTGATGGGATCACCGGCTCAGCCTCACGCATAAGAACAGCCTTGCGCAAGTGATTGGCGTCATAACCTTTATCGGCGATGATCGCATCGGCCGCAAAGCCTTCGATCAGGGCGTGCGCTTTTGTGATGTCGTTGCGCTGCCCAGGTCCGAGAAGGAGCCGAACGGGGTTGCCGAGTGCGTCTGTCGCGGCGTGGATTTTGGTGCTCAAACCACCGCGAGAGCGGCCCAGGCCTTGGGCATCCGCCCCCCTTTGGCGATCCTTGCGCCGGCCGCGTGCTGATGGGCGCGCACGATTGTTGAGTCGATCATCAGCCATTCGAGATCGGCCTCGGCGGTGAATGCCTCAAGAAATCCGTCCAAGGCGCCGCGCTCGATCCAGCGATAGTAGCGGCGTTTCACCGCCTGATGGTCGCCGAAGCGTTCGGGCAGATCGCGCCAGCGGCCGCCCGAGCGGGCCATCCATAACAGCGCGTCGACGAAGCGTCGATTGTCGCAGCGCGGCCCGCGCTGGCCGGCTCTTCCGCCTGGCACAAGATCACAAAGCCGCTCCCATTGATCGTCTCGCAGCGCATCGACATCCCGAATCATCAAGGCTGATCTCCAAAAATCAGCCTTGAATCATGGAAAGATCCTCGCGAGAATCCCCCAAACGCCGAATTCGTCACAACGGCCTAGTTTCGCGAGCGATTGGGGCCGGAGAGCGGCCGACCGCGCGACGGCTCGCTGCGTCCGGGCTCGTTCATGTGTTCGCCATCTCGGCGGCGGTCACTTGCGCCGCATGGCCGTTTCGGCGGGAGATCCTCATCCTGATGGGGGCCAGCGGCGAAGCGCTCGATGTCGGATCCGCCTATCTTGCGATCACGCTGCCGGCGACGGTTTTTCTGGGCCTTGGCATGGCGTTCGCCGGCATCTTGCGCGCTGTGGGCGATGCGCGCCGCGCAATGTATGTGACGCTCATTGGCGCCATCGTCACGGCGATTCTGGATCCGATCTTCATTTTCGGCCTCGGTCTTGGCGTCGAGGGCGCGGCCATCGTCACTCTTTTCTCCCGGCTGGTTTTCGTCGCCGTGGGCCTCTACGGCGCGGTGGGCAAGCACGATCTCGTGGCTAAGCCGCGCGCCGAGGCGACCTTGTCCGATCTGCCTCGGATGATGGCGATCGCCATCCCGGCGATCCTGACCAATCTGGCGGCCCCGGTGGCGAATGCTTATTCGATGCGTGTTTTTTCGCATTTCGGCGATCCCGTCGTCGCCGCCTTCGCCATCATGGACCGGATTACGCCCGTCGCTTTCGGTGTCTTATTCGCGCTATCTGCTTCGCGCTATCTGCGTCCGTTGGCCCGATCATGGGGCAGAATCTTGGCGCGCGATTGATCGGACGGGTGCGTCAGGTGCTCACCGATTGCCTCACCTTCGCTGCGATCTATGTCGCAGCGGTCGCGCTGCTTCTCACTCAGGCGGCGCCGCTCATCATTGAGATTTTCGGCACGCATGGCGAGACCGCGGAATTACTAAGTTTCTTTTGCTTTTATTGCGGCCCGCTTTGGTTTTTCCTCGGCGGCATTTTCGTCGCTAACGCCACTTTCAACAATCTTGGCTTTCCCATTCTCTCAACTGTATTCAACTGGGGACGGGCCACCTTGGGGACTATGCCGTTCGTGGCCGTAGGAGCTGCGCATTTCGGACCGGAAGGCGGATTTATCGGCCTGATCGCGGGCTCCGCCCTGTTTGGGGTGGGCGCTGTCATCGCCGCATATTTTGTCACGGCAAAGCTCGCCAAGAGTCCGAAGGACGGCTAGCATTTGCTTCGTCCTGCCTCGACAAACAACCTTGAACGCCGTGCGTTCGGCGGGAGATCAGGAGGTACGCCAATGGTCAATCTTTATGAGATCCTGCAGAACGCCCAAGATGGGAAGGCGCTCGATAATCTCGCGAAACAATTCAACATTTCGCCCGAACAAGCCGACGCCGCCGTCAAATCGCTCATGCCGGCGTTGTCGACCGCTTTTTTGAACCGGACGACGGAGCCCGCAGCGCTCAGCTCCATTCTTGGCTCGCTGGGGGACAGCCACCATCAGGCCGCTTTCGCCGATCCTGGCGTGGCGCAATCCGAGACGACCACCCAAAAGGGCGCTAACGTCCTCGGGAATTTATTCGGCTCGACCGAGATCGGCGAGAGAGTTGCGACCCATGCCTCGAATGCCGCCGGTCTTTCCCCTGCGCTGCTCAGCCAGATGTTGCCGGTCATCGCCTCGATGATTATGGGCGGCATTTCGACGGCGCTGCAAAAGCAAGGGCTGGGCGGTCTTTTCAGTCAGCTCGCCAATGCCGCGGGCCAGGGCGGTCTTGGCTCCATTCTCGGCGGCGCGCTCGGGGGCGCTCCGGCGAACGCAAATCCGCAATCCGCGCAAAATCCAGGCGCTTCGCCAGCGCCGGGGGGGATCCTTGGCTCCATTCTTGGAGGTTTGCTCGGGGGAGCCCAGACGGGCGCCAGCCCGCAATCGCCGCAAAGTCCAAACCCTTCGGCGGCGGCAGAGCCTGGCGGCCTTGGCGGCATTTTAGCTACGGTGTTGGGGAGTCTTTTGGGCGGGGGCCAGAAGGGGGGGCCGACGACCCAAGCCGGCGCAGCCCCTGGGCTCGACGCCAGCGCCATTCAGGCTGGCCTCGATGCGTTGACTAAAATGTTACAGCCTGGAACGCCAACCCCGGGCGGCCAGCAAGCCGGGCTGCAGAGCGAGATCAGCGACATTCTCGACGGCAGGCGGCGTTAAACTGGGGCTAACGCCGCCGCCGGTCAAAATAAGATGCCTTTGGGCCGTCGCCCGATCGAGGCCTCGCATTTTACAATGAGGGGCCTCGCCGCAAAATCCCGGCCGCGAACAGTCTGCATTGCGCCCCGGCGCGCGCCCGCATATGTAGCTCTGCAGCGCTGGGGCGATGGTCGTCATCCGGCGCTTTGGCGCGGATCGAACCGATCATGAGAGCGCAAACGGAAGTTGGGATATGGCACGCGACGCTTCGGATTCTACGCCTATTACGTCGCGAGATGAGCTTGTCGCCTGGATCGAAGCTGGCTCCAAACCCGCCGACCAGTTTCTAATCGGCACCGAGCACGAAAAGATTCCCTTTTATCACGCCTGCCATTCCGCCGTGCCATATGAAGCAACATCTGGCCGGGGCGGCGTTCGCGACCTGCTCGAGGGCATGCGGGCGAAGCTTGGATGGGAGCCAATTTTCGACCGCGCCGCCATCATCGGGCTCTATGATGAGCGCGGCGGAGGCGCGATCTCTCTGGAGCCCGGCGGCCAGTTTGAGCTATCCGGGGCGCCTCTCGCGACCATTCACGCGACGCAGGCTGAACTCGATAAGCATTTTGCCGTGTTGAGCGCCATCGCCTCGCCGTTTGGAATTGGCTTCCTGTCGCTTGGCATGAATCCCAAATGGCGGCTCGACGACATCCCCAAAATGCCGAAACAGCGCTACGCAATCATGTCGAAATACATGCCGAAGGTTGGTCGCCGCGGCCTCGATATGATGTTTCGCACCTCGACCGTGCAGGCCAATCTCGACTTTTCCAATGAAGCCGACATGGTGCGAAAGCTGCGGGTTTCGCTGGCCTTGCAGCCGCTCGCCACCGCGCTTTTCGCAAATTCGCCATTCACGGACGGCAAGCTTAACCGTTTTCTCTCGGCGCGCTCAGAAATCTGGCGCCACACTGACGATGATCGCACCGGAATGCTGCCCTTTGCCTTCGAGCCGGGCATGGGCTTTCAGCGCTATGTCGACTATGCTCTTGATGTGCCGATGTATTTCGTCAAACGCGGCGAGATTTATCACGACGTGGCCGGGGCCAGTTTCCGTGATCTTCTCGCTGGCCGATTGGCGGCGTTTCCGGGCGAGCGGGCGACGCTTTCCGATTGGGCTAATCACATCTCGACGATTTTTCCAGAGGTGCGGCTGAAGCGCTATCTCGAAATGCGGGGTGCGGATGCCGGGCCGCGGCCTCTGCTGAAAGCGCTTCCAGCCTTCTTCACTGGGCTTTTGTATGATTCTTCGGCGCTCGATCATGCCTGCGAGCTGATCAAGCCGTGGAGCGCGGAAGACCGGGAAAAACTGCGCGCTGACACGCCGCGCCTCGGTCTTGAGGCCGTCGTCAAAGGACGGTCGCTGCGCGAGATTGGGCGCGAGGTTTTGGGATTTGCTCGCATCGGCCTCGCCAAGCGCAATCGACTCGACGCGCAAGGCCGCGACGAAACCTATTTCCTCGACCCACTCGATGCGATCGTCGCCGGCCGGACCGAAGCCGAGCGGCTGATCGAGGCGTTCAAAACAGAGTGGGGAGCAAGCGTCGAGCCGGCATTCGAGCAATGCATTTATTGAGCTCCGCGTGGAAGTCGCGCGCGCAAAGGCTGGCGTCGCGTGGCCCAGAGGCGGAACGGCTGCGTTTTCCCCAGGACTTTTGTGACTTTTGATCGGTTGAGGCCTCCCAGTCCCATAAGTATAGGCGGCCTTAAATTCCAAGTAAGAACCAGGATGATAGACTTAAGCATTGGGGCTTCGAACATTGTCGCCGGCTCCTCTCGCGGGGCGGAGGGAGAGTCCCTTGCTGACGCACCTATGACAAAGTTGCGGTTCCTCGCTTGACGGAGCGCGATGGTTGGGGTTCCGTCACACCAGCGCCTGCGAGAAGAGAGTCGGAAGCAGCGTCGCCGGCGTGCTCGCGCAGAAATTCTCGCTGGAAGAGTCCTCGCTCAATAATCAATCATGGAAGGTCGACGGGATGACGAGTTCAACCAAAAAGCCGCAAGCCGCGCCGGCAAAGGCCGCCACCAAGGCCGCGCCGAAAACCGCCGAGGCCAAAGGGGCCAAAACCGAAAAGTCTGCGACGAGCGCATTCGCAAAGCCGCTGCAGCCTTCGAAGGAACTCGCCGCCGTGGTCGGCTCCGCCCCTTTGCCGCGTACTGAAGTCGTGAGCAAAGTTTGGGAATATATCAAGAAACACAAGCTGCAAAACGAAGCTAACAAGCGCGAAATTCTCGCTGACGACAAGTTGAAAGCGGTTTTCGGCAGAGATAAAGTGACGATGTTCGAGATGAATAAATATCTCGCCCAGCATCTCAAGTAGAATATCGTTCAGAACGAGAGATTGGGCGCATCTATACGCTCCTCTCGTTTTGGCCCTGCGATGATGTTTCATAGCGGATGGCGATTATGTCGCGCTGATGGCGCTCCTCAAGGCTGGTTAGCCACGTGACCGAGCCGGCGGCTTCATCGTGCGGAAAATTCGCGGCGCCGATCTAGAATCGCGTGATAACAAAGAGATAGCAAGCGCGATCGGCCAATCCTAAGCGGTCGCGCTCCAGGATGCTCCGCTTTTATTTGAGGAGTTGTCTCTTGAAATATCGTCGGCTTGGCGCAAGCGATTTGGAAGTGTCGGCGATTTCGCTAGGCTCATGGCTGACCTATTCGGGCGGCGTCGCGAAGGCGGATGCGATCGCCTGCGTCCGCACCGCGCTTGATCTAGGCGTCAATTTCATCGACACCGCGAATATCTATGGCCACGGTGCCGCCGAGACTCTGCTGGGCGAAGCGCTCGATGGCGTCGATCGCGACTCCTATATTTTGGCGACGAAAGTGTACGGCCCGATGAGCGATTCGGATCAGGGGCTTTCGCGCGCGCAAATTTTCAAGCAGCTCGACGCCTCGCTGATTCGGCTGAAGACCGATCACGTCGATCTTTACCAATGCCATCGCTACGACGAATCGACGCCGCTTGCGGAGACGATGGAGGCCCTGACCGAAGTCATCCGGCAGGGCAAGGCGCGCTATATCGGCTTCAGCGAATGGCCGCTGGACAAGATCGAAGCGGCGGAAGCGCTGAAGGGCGTTGCGCGTTTCGTTTCAAGCCAACCGCAATATTCCCTGCTTTGGCCTTATCCGCAGACCGATATTTTCCCGCGCTGCGCTGATTTCGGCATTACCCAGATCGTCTGGTCGCCGCTTGCGCAGGGCGTTCTGACGGGCAAATACCGAGCCGGCGCGCCTCCGCCGCAACAATCGCGCGCGAGCAGCCAGTCGATGGGTTCGATGCTGCCCAGGCGCTGGCTGGAGGCTCCCGTGCTGGAGGCGATCGAGGAGGTCAGGCTGATCGCGAAAGAGGCCGGCGTCAGTCTGGCGCAATTCGCGCTCGCCTGGGTTTTGCGCCAGAGCAATGTCTCGTCCGCAATCATCGGCGCCAGCCGCCCCGAACAGGTGGTGGAGAACGCCGCGGCAGCGGAGCTTACCATCGACGAGGACTTCTTTTTCCGCGCCGAGGACATTTTTGAGCCGGTTCGATAGCATGATACCGAAAAGTTGCAGACTTTTCGGAAGGCCAACGCCCGCGAATGCGGCGATCTTCAGCTAAAAAAAGAGATCGTGAGAGTAGTAGGCCCAGCCTTTCGCCGTGAAGATCGCGCGACAGAAACCGGCGATGATAATTGCGCCAGCCGGCGGATATCGACGGCGCTGAGATCACGCCGTACAATCATAAGCTAACCCGCGAGGACGCCGAACAGAGCGAAGACGAGAAGATGATGAATGGAGGCGAGAGCGAGGTCTTGCATAAGATCACTCGAAGCGATTTTGCATCGACGTCAAATGAAAAACAGCACCGTTCCCTGGACGTTGATCTTGATCGGATCATCAGAATTCTCGTCCGTCAACCGAACCCGGCAGACCAGAACATTGACGTCGCGTATGCCGGCGAAGACTTCGAATTGCCCAAGCGGGCGCTGCGTTAGGAGATTGCCGCCATTGGTGACGAAGGCGCCGCTAAACCCTGAGAGAGACACCATAAAACCGGCTCCGCGCGGCCGATTGACGGTTTGCGTTTGCTCAAGAGGGCGGCCGGGCAAAAGGTGATCAGTCCCGCCCGGCTCGAAAAATGTGAAGGAAAAGGGGACAACCCCGACAATGGAAGCCATCACGATCCCTCAGAAATGAACAACGAAAACACCCGCGCGAATCGCTCGCAGCGGCGAATCAACTGAACAATCGAGCAATGATGAAGCCCAGCACGAAAGCCGCGACGACCGAACCGATTGGGTTTGCGTGGATGTACTGCTTCAACTTGACCAAGGCTGGATGTCCGCCTGGGGGCTCCGTCGTGGAGAGACCGGCGGCGAGATCCGAACGCGGACCGCTCGCCGAGGTGGAAGCTTCGCTCGCCGCGATGCGGGCGGCGTTGTCTTCGGGATTATCGAACTCGGCCATGGCCTGCTCCCTCGCCCTTTCACGCAGAATAGGCGCAATTTAGGGGTTTTGGCTAGTGCGGGATTCGAAAGCTGGAGGAGGAGGGCTGATTCTGCGGGCGATCAAACCAATGATTACGAAAACTTGGCGGCTTTCGGAGCAAGGTCAGGCCTTGGAACAGAGAGATATGCCCCAACATAAATGCTACGACAGAGCATGTTTTCGCAAAGGAAGTGAAGCGCGGTGATCAGCCTTTACGAGCTTTTTAAGATCGGCATCGGACCATCTTCGTCGCATACGATGGGGCCAATGGTGGCCGCCTTTCGCTTCGTCGAAGCGTTGCAGCTTGCCGGCGCCTTGCAGAATGTCGCGCGCGTCGAGGCGATCCTTTATGGCTCGCTCGCCTGGACCGGCGTTGGACATGCAACAGACAAGGCCGTAATTCTCGGCCTCGCAGGCATGCGTCCCGATCAAATCGATCCCGATGCGGCGGACGAGATGGCGGAAAATATCCGTCAGCAGCATCAGCTTAGTCTTGGGGGACATCGGCAGATTCGGTTCGCTCCAGATAAGGATATCGTCTTCGATTTTGAAACGCCCGCGCCGCGCCATCCAAACACCTTGCAGATCACAGCCTTCAACGAGGGGGGGATCGCCTTATTGAGGCAGCGCTGGTGTTCGATCGGCGGCGGCTTCATCATACCGGAGGATGCGGAGGCGACCGCTGCGGGACCGCAGGAAAAGCTGCCCTATATGTTCCGCAATATGGCTGAGTTTCTGGCGCTGGGTGAAAAGACCGGCCTGCTGTTTGCGCAGATGATGCAAGCGAACGAAGCGATGCGGCGGCCATTGCCGGATCTGTTCCGCCACCTCGATTTGATCGTCGAGACCATGATGGCTTGCATCGATCGCGGGCTCGCCACGGGCGGGATTCTTCCTGGCGGCCTCAAGGTCAAGCGCCGCGCGAGAAATCTTTTCGAGGCGCTCGAGATCAAGGCCCGCAGCAATCTCCGGCACGCCCATGAAGTCATGGATCACGTCAGCGTCTACGCCATCGCGGTGAACGAGGAGAACGCCGCCGGGGGCCGGGTGGTGACGGCGCCGACCAATGGCGCAGCCGGCGTCATCCCGGCTGTAATGCGCTATTATCGCGATTGGTGCCCGGACTCGAGCGTCGCGGGCCTGCGGCAGTTCCTGCTCACGGCCGGGGCCATCGGCGCTTTGTTCAAGATGAATGCATCGATTTCCGGGGCCGAGGCGGGATGCCAGGGAGAAGTCGGCGTCGCCGCCGCCATGGCCGCCGCGGGTCTTGCCGCCGCGCTCGGGGGGAGCAATGGCCAGATCGAAAATGCAGCCGAAATCGCCATGGAGCATCATCTCGGGCTAACCTGCGATCCAATCGGCGGCCTCGTTCAGATTCCGTGCATTGAACGCAACGCATTCGGCGCGATCAAGGCGATCAACGCCGCTTCATTGGCGCTGCAGGGCGATGGCACTCACAGAGTCTCGCTGGATCATGTCATCGCCACCATGCGGCAGACCGGGAGGGATATGAACAGCATATACAAAGAGACCTCGCGCGGGGGCCTTGCGGTCAATTTTCCCGAATGCTGATCGGGCATCGTTCGCCTTGAAGCAATGCGGTGCGGCCGGGTCCGATCTAAGGGCTAAGCTGGCGCCTATTTGGCCGCTCTGCGGGGACTAACGGCGATGCCAAGAGTCTTGATTTTTTGACGCGCTAACGCAATGCCGCCGTAAGATTTATCTATTGCGCGATACGCGCGGAGGAACCGCCCATTGAGGCCGTTGAAAACCATCGCCCTCTATCTCGACGACACGCTTGTCGACACGATGACCGTGCTTCTCGATTGGATCGAGGAGACGCGCGGCTATCGCGTCGACCACAGCCGCCTCGCCGACTACCAGCTCGGCGACGACCTCAAGCAGACGATGGATATTTTCAACGCTTTCCACGCCGCCGACGCCGATCACAAAATCGCGGCGGCCGTCGGCGCGGTCGAAGGCTGTCGCAGTTTCTTGAACGCCGGGTTCCAACTTGTCGTCGTGACAGCCCGCAAGCCAGAGATGGCGGAAAAAACCGACGCGTTGGTCACGCGCCTCTTTCCCGGTGTCTTCAAGGACATTCACTCGGTCGGACACCAGCCCGATCGGACACCAGCCCGATAAGACTGTCCTGCTGCGCTCCATCAACGCAAGCCTATTGATCGATGATAATTTTCGCCAGATCCGGCGCGCTTTCAAAGCTGGCGTCCCGACCATGCTGTTTGGCGATCTGCCTTGGAACCGCGATATCTTCTGGCCGCGGCGCGCGCGCACATGGCCGGACGCGGCGACGATGGCGCATGCATTTCTGACGGGCGCCGCCAAAGCGTGAGTGAAAATGAGGCCGCCGGACAATTGACAGCCAAGGCTTTCGTGAGGCTGGTAAGCTTCAAGGTTCTTGGCCGCGTCGATTGCGTTCCCGAGACCGCGCGCCGCGCTCACGCGTAAAAACCCTACATTTGATGATTGGCATGAGATGAACAAGCCGAGCGCCGGCGAGCGGCCCAAGCCTCCGCAGTTCCCCGCCAACATCGTGTGGGCGTTCTCAAAATTTTTCAGCGCGGCTCGAGGCCAAATAAATGGCGTTTTGCAGCCCTGGATTTCGAGGCCTTGGAAAGGGCTGCTGACGGCCGTCCGGACGCACCAGGTGGAGTTGCGCCTTTGCGTCCGGGTGACCGTCGCAACTTTATTGACTTATGCGCTTTCGCTGTTCCTGCATGTTCCCCAAGTGCTGTGGACGGTCTTGACCGCCGTCGTCATGTCGCAGCTGAGCCTCGGCAAATCGCTAAAAACCACGATCGACTATTTCATTGGCACCTTAGGCGGCGCCATTTACAGCGGCATCATCGCCGCTAGCGTGCCTCACACCAACGAAATTCAATTTTTGACTGTTCTTGCCCTCTCAATCGCGCCGCTGGCGTTCTTGGGAGCCATCAAACCGCGATTCAGCGCCGCGCCCTTCACTGCCGTCATGGTGCTTTTGGCGCCAACGATCACCCATGCCAGCCCCCTCGAATCTGCGTTCTACCGGGTCATAGAGGTCGCCCTCGGCGGAACCACCGCTCTTGTCGTCTCATTTCTGGTCTTGCCTTCTCGCGCCCACGGCCTGGGGCTCGAGGCGGCGGACCGCATGCTCGAACTCATGGCGCGGGCGGTCCGCGAGTTGCTGGCTGGTTGCGTGGCGAATCTGGACGCAGCGACGGTCACTCGGATTCAGGACGGCATCGGGCCGGCCTTAGTGCAGCTCGAGACGATCGCAGACGAAGCCAGGCGCGAGCGCGTGCCTTATTTATCCGCGGACCCAGACCTCAGACCGCTCCTCATCACTTTGCTACGGCTACGTCATGATCTCGTCATTATCGGGCGCGCAGCCGTCGCGCCTTTTCCCGAGGGTTTCCGCACGCGGCTGTCGCCCTCCATAGCGCGCGTCGCCGAGAGCGCGGCCGAATTTCTCGAAGACAGCGGCGCCGCTTTGTTGTCGGGCTCAGCGCCATCGCTCGTTGATGTCGAAACGTCCCTCAGCGCCTATGAGGCCGAGATAGCCGCGCTTCGCCAAGAGGGCCTCACCCTGAGCCTTTCCAGCGACGCGATGGAGCGGCTTTTCGGCCTTGGCTTCGCGCTGGGGCAGTTCTATCAAGATCTCAAGGAGCTTCAGTTGCGGGGGAAGGAATTTGCTCGGGAGTCCGCCTGACGCGAAACCCTGAGGCGGCTTTGCGATGCAGGCGCAAAAAAGCGGCGGGAGGTCCCGCCGCTCAGGGTTGCGTAGCTCCATACGCGATGCGCTTACTCGGCGGCGAGAAGCACGCCATGTTCGGCCAAGGCCGCCCGCACGCCCGCCCCATAGGCTCTGTCCGCCTTGTCGAAGTGCGCCAACTGACGATCGATGATGAACAACGGAACGCCATTCATCGCGTCAGCGATATTGTGGAACAACTGCGACTTCTGCGCGTCCGACATCAGGCGGAAGAGGTTCCCTGCCTGCGTATAATCATCATTGCCTTCACGATGATTATATCGCGCGGCGTCGCCGGAGATTTTCAGCGGCGGCTCCTCGATGATGTTCGTCTGCACCGGACCATGGAAGGAATTAGGCTCATAATACGCGTCGGTTCCTTTCGGAGCATCGAAGCGCATCGACCCGTCCATGTGATAGGTGTTGACCGCATTTTTCGGTCGGTTCACCGGCAGCGATTCATAGTGGGTGCCGACTCTGTAGCGATGCGCGTCGGCGTATGAAAACAGTCGCGCCTGCAGCATTTTATCCGGTGAGAAGCCGATGCCCGGAACGACATTCGACGGCGAAAACGAAGATTGCTCGATCTCGGCGAAATAGTTCTCTGGATTACGGTTGAGCTCAAGCACGCCGACATCGATCAGCGGATAGTCTTTATGCGGCCAGACTTTGGTCAGGTCGAACGGGTTGTAGGATGTCTTGTCGGCGTCCGCCTCGGGCATGATCTGAACCGCGAAACGCCACTTCGGAAAATCATTCCGTTCGATCGCCTCGAAGAGGTCGCGCTGCGCGCTTTCGCGGTCCGTCGCAACGACGGATTCAGCTTCGCGATTGGTCCAGTTTTTAATGCCCTGCAAGGACTTGAAGTGGAATTTGACCCAGTGACGCTGGTTCCGCTCATTAATGAAAGCGAAAGTGTGCGAGCCAAAACCATGCAGATGGCGCATCCCTTGCGGCAAGCCGCGATCCGACATCAGGATCGTTACCTGATGCAGGCTTTCAGGACTGAGCGACCAAAAATCCCACATGGCGGTCGGCGAACGCATATTGGTTTTCGGATGGCGCTTCTGCGTATGAATGAAGTCCGGAAATTTCAGCGGATCGCGTACGAAGAACACCGGCGTATTATTGCCGACGAGATCCCAATTGCCGTCTTCAGTGTAGAATTTCAGCGAAAATCCGCGGACGTCGCGCTCTGCGTCGGCTGCGCCGCGTTCCCCGGCGACCGTCGAAAAGCGCGCCAGCACTTCGGTTTTCTTGCCGATTGCGGCGAAGATTTTTGCCTTCGAATATTTTGTGATGTCGTGGGTGATGGTCAAGGAGCCGTAGGCTCCAACCCCTTTGGCGTGAACAGTCCGCTCCGGAATGCGCTCACGATTCTGATGCGCGAGCTTTTCGAGCAGCTGATAATCCTCCATCAACACCGGACCGCGCGGACCCGCGGTGATGGAGTTTTGGTTATCTGATATCGGCGCTCCGGCCGTCGTCGTCAGGATCTTGTCGCTCACAGCATAATTTCCTCTTCATTTGTTGAAGCTAGGCTATAGAGGACCGTTTTTCTTGTCGAAACGGTTGTCTCGATCATCTCCATTGCTGATATCTATGATCTTTCGGCATGATGACCGCCTTTGCGGAAAACCCCTCCGTCAATTTGCGACAGGGGCGATACTGGCGCTCTAAAATGCGAGGGCCCAAGCAAACGATGGATCGCTACATATTGTCTCGCCAGGGGCATTCCGGCAAGCGGTTTGGATAAATGGTTTGGAATCATTTCAGGCAGCGGCTGTCCGCGTCGCACAGCGCAAGCCTTGCAAATCGAGTCGGTCGCCACCATTTGCATCTTACATTTTCATTTCAATCGAAATATCTTCGATGTCTCATTCCTGCGTTTCTATTGCCTGCGCTTCGGAAAATCGGATTGATCCGGTCACTTGGCTGCGCGACGTTCCAAAACCCCCGCGACAGAGCTCTTTTTGGGTCTTCATAATGTCATTGACCATTTCACCACGGATCCTGCGCGATATTGGCCTGTCATTCGTTGCAGCTTTGACCTTTGTCGGCGCGCAACCCGCAGCTGCCGAGCCGCCGCCGCCGCAAGTTACCGTCGCGCAACCCCTGGCTAGATCGGTGCCGCGTTGGGACGAATATACCGGCCGTTTCGAGCCGCTGCAGCAGGTCGAAGTGCGGCCGCGCGTGTCGGGGGCCGTCGATACGATCAATTTTGTCGACGGCCAGATCGTCAAGACCGGCGATCTTCTTTTCGTCATCGATCCTCGCCCGTATCAGATCGCGGTCGACAGCGCGAAAGCGGACGTCGCCAAAGCTCAGGCGCAGATCGAAGTCTCCGCCAATGACGTTACAAGAGCGCAGCAATTGGTGGAAACCCGCGCGATCACTTTGCGCGACGTCGATCAGCGCAAGGCCAATCTCGATGTCGCGAACGCGCAGAAACTCAGCGCGGAAGCTGCGTTGCATAACGCCGAGCTCAATCTCGAGTGGACGCAAGTGCGGGCGCCGATTCCCGGTCGCGTCTCCGATCACAGGATCGATGTCGGCAATCTCGTCCAGGGCGGTCAGTCGGTCGGAACCCTGTTGACGACGATAGTCACCCTCGACCCGATTCACTTCGTCTTCGACGCCTCGGAAGCGGATTACATCCGCTACTCCCGCCTGGCTGCCGACGGCGAAAGACCTTCCTCGAGGGAATTCAAGAACCCTGTCATGGTCAGGCTCGCCGATGAGGACAATTGGAGCCATAGCCACGGCGGGGTCATGGATTTCGTCGATAATCAGCTCAACGCCCGCTCCGGCACCATTCGCGGTCGCGCCATTTTCGAAAATAAGGATCTGTTTCTTTTACCGGGCACCTTTGGCCGGCTGCGGCTGTTTGGCGGCAACATAAATGTGCTGCTGATCCCGGACTCGACGATCGCATCCGATCAGGCGAGCAAGATCGTCCTCACGGTTGGGCCCGACAATAAGGTCGTCCAAAAAACCGTGACGCTCGGCGCGATGTATGAAGGTCTGCGCGTCGTCTTGGCGGGTCTCGCCCCGACCGATCGAGTAGTCATTGCGGGGATCGCCAATCCTTTCGTTCGGCCAGGCGCGCTCGTCGATCCAAAAGAAGGCGTCATCAGCCTTTCGACCGACTCCGCGTCTAACTGATCAAGCTACCGCCGTACGGTGAAGGAAGCCCATGCGATTTTCTCATTTCTTCATTGAGCGGCCAATTTTCGCTGCCGTTCTGTCGATTATTCTGACTATCGCCGGAGCGATAGCGCAAAGATCGCTGCCGGTCGCCGAGTATCCGGAGATCGCGCCGCCAACGGTAAACATCACTACCTTCTATCCGGGAGCGTCCGCCGAGGTCATTGCGGCGACGGTCGCGACGCCGATCGAGCAGCAGGTCAACGGCGTTGACGACATGCTCTACATCACCTCGCAATCGACCGGAGATGGAAAGATCTCGATCGACGTTGTGTTCAAAGCCGGCGTCAATGTCGACCAAGCTCAGGTGCTTGTGCAAAACCGCGTCGCGATTGCAACCCCGCGTCTGCCGCAGGAAGTCATCCGGCAAGGCGTGACTGTCCAGAAGGCTTCGCCCGATCTGATGATGGTCGTGCACATGATCTCGCCTGACGGATCGCGCGACCAGAAATATATCTCGAACTACGCAACGCTCTATCTCAAAGACCAGCTCTCGCGCGTCGACGGCGTAGGCAATGTCCAGATATTCGGCGCGCGCGATTATTCGATGCGCGTTTGGCTCGATCCGGCGAAGGTTGCGGCGCGCGGCCTCACCGCCGGGGAAGTCGTCGCCGCTTTGCAAGCGGCCAATCTTCAGGTCGCCGCCGGCGCGATCAATCAACCGCCGGCGAGTTCGCCCGGCGCGTTTCAGCTATCGGTGCAAACGCTCGGGCGCCTCATTGACCCCGAGCAGTTTGGCGATGTCGTGATCCGCTCCGACGCCGACGGCTATATTCGCGTGCGCGACATCGCTCGCGTCGAACTTGGCGCGCAGGATTATACGGTCAACGCCTATCTCGACCGCGATGTCGCCACGGCCATGGTGATCTTCCAGCGGCCGGGCTCGAACGCTTTGGCCACCGCCACGGCCGTGAAAAACGCCATGGAGACGGCGAAGAAGGATTTTCCGCCGGGGGTCGACTATACGGTCGTCTATAATCCGACTGAATTCATTCAACAGTCCGTCGATGAAGTCGTGCACACGCTTTTCGAAGCGGTTGGGCTCGTCGTCATCGTGGTCATCGTCTTTCTGCAGACATGGCGCGCCGCGATCATTCCGGTCATCGCCATTCCCGTTTCGCTGATCGGCTGTTTCCTCATGATGAGCGGCGTTGGACTGACGTTCAACACGCTGTCCTTGTTCGGGCTTGTCCTTGCGATCGGCATCGTCGTCGATGACGCGATCGTCGTTGTCGAAAACGTCGAACGTTACCTAGAGCACGGCATGAGCCCGAAGGAGGCCGCGCATAAAACGATGGACGAGGTCGGCAGCGCCCTGTTGGCGATCGCTCTCGTGCTTTGCGCCGTGTTCATTCCGACCGCCTTCATCACCGGCTTGCAGGGCGCATTTTACAAGCAATTCGCCATCACCATCGCCAGCGCGACGGTGATCTCGGCCTTCGTCTCCCTGACCCTTTCGCCGGCGCTCGCCGCCATTCTTCTCATGCCGCACGCGGCCAAGCTCAAGACATCAGGTCTGGTCTATTGGATCTCCACGCCATTCCGCTGGTTTTTCATCGCTTTCAACTGGGCCTTCGATAAGCTCAGCATTAGCTATGGCGCCCTTACGGCGCGACTTGTGCGGATCAGCTTCGTCTCGCTCATCATTTACGCCGGCCTCATCTATTTCGCCTATGATCTCTTGAACAAGACCCCGACCGGGCTCATTCCGCAGCTCGATCGCGGCTATCTCATTGCCGCGTTCCAGCTCCCGCCAGGGGCTTCGCTCGACCGCACCGACAAAGTCTTGCGCGACGCCACAAAGATTATTCTGGAGCGGAAAGGCGTCGAGCATGCCGTCACCTTCGCCGGCTTTGACGGGGCGACCTTCACCAACGCCACCAACACCGGCGTCATTTTCGTTGCGCTGAAGCCTTTCCCTGATCGCGTCAAGGAAGGCGCGACCGCGCCCTCAATTCTCGCCGACGTTCGAGACCATTTGAGCGTCCTGACCGACGCCTTCACCTTTGTGCTGGAGCCCCCGTCCGTGCCGGGCATCGGCACCGGCGGCGGCCTCAAGGGCTATGTACAGGACCGCGCTGGCCGCGGTCTGCCGGCGCTGGAAAACGCAACCTGGAGTCTCGTCGGCGCAACGCACGCCAACCCCGGGTTCATCCAGGCCTTCACCCTATTCAACACCCATACGCCGCAGATTTACGCCGACATCGATCGGACCAAAGCTGAACTGCTTGGCGTGCCGATCTCGCGCGTCTTCGAAGCCTTGTCGGTTTATATGGGCTCCGCCTACGTCAATGACTTCAACATTCTGGGGCGGACGTATCAGGTCACCGCTCAAGCGGATAATCCGTTTCGCATGACCTTGCGCGATGTCGCCAATCTGAAGACGCGCAACGCCGAGGGAGATATGGTGCCGATCGGCTCCGTGGCGACGCTCAATGATACGACGGGACCGTTCCGCGTGACGCGCTATAATCTTTATCCGTCGGCGGAAGTCCAGGTCAGCCTCGCGCGCGGTTATTCCTCGGGACAGGGCATCGATTCGCTCGAGGCCATGGCGAAGGCAAACCTGCCGCAGGGTTTTGGCTTCGAGTGGACTGAAATTGCGCTGCAGGAGAAGCTCGCCGGCAACACGGCTTTTATCGCGTTTGGCCTTGCCGTCGTCTTCGTGTTTCTTCTTCTGGCCGCGCTTTATGAAAGCTGGCTGCTGCCTTTCGCCGTGGTCCTCATCGTTCCGATGTGCATTCTCGCGGCGATGATCGGCGTCACCGCGCGCGATCTCGATCGCAATATTCTGGTCGACATCGGTCTTATCGTTCTTGTTGGCCTTGCGGCGAAAAACGCCATTCTGATCGTCGAGTTCGCCAAACAGGCTGAGGAGGAAGGGCAAACAAGGTTCGAGGCGGCCGTTTCCGCGGCGCGAACGCGGTTGCGCCCGATTCTGATGACGTCATTCGCCTTCATCTTTGGCGTGCTCCCGCTTGCGCGCGCGATGGGGGCCGGAGCCGAGATGCGTCAATCCCTTGGCACGGCGGTTTTCGCGGGGATGCTTGGCGTGACGCTGTTCGGACTTTTGTTCACGCCGACATTCTATGTCGTCGTGCGCGGGATCGCCGTCTGGCTCGATCGTTTCAAAAAGGACAAGACGCCGCCCGACGCGAAGAAGAAGATCATTGCCGACCCTGCCGCCAAAGCCAAAGTCGGCGATGACGCCTTGATCGGCTGAACTCCACAGTTGGGAGCATGGCGACCTTGTCGGCGCCTGCTCCAGTCGGATTGTCGAGGCGGAGGATTTTTTGATCCCGGAATCGCTTCGACCTCGTCCCTTCGCAGCGTCGCATCGCGAAGGCGAGTTGCTTCGGCAATTATCTCGGGCGCGGAATTGCGTCGGCGGGCGCAAGATGAAATCAGCGCGGAATATTGAACGTCTGCGCGCGCCGAAGGGCATCCGGCAGGGAGGCGCCGACCTTGTAGCCATCGCCGTCAAACGCTGTGGCTAACGCCAAAGCTCAACGCAAGGATGCAATAGCTATAAGCGACGCGCTATTGTTGAGCGGGGGCCTTACGCGAGGGCCGCTTCAATTGCGGCAATGACTTCCGGCGCGTCGGGGACAGTGCGCGATCCAAACACGCCGGCAATGCCGCCGTCCTTGCCGATCAGATATTTGTGAAAATTCCACTTCGGCGCGGCGTCCTCGCCAAGCTGGTTCACGACCCATCTATAAAACGGATGCGCATGCTCGCCGATGACGGTCTCTTTGGAGGCGAGCGGGAAATCGATGTCAAATTTCATCGTGCAGAAGGTTCTGATCTCGGCTTCCGTTCCAGGCTCCTGCTTGCCAAAATCATTGGCCGGAACGCCAAGTACGACAAAACCAAAATCGCGATACCGCCGATAAAGCGCCTCGAGCGCCTCATATTGCGGCGTTAGCCCACAGGCGGAGGCCGTGTTGACGATCAGAACCGCTTTGCCTTTGAACGAAGCGAGGGGCAGAGGATTGCCGTCGATCGTCTTGAACGAATACTGATGGGCGCTCATCGCATCTCTTTCTCGGCCTCGCTTATTTGATCGAGGGGACGCGCATCGGCGCGAGGCCTCAAACCTATGCGCGAGGAGGGGCGATCAGGGCCCCGCTTTCAAATGCTTCATTGACCGACTTTTCGATCGCATATTTTTGCGGCGCTTCCTACCCCATCTTTCACGGGGCCTTTTCTTCGGTCGCTGCTTGCGCAAACTACCGGAGCGCGATCATGTCTCGGCTTGCCCGCACGCTAGGCAGTAGTGACGAATTACCTGAGCATGATAGCAATAGCGGCGAGCAATACGAAGCCTCGGTAGTTTGCGAGGAGCTTGTCGTATCGGGTTGCGACGCGCCGGAACTGCTTCAGTTTATTGAAGAAACGCTCGACGAGATTGCGCTCCTTGTAGAGCGCCTTGTCGTAGGGGAGCGGCGCGCGGCGATTGGATTTTGATGGGATCACCGGCTCAGCCTCACGCATAAGAACAGCCTTGCGCAAGTGATTGGCGTCATAACCTTTATCGGCGATGATCGCATCGGCCGCAAAGCCTTCGATCAGGGCGTGCGCTTTTGTGATGTCGTTGCGCTGCCCAGGTCCGAGAAGGAGCCGAACGGGGTTGCCGAGTGCGTCTGTCGCGGCGTGGATTTTGGTGCTCAAACCACCGCGAGAGCGGCCCAGGCCTTGGGCATCCGCCCCCCTTTGGCGATCCTTGCGCCGGCCGCGTGCTGATGGGCGCGCACGATTGTTGAGTCGATCATCAGCCATTCGAGATCGGCCTCGGCGGTGAATGCCTCAAGAAATCCGTCCAAGGCGCCGCGCTCGATCCAGCGATAGTAGCGGCGTTTCACCGCCTGATGGTCGCCGAAGCGTTCGGGCAGATCGCGCCAGCGGCCGCCCGAGCGGGCCATCCATAACAGCGCGTCGACGAAGCGTCGATTGTCGCAGCGCGGCCCGCGCTGGCCGGCTCTTCCGCCTGGCACAAGATCACAAAGCCGCTCCCATTGATCGTCTCGCAGCGCATCGACATCCCGAATCATCAAGGCTGATCTCCAAAAATCAGCCTTGAATCATGGAAAGATCCTCGCGAGAATCCCTCAAACGCCGAATTCGTCACCACGGCCTAGGAATCGTTCTGCGTCGATATGCATTTCAACGGATGCGATTTGGCCCGCGACCCTTTCGCCCCTCATCTTCGGCCCTCAAAAAGATTCGACATTGTCATGAGGCGCGTCTCATTCGCTTTTTTTAGCGATTGGGTCCGCTTTTTCCGCCGTTGCGACCGCTTTCGTGTTCGCCTGGGCGATCTGGACGAGGTCGCCCGATTCGATCGACTCCTGCGGATTGTCGATTAGACGGTCGGACAACGAAACCCCAGATTGAATCTCGACCTTGTTCCCAAGGTTGCGCCCGAGGGTCACTGATTTAAGCACGACTTTGTTGCTGACATCTACTAAAGCCACGCGCATTCCATGTGCGCCGAAGACAAGCGCGGTGGCCGGTACGCGCATGGTGTTCGGGTCGGAGGGAATATGAAAATGGACCTCGGTAAAGGCGCCCGGCCAAAGTTTTCCGTCGGGATTGTCCGATTGCAATTCGATCAAAGCAGTTCGAGAATTTTCAGCAAGCGCATTTGATGTCGAGACCAGTTCCGCTTCGAATGTTTCTTGCTGGCCGGGCAGATGCAGCGTCGCCTTGATGCCCGGCTTCATCTCGCCGAGAAATGCCTGCGGTACATTCACATAAATGCGCATGCGATGGATATCGCAGACTTGGAACAAGGCTCTGCCCGAGTTGCCGCCGGCATTGACGAGATCGCCTATATCGACCGTTCGCATCGTCAGGATGCCATCGAAAGGCGCCTTGATTTGCTCAAACTGAGTTAGTTCCTCAAGCCGGTTTACCACAGCCTGCTGCGCCATCGCATTCCCGCGGGCGACCTCAAGCGCCGCCGCGCGCGATGCCGACGTCAGCCGATCGGTGTCGCCTTGCTGCGCGCTGGACCATCCCTGAGCGACGAGCCGCGATGTTCGTTGGTCGGTCACTCGGCCAAGATCCGCATTGGCCTGCGCTTGCTGAACCGCCGCCTGGAACTGGACGAGCTGCGCCTTCGCTTCGGCAAGCTGCTGATCGAGATCGGGGGCCGCAATCAGCGCCAGCACCTCTCCTTTTTTAACATGCGTGCCGATGTCCTTATACCAGCCGGTGATATAGCCGCTGGCGCGGGCAAAAAGCGAACCGGTGTAATAGGCGTTCACGGTGCCAGGCAAGATTAGCTGCTCTTCAACCGGTCCGCGTTCAGGTTGGATTACCTGGACCGTTGGAATCGCCTGGGAGTTGGTCCAGGTCTTGAGCTCCTGCGTGCTTCTCGCGCGGTCGATGATGCCGGAGGCGGCGAGACCGATGGCGCCGACACCGATAACGCAGAGTATCAACAAAACGCGACGCGGCTTGCGAGACGGCATGGGTGAGTCGGAAGACATAAATCGCTCCGGGTCAGGCATGGGATGGCAGGCCGGAGAGCGGCTCCGCTGCCTTGGCTTGGTTGACGACTTTGCGTCCATGCGCGATGCCGAACACTGTAGGCACGAACAATAGCGTCGCGATGGTCGCAAACAGAAGACCGCCGATGACGGCGCGTCCAAGTGGCGAATTTTGTCCGGGCTCGATAGCCATCGGCGCCATGCCGATGATCATGGCGAGCGCAGTCATGAGCACGGGCCTGAAGCGGGTTGCGCCCGCCGCCAGCGCGGCGGTCACTACGTCTTTTCCCTCAGCAAGCTGTTCACGCGCAAAGCTGACGACGAGAATGCTGTTCGCCGTGGCGACGCCCATGCACATGATTGCGCCAGTTAGGGCGGGCACCGACAGGCTGGTGTGAGTGATGAACAGCATCCACACGATGCCGGCCAATGCGGCTGGAAGCGCCATGATGATCACGAAAGGATCGAGCCAGGACTGGAAGTTGACGACGATCAGGAGATAGATCAGCACGATGGAGAAGGCCAAGCCGATAAACAATTGCATGTAGGCGCTTGTCATGGTGGCGGCCTGGCCGCGGATGACGACGGTTGAGCCTCTCGGGAGATCCGCGCGGGCGTCGTTGACGATCTTTTCGATATCGGCGGCAACTCCGCCGAGATCGCGATTCTGCGTCGTCGCATAGATGTTCACGGTGGACCGGATATTATAGTGCGTGACGACGGCGTCGAGCGGCTCCGGTGAGAGGGTCGCGAGGCCGCCCAGCAATTGAGTCGAGTTATCGGCCGTCAGCGGCAAATTGTTCAGCTCTCCAAGAGTATCGATGTCATATTGCGGCGTCTGGATCGAAACCGGATACGAGACGCCATTGGTCGGATTCAGCCAATAGGTCGGCGCTGTCTGAGTGCTGCCGGAGAGCGTCGCTTGAATGCTGGTCGAGGCGTCGCCTTCAGTCAGCCCCACGACGCCGGCGAATTCGCGGTTGAATTCGACCTTGAGGGCGGGATTCTGGAACTCCTCTTGAATGCGTGGATCCGCGATGCCCGGGATATGACGGATCTTCGCAAGCAGCTTCTTCGCAAAGGTCCGGCTCGCGTTGAGGTCAGCGCCGGCGATCTGAACGTCGAGAGGCGCCGGCGAACCGAAATTGAGAATCTGGCTGACGATATCGGCGGGAAGGAACGAGAAAGTCGCGCCGGGGAACGCCCTCGGCAGTTTCTCGCGTAGAATCTTCACATACTCGCTCGTGGGGGTCGGGCCTTCGTTAAGGGTTATCAATATGTCGTCATCGAAAACGCCGATGGTTCCGGAATTTCCGTATGAAATATTAATGCCGCTGATCGGTAGGCCGATATTGTCGACGATGTTGGCGACGCGGTCCGGCGGAATGATTTCGCGGATCTTCTGCTCGACCCCATCGGACAGAAGGGTCGTTTCCTCGATTCGCGTTCCTGTCGGCGCGCGCATATGAATTTTGATCGCGCCCGCATCGACGGAGGGAAAGAAATCCTGTCCGAGAAAAGGCGCGAGGCCTAGAGACAACACGGCAAAGCAGAGGAAACCGCCTGCGAACCAGAAACGGTGCTGCAGCGCCAGTTGCAGCAGGCCCATATAACCCTGCCGCAGCCGCTCGAAATGATGCTCGAATCTGCGTTGAAATCGGGAGAAAATGCCTGCGGCGGGCGGATCGTCAGGCTCTCCATGCGTCGCGATGTGATGGTGCTGGTTGCGCAGGAGAAAATGCGCCATCGTCGGCACCAGCGTATACGTCAGAATGTATGATGCGATCATCGCGAAGACGACCGCCATCGCCAGCGGCCGGAACAGATAGCCGGCGACTCCGCCGAGGGAAAGAAGCGGGACGAAGGCGATGCAGATGCAAAATAGCGCAATCGTTGCAGGCGGCATGATTTCGTGCGCGCCGCGCGTAATCGCCGTCAAGATGTCTTCGTCAAGTTCCTCCATATGGCGATTGATGTTTTCAATGGTGACCGTAGCGTCGTCAACCAAAATGCCGACCGCAAGCGCCAAACCGCCGAGCGTCATCACATTGATGGTTTGACCAAGAATCGAAAGGGCGATCAGCGAGGAGAGCACCGCCAATGGGATCGATACTGTGATGATCAATGTCGAGCGCCAGCTTCCGAGAAAAACCAGGATCATGAGACCGGTCAACGTGGCCGCGATCAGACCTTCGCGGACGACCGCGGTCACCGAGGAGGTGACGAAGCCGGATTGATCGCTGACGAATTTGAGAGTCACTCCCGGCGGGAGGGTGGCTTGAATCGCCGGCAAGCGCGCCTTGACGTCGGCGATGATGTCGAGAGTCGACGCCGAGCCGTTCTTCAAGACCGACATCAGCACGCCCTTGCGGCCGTCCAACTGCACGACGTTGGTCTGCGGCGGCGAGCCGTTGTGGACGAAAGCGACGTCGCGCATGAAGACGACAACGCCGTTGACAACCTTGATTGGCAGATTGTTGAAATCGTCCAGCTGTTTGGGCGAGTCATTGAGGTCTATGGTGTATTCATAGGAACCGATCTTTTCCGTGCCGACAGGGGTGATCAGGTTTTGCCGCGCGAGCGCGTTGCCGATATCGGTCGCCGAAAGATTGTGGGCGTGCAGCGCCTTCTGGTCGAGATCGATCTGCACCTGTCGGATCATTCCGCCATAGACGGAGGGCAACTGGGCTCCTGCGATCGTCGAGAGAGCGGGCCGAATGAAGTTTTGAGCGAGGTCGTTGAGGTCTGTCTGAGAGAGGGTGTCGCTCGATACCGCCAGCTGGATAATCGGCACGCTCGACGCATTATAGGACAGAATCTGCGGCGGAGTAACGCCGGGCGGGAGCTGCTTCAAAATTGTCTGAGAGATGGATGTGACCTGCGCCTGAGCGGCGCTGATGTCCACAGTAGGCTGGAAGTATACCTTGACGATGCCATAGCCGGCGAGCGACTGCGACTCGATATGTTCGATGTCATTGACCGTCGTCGTGAGGGTTCGCTCATAGATCGAAATAATGCGGCCCGACATATCGTCCGGCGGCAAGCCCGTATAGTTCCAAACCACGCTGATGACCGGGATTCCGATATTCGGAAAAATATCGGTCGGCGTCCGGACCGCCGACAGCGTGCCGAAAATCATGATCAGGATCGCCATGACGACAAACGTATAGGGGCGCGAAAGAGCTAATCGAACAATGGCTGTCATGAACCTGACCTTGATTGTCAAACATTTCGCATTTTAGTACTGATCACGTTAGAAAGATGTTGCGCGACGCCAGCGAGCGACGGCGCAGTCATCAAATGTACGTGAATTAGACTAGAGTCCCATTAGAATATCTTTTAACTAGAGCAGTCTTGTGAGCCTTTGTTTCCTAGACTCGTTTTCGGCCGCTCGCTGCAACAACTTACCTCTTTGGTAAAGTAGAACATAAACTTTATACTGAAATGAAGATGGCGATCTTTTAACCTCGCGACGGCGGCGCCATGAATTCAGGACCGACTGGATCGGTGATCTCCGCCGTCAGGATCCGGTCGATCTCGGCTTTGGCGGAGGCATCGAGCGACCAGCCGAAAACGTCATCCACCGGCCGCAATTGCTCGGGATGGCGCGCGCCCCATAGCGCCGTCGTGATGCCCTGATCGAGCATCCAGCGGACCGCCAGATCAATGACGCGCTTGCCGAAGCGATCTTTTGCGAGCTCATCGAGCCGCCGCACCGCTGCGAGATAGCGACCAAACCTTGGCTGCTGAAATTTCGGCTCTTTGCGGCGCAGATCGTCGCCGTAGAAAACCGTGTCCGGCTTCATCCGCCCAGACAGAAGACCCCGGCACAACGCGCTATAACCGAAGGTCGCAATATTGTTTTTGAGGCAATAGGGCAGAACGTCCGCGTCGATCCCGCGCTCAAAGAGATTGTAGGGCGGCTGCAGCACGTGTATCGGCGCAACCTTGCGGAATTGCTCCATCTGATCGACGGAGAAATTGCTGACGCCGATGGCGCGTATCTTTCCCTGTTTCAACAGGGCGTTCATCGCCTCGGCGGTTTCTTCCATTTTGACCAGCGGGTCCGGCCAATGGATCTGATAGATATCGATGCGATCGGTTCGAAGCCGTCGCAGAGACTCGTCGATTTCGAGCATGATTCGCTCGCGGCTGGCGTTGCGGAAGACTTTGCCGTCTTTCCACTCAAGGCCGGCCTTTGTGGCGATAACGGCGTCATCGCGCAGACCGCCCTCAGCCAAAGCCTTGCCGACGATTTCCTCTGAGCGGCCAAACCCATAGACCGGGGCCGTATCAATGACGTTGACGCCATGCTCCAGAGCGGCGCGGATAGTGGCGATCGATTCGGATTCATCGGTCCCGCCCCACATCCAACCGCCTATGGCCCAGGCGCCGAGCGCGACGCGTGAAACCTTGAGCGAGCTTCCTGGAATCTCCGCATGCTCGACTTTTCTTATTGTTTGAATAACCATCTCCACTCCCGTTGGATCGGTTGCGCGCCCGCTCTCAGGTTGTCGTTGTGACCCGCATGCCGTTGGTCACGTTCGCCGGCGGACTGAGAATGATTTGATCGCCGGGCTTTAGCCCAGACCTCACCTCGACGGTGGCGCCATTGTCCAATTCAAGATCGATCTTGCGGAGTTCGACCTTGCCATCCGAGACAACAGCCGTCTTCAGCCCGTCCGAATTGAAGATCACCGCCTGCGAAGGAATGACGATGACCGGGTTCATCCGGCGCACCTGCAAATGGATGACGCTGTAGAGACCCGCCGACAGCACGCTGTCCTTATTATCGACGTCGACCTCCATCAGCAGCGTGCGAGTGCCAGCCGACAGCGCTTTCGCGTTGCGCGCGACCTTGCCGTGGAACACCTGGCCCGGCAATTCCGACACTGTGGCCGTTGCATCATCTCCGTCCGAAATTCCAAAGGTAAAGGTTTGCGGCACAAAGACCTGCACGCGCAGAACGTCGGTGCGAGCGATCGAGAATAAAGGCGTTCCGTTGTTCGCGTCGGCGGCGACGAGACTGCCGACATCGATGAGGCGGCTTGTAATCACGCCATCGAACGGGGCCTTGATCTGCTCGAATTGAGTCAGCTCTTCTAAACGATTCACGGCGGCCTGCTGCGCCAGCACATTTGCGCGCGCTACCGCGAGCGCCGCCACGCGAGAGGCCGACGTCAGCCTGTCGTTGTCGCCTTGCTGCTCGCTCGACCATCCTTGAGCGACGAGCCGCGATGTCCGTTGGTCGGTGACGCGGCCGAGGTCCGCATTGGCTTGCGCTTGCTGGACAGCCGCATCGAACTGCACAAGCTGCGCCTTTGCCTGGGCGAGCTGTTGATCGAGATCAGGGGCGGCAATCACCGCGAGCACATCCCCTTTGTGCATCTTGCTGCCGATATCGACATTTCTGACGCTGATATAGCCAGTAGCGCGGGCAAAAATCGTCGCGCTATCGAACGCCGCCATATTGCCCGTCAGCTCAATCGTGCGGGGCTTCGTATCTTCCTGCGCAATCATGGTGCGCACCTTCGGAATCACGTTCTCGCGCGCCTGCAGGACGGCGTCTGCATCGGCGTTGCGGCTCGATTTGCTCCAGATGCCGAAGCCGACCAGTCCCGCTACGGTCGCGACAGCGACAAAACCAAGCATCCGGGCTATGCGCCCCTTCCGTCCGTCTTCCGGTTGCTGCCCTTTCGGATTCTCCGGAGCGTCTGGCTTAAATGCTATGTCTGGTGGCATGCTGTTCATGACGAAGCTCCTTGATGAGCCGGGCCCGCATGGGCCTCCGAGTCCAGCCGTTCAAAACGGCCGATCACGGAATAGAGGAACGGAACAAACAACAAAGTGGTCATGGTGCCGACGGCGACGCCGCCGATGACCGCGCGCGCCAGCACCGCATTCTGCTCTTCCCCGGGGCCGCCGATCGCCATTGGAATCATGCCGACGATCATTGCGGCGGCTGTCATCAGAACCGGGCGAAGTCGCGTGGTGCCAGCCGACAACGCGGCCTCGAACGCGCTCATCCCAGCCTCGCGCTGCTCACGTGCGAAGGTGACCAACAAAATCGAGTTTGCCGAAGCAACGCCGATCGCCATGATCGACCCCATCAGGGAAGGCACGCTCAGCGTGGTGCCGGTGACGAACAGCAGCAAGATAATCCCTGCGCCGGCGCCAGGCAAAGCCAGGATCACCGCAAGCGGATCGAGGAAGCTCTGATAATTGACGACCATCAGCATGTAAACGAAGACGGCGGCGAACAACAGCCCCATCGTCAAATTGCCGAACGCTGAATTCATGCTCTCGATCTGGCCGCGAACGACAATGTGATTGCCGGGTTTGAGCTGAGGCTCGACCTCGGCGACAATCTTGTTGATCGCCGTCGATATGCTGCCGAGATCGTGGTCCTGCGTGCTGCCATAAACGTCATAGACCGCTTGAATGTTGGACTGGTTGAAGACCGATTGCACGCCGATGCGCTGCGCCGTGGCGATATTGCCAAGCACGGTGGGTATTGGAGTGCCGCTGGGATCGAGACCGCTGGCAAGCGGAGTATTGTCGAGCTGGTTCTTATTGGAGGTGCGATATTCGGGCGTCTGCACCGCCATGAAGTACGGGATGCCATTTTTCGGATCGGTCCAGAAATTAGGCGAGACCTGTTCCGAGGAACTGAGGCTGATGTTGATGTTATTGCCCACGTCCTGCGTCTTCAGCTGGAGCTGCTGCGCGCGGGTGCGGTCGACGGTGTAGTACAGCTCGGGCGCGTTCAGCTCTTGCTGGATATGGGCGTCGACGAGGCCGGGAACCTTAAACATTTTCTCCTGCAACGCCGCGGCGATCTTCTTGTTGTTTTCGCGGTCTTTCCCCTGAACCTGCACGTCGATCTGCGTCGGCACGCCAAAGTTCAGCACTTGGGTGACGAGATCGGCGGGTTGGAAATAGAAGAGAACGTCGGGAAACGCTGCCGGCAGTTCGGCGCGCAGCTTTTTGATGATCTGCGCGGTGGGCTCGTGACCTTCGCCGAGCTCGATTTGGATGATGCCGTCGTTGACGCCGATGGCGCTGCCATCGGTGAAGGCAAGATTATAGAGCCGCTGCGGCAAACCAATATTGTCGAGGATCAGTTTCAGATCCTTAGGCGCGACGTCCGCGCGGATATTGTCCTCGACCGCCTGGAAGATCTGCTCGGTGCGTTCGACGCGCGTGCGCGCGGGGGCCCGCACGTGCAACTGGATCAGGCCAGCGTCGACGGCCGGAAAGAAGTCGGAACCGATGTTGAGCGAGAGCGCGCCTGCCCCGATCACGACAAGCACGGCGATCGTCGGCGTCAATATGGTCCGCCGCAGAATGCCGGCGAGCAGCCAACCATAAAAGTCGCGGAAACGATCGAACCGCACGTTGAATCCGTCATGAAAGCGGCCAAACCAGCCCTTGGCGGCGCCGTGGTTCTCATGCTCCGTGCGGATCAAAAGCCCGATCATGATCGGGGTTAGCGTGCGCGCGATGCAGTAGGAGGCGAGCATGGCGAACACCACCGCCATGGCCAGCGGGGTGAAGAGATAACGCGCAGCCCCCTGCAAAAAGAACACCGAGACGAACACGCAGCAAATGGCCAGCGTGGAGATCAGCGTCGGAATCGCGATGCCGGAAGCGCCGTCCAGCACGGCTTTGTCGAAGGGCTCGCCTTCCTCAAGCAGGCGATGGGTGTTCTCGATCGTGACGGTGCTGTCGTCAACGAGGATGCCGACCGCCAGCGCCAGGCCGCCGAGAGTCATCGTGTTGATTGTCTGGCCAAGCGCCGCCAGCACGGCAATCGACGTCAGAATTGACAGCGGAATCGCCACCATGACGACGATTGTGGAGCGCCATGAGCCAAGGAAGATGAGGATCATCAGGGCGGTCAGGGCGGCGGCGATCGCCCCTTCCTGCAGCACGCTGTTGATCGCGTTCTGCACGAACACGGACTGGTCGAACAAGAGGTCTATGTTCATGCCGGGAGGCGCCGCCTTTTGGATCTCGGGCAGAGCCGCCTTCACGCGATTGACCACGTCGAGAGTGGAGGCGTTGCCGTTCTTGATGATGGTCAAAAGGACGGAGCGCTTGCCTTCGGCTCGCACGATGTTCTGCTGCACCGCCCAGCCGTCGCGAACATGCGCGACGTCGGAGAGATAGACGGTGGCGCCGCCAACCTGCTTGACAGGCACGCGGTTGAGGTCGGCGATCGAAGGGGCCAACGTGTTGACTTTAACGATGAACTGCTGATCGCCCATCTTCACGTCGCCCGCGGGCAAGGTCAGGCTTGAAGCGTTGACGGCGGTGACGATATCGTTCGGGGTTATGCCCCTCGCCCGGAGCGCGTCGGGGTCGAGATCGACCATGATCTGTCGATATTTGCCGCCATAGGGCGTCGGCAGCGTGATGCCGGGGATCGGAGCCAAGGCTTGGCGCATCTGATAGATGCCGTAATCATAGAGCTGCTGCTCGTTCAGCTGGTCAGAACTCAAACTAAGCTGAAGCACGGCGACCGATGAGGCATTATACTGGACGATCGTCGGCGGCTGAATGCCGGCCGGCATCAGCGCGCGGATCGAATCGGAGCCGGAGACGATCTGGGCGATCGCGAGATCGATGCTGACGCCAGGCTGAAAGTAAATCTTCTCGACCGCGATGCCGGACAGCGTTTGGCTCTCGATGGTGCGGACGTCGCTGACGGCGGAGCTGATCGAATATTCGCTGTAGGTGGTGACGCGCTGCTCCATTTCCTCCGGCGTCAGCCCGGTATACTGCCAAATGACCGTAACCACTGGGATGTTGATGCTGGGGAAAATGTCCTTGGGCGTCGTCAGGATCGCGCTGCCGCCAAGAAACAGCATCATGAATGCCAGCACATAAAAGGTGTGGCGGTAGCGAAGCGCGAATGCGACTATGCCCATAATAAACTCCGGAGGTCTACCTTGACGTATTGTATCGTACAGTACATATCAAGTACGTATCATATGTGTAACCAGGTTGTGAATGAAAGTGGCCCCCTCAAATGTCGACTTTGCCGGGACGCAGCCGAGCAAACGTCTCGCGGCGCGGAGGGAGGCCTTTATGGAGGCCGCGCGCGAGGTTTTCCAGGAAAAGGGCTTCGCCGAAGCCACTTTGGATGATGTGATCTCGCGGTCCGGCGGATCGCGGCAGACGCTCTATGGGCTGTTCGGCGGTAAGCAAGGCCTGTTCGAGGCCCTTATCATCGAGACGTGCGAGACGATCTTTGAGGGCTTGGCCCCGGAAAAATTAGCGCCGCGTCCCCCCCGCGAGGTGCTGGAGGAGGTCGGCATCCGCTATCTGGACATCGTGACCTCCGCCTCGACTCTCAGCCTCAATCGCCTCATCATCGCCGAAGCGCCGCGCATCCCGGAAATCGCCGAACAATACTGGAAACTGGGTCCGGGCCGCAGCCGGGAATTCCTTGCGGAATTTTTCGACCGCCAGATCGAACGGGGTCAGCTTCAGCTGCCAGATAGCCACAAAGCGGCCGATCATTTTCTCGAAATGTTGTCTGGGACAATAAGGTTTCAATGCCTCATCGGCGTGCGGCGGCCGCCGGCCGCCGCCGAGATCAAGCGGATGGTGGAGGCGGCGGTCGAGCAATTCCTGCAAGGCTGCATGCCGAAGAAAGCCGAACCGACGCCGCGCTTGACTGCTCCCGTCTGACGGCGTGTGCGCCAAGAGACGCGCCGTCAAAATCCCTGCAGAACGATCTTGCCCTTGGCCTTTCCACTCTCGATCAGAGCATGCGCCTTCTTCAGATTGGCGGCGTTGATCGGTCCAAGATTGTCGGCAAGCGTGGTGCGGATCACCCCTGCGTCAATGAGGTCGGCGACCTCGTTCAGCAGCCTATGTTGCGCGATCATATCTTCGGTTTCAAACATAGATCGCGTGAACATCGATTCCCAGTGGGCGGACACCGCCTTTCGCTTCAGAGGATTGATGTCGAGAGTCTTGGGGTCGTCGATCACGCCGAATCGGCCTTGCGGTTTAATGACTTCGACGATTGCGGGAAAATGCTGCTCGGTGGCGGTCAGGCTGGCGATATAATCGATCTCTGCGACGCCAAGCTTCTTCAACTCCTCTGGGAGCGGCTTGGCATGGTCGATGACGTGATGGGCGCCGAGATCGAGGCACCAATTGCGGGTTTGCGGACGCGATGCCGTGGCGATGACGGTGAGGCCGGTGAGGCGGCGGGCAAGCTGAATGAGAATCGAGCCGACGCCGCCAGCTCCGCCGACGATGAGCAGACTGCCGCCGGCGGAGCGCTCGCCTCGGCCAACGCCGAGACGGTCGAATAGCAATTCCCAAGCGGTGATCGTAGTCAGGGGCAAAGCTGCCGCTTCGGCGATGGAAAGGGTTTTGGGCTTGTGTCCGACGATCCGTTCATCGACGAGGTGGAACTCGGCGTTTGTTCCCGGGCGGGTGATCGATCCGGCATAAAACACCTCGTCGCCCGGCTTGAATAAAGTCACGTCCTTGCCCGCGGCTTCGACCACGCCGACCGCGTCCCAGCCCAAAATCTTCACGTCTCCCGCGTCCGGCGCGGATCGCATTCGCACCTTCGTATCGACGGGATTGACCGAAACGGCCTTGACGGCGACGAGCAGATCGCGCGGCCCCGGGACCGGGATGGGCAGGTCGAGATCAAGCAGCGAATCTGCGGCGGCGATGGGTAGGGATTTTCGATAGCCAACGGCTTTCACTTTGTCTCCGGGAGATGAGATCGCGTCAAACTGAACCGACCATTCTATGTGGTTGTTTTGACGCGTAGTCTGGGCTGAGAACTCTGCAAGTCTCGCCGAGCCGAGCATAGCTCCTTCATTGCGCATATGGCAAAACGCGCATATGGCAAAACGGCGAGGTTTTGATGCGCCGCCGTTTGCGCCATGTTCCGTTCGGGCGGGGCGTTTCGAGCGAGCGGGTGAAGACGCCTTGTGAAAACGGCTGGCGGCGAGCTAAATGGGGCATCCGGTTCAGCCGCGCTCAACCTTCAATTCGAACGATGTCGAAGGCGCTCCTCGGCGGAGAGTCCTGGCCGAAGATTAGGATGCGAGCGGCGACGCCCGGGGTTTGACGAGAGAAAAATAAGTGCCATTCTGGCCGCAATTTATCGCCGAGCATTCGCAAGCCGCGGCGGACGCAGCGGCGCTTCTCCTCGCGGGCCTTTCAGTCCTCGCTCTATCGCCGCGACTCGGCGCTGTGTGGAGGGCGATTGGGCAGACGGGCTTATTCGTCGCTCTGACCACATCGCTGCTTGCTCACGGCGTCGAGCCCTACCAGCCGCAACCTGCGTCGAGCGCAAGCGCCGCGCATCAGTTGGGCATCTACTTCCTCGTAATTCTGTGGTGGTGCGCGCTCGGCTGGAGCCTCGTCGCCTTCGTCCGCGCCTTCGTGATCTTCGAGCGAAAGCCGAACGAAAGCCAATTGTTCCAACAGCTTTTAGCCGCGCTCATCTATCTCGGGGTCGCTCTGGCGATCGCCAGCAACGTCCTTCATTTCGCGGTCGGCGCGCTTCTGGCCACATCGGGCGCGGTTGCGATCATCCTTGGTCTGGCGTTGCAGAGCACGCTCGCCGATGTTTTTTCGGGGATCGCCATCAGTCTCGGGCGATCCTACAGTATCGGAGACTGGATTGTCGTCGATAGCGGCTTCGAAGGCCGCATCATTGCCGCATCATTGAAGCCAATTGGCAAGCCGTTCACCTCCTGACGGCCAGCAATGATCTTGCCGTCATTCCCAACAGCGTCCTCGCCAAAGCAAAGCTCGTCAACAGAAGCAGTCCGAACGAGACGCATGGCGCGACAACTTTAATTCGTCTGCAGCCGTCTGTGCTTCCATCGCGAGCCGTGGAGGTGGCCCTGGAGCGTCTGGCCAGTTGCAACTTGATCTTGCGCGCGCCGCCGCCGACGGTGTCGATCAAGACGCTGAGCGCCTCTGAGATTGAACTGGAGATAAGTTATAGGATTCGTGACCGATCGATCGTCGGCGCCGCCCAGAACGAAGTGCTGGATCGCCTTTTCCGTTGCATCATGGCAGCCGGAATGAGATTCGCTCCGACGCCGGGCAGCATCGAAATCTCGACGTCTGCGCCCGATAGCGAAGATGGTCTCGCCGCGCCTCTCGCGCTCGTCCATTGGCTGCCGCTCTTCTCCTCGCTTAGCGAACAGCAAAAGACGGTCCTCGCCGGAAAGATGACCCGGAAGGCCTACGCGGCTGGTGATATGGTGCTTCAGCAGGGGGCCGTGTCGCAAGCGCTGACAATCCTGCGATCAGGGGTGGTCGCCATCTACATTTCGAAGGATGGGCGCGAGTATGAATTGGCGCGATTGGCCCCGGGCGACTATTGCGGCGAGGCGGGTTTTCTTTTGGGCGAGCCGCAAAGCGGCTCGGTGCGCGCCTTGACGCGTTCGATTGTCTACGACATAAAAACGGAAGATCTTGCGCCCCTTCTTAGAGAGCGCCCGACCCTCTCGGAAGAGCTCGGCCGCGTCCTGTCCCGCCGCCGCGCTCTTGCTGAGGCCGATGAGGCTGGCGTGGCGAACCATGAAGATCGCTCGGCGAAGCGTTTGTCCGACCGCATCAGGCAGCTGTTCAAACTTGATTGAATGGCGGAACCGCGCGGCGCGATTGTATATCGGTAACGGTAATCGCAGTGATCATGGCGACAGGTCTTCCGTTGCGAATGTAATTCAGGCAAATACCGAAGTCGCGCAACCCCAGCTAGGGGCCAAGTCAGCAAATATTAAAGTAATATAAAGAGAATATAAGGAATTAAAGCATGACGGATTATTCGCGCCGGAATCTCTTGGCCGTTGGCGCGGCCGGCGGTTTGATCGCAGCTGCGGCTGGCTCTGCGAGAGCGGACGGCTTCGTCGCCCAGCCGGGCGATGGCGGTTTCGCATTAAATTCGACTTCGCTGCCGGCCGGCGAAAAGATCGTCCATCACAGCGCTGGCGATGTCGAGGCTTTGCCCGACTTTCATTTCTCCTTGGACGCCGGCAAGCCGAAGGTGACCTCAGGCGGCTGGGCCAAGGAAGCCACCGTCGAGAATTTCCCGATCTCCAAAGGCATCGCCGGGGTGCACATGTACCTTGAGCCCGGAGCCTCGCGCGAGCTGCACTGGCACGCGATCGCGGCCGAATGGGCCTTTGTTCTCGACGGCCGATGCCAGGTGATGGTCCTCGATCCGTTCGGCCAAAGAGAGGTCGCGAACTTCGGGCCGGGCGATGTCTGGTTCTTCCCCAAAGGTCACGGCCACTCGATCCAGACGATCGGCGACAAACCCTGCCATTTCATCCTTTCGTTCGACAATGGCGCATTCTCGGAGCACGGCACGTTCTCGATCACCGACTGGATCAGCCTGACGCCAAAGGACTTGCTCGCCGAGAACTTCGGCATTCCGGCCAGTTTCTTCGACACGCTGCCCAAGGGCGAGACCTATATCAACGCAGGGCCGATCATTCCGGAGTCGCGCGCCAGGGAAGTGCTCCTGCCGCCCGGCCTGACGCATAAATACTCGCTCATGGATCTTGCTCCCAAAATCGACACCAAGGGCGGCCAACTGCGTCTTGCGACCCAGAAGGAGTTCCCGATGTCGAAGTCGATGTCCGGCGGCGTGATGACGCTGAAGCCCGGCTCGATACGCGAGATGCACTGGCACCCCAATGCGAATGAATGGCACTACTATCTGAACGGTCAGGCCGAGGTGGCCCTGTTCGGTTCGGGAGGACGCGGCAAGGTCAAGAGCTTCGTCCCTGGCGACGTCGCCTATATCCCGGCGGGATATGGACATGCGATTCGCAATGTCGGCAACCAGGATGTCGAGATCGTGATCACGTTCGATTCGGGCGAATACCAGGAAATCACCCTTTCGGACTGGATGGCGGCGAGCCCGAACTATCTCCTCGCGAACAATTTTGGCGTCAGCGACGACTCGTTCGACAAATTCCCCAAGACCTCCGAGCATATTCATAAAGCCGGCTGATCTTTGCGCGGGTTCCGCCAGCGCGGGACCTGCGACTAAGCCTTAGGGGCCGCTCGGAATTGACATGCCGCCCGCCGCCGAGCTGAAGCGACGGCGGCGCTCAAGACCGCGAAATAGCGACCGGCGGCGAATGCGCGCCGGTCGCTCATTGTTCAATCAGGCAAATTCGTTCAGCTTGTCGAAATGCTCGGCGAGCAAATAATAAAAGGTCAGCCGAGACTTCGTCCGATCTTCTTTCATTGCTTCGCAGACGGCATTAATGGCTCCGTCGAGATCTCCGGCGTGAACCCCTAGGCAGTAGTGACGAATTACCTGAGCATGATAGCAATAGCGGCGAGCAATACGAAGCCTCGGTAGTTTGCGAGGAGCTTGTCGTATCGGGTTGCGACGCGCCGGAACTGCTTCAGTTTATTGAAGAAACGCTCGACGAGATTGCGCTCCTTGTAGAGCGCCTTGTCGTAGGGGAGCGGCGCGCGGCGATTGGATTTTGATGGGATCACCGGCTCAGCCTCACGCATAAGAACAGCCTTGCGCAAGTGATTGGCGTCATAACCTTTATCGGCGATGATCGCATCGGCCGCAAAGCCTTCGATCAGGGCGTGCGCTTTTGTGATGTCGTTGCGCTGCCCAGGTCCGAGAAGGAGCCGAACGGGGTTGCCGAGCGCGTCTGTCGCGGCGTGGATTTTGGTGCTCAAACCACCGCGAGAGCGGCCCAGGCCATGGGCATCCGCCCCCCTTTGGCGATCCTTGCGCCGGCCGCGTGCTGATGGGCGCGCACGATTGTTGAGTCGATCATCAGCCATTCGAGATCGGCCTCGGCGGTGAATGCCTCAAGAAATCCGTCCAAGGCGCCGCGCTCGATCCAGCGATAGTAGCGGCGTTTCACCGCCTGATGGTCGCCGAAGCGTTCGGGCAGATCGCGCCAGCGGCCGCCCGAGCGGGCCATCCATAACAGCGCGTCGACGAAGCGTCGATTGTCGCAGCGCGGCCCGCGCTGGCCGGCTCTTCCGCCTGGCACAAGATCACAAAGCCGCTCCCATTGATCGTCTCGCAGCGCATCGACATCCCGAATCATCAAGGCTGATCTCCAAAAATCAGCCTTGAATCATGGAAAGATCCTCGCGAGAATCCCCCAAACGCCGAATTCGTCACCACGGCCTAGTTTCTTTTTGAGAAAGTTTTCGCGCACCGTCTCCCGTTCGGCCGGATCGCTGCACGCTACATATTTCGAGTCAGGTTGGCTCAGCACGAGCCGATAGGTCTTCTCCATGGCGGCCAGCGCGGCCTCGTTGACGGGCTTTTTGGCGTATTTTTTGACGTCGGCAAGATGATCAGTCATCGCGGAGCTCCATTGTGCTCTTTGGGCCGCTTAGATGAAAATCTCGTGACTTCGTGATTCGCTTTTTATTGGCGGCCGTAAGTAAAAACTTCACAAAATAGCAACGAGGTCAATGGGCGATCATGGGCGGCATTGGGGGCGTCGCCTGGACCCAAGTTTTTGCGGTGCGGCGGCGCAGTTGTTCTTGCCGCTCATTGTTCTACGCTCGCAAAAGGCGCTCCGGATGTTTAGCCACAACGCGATGATTTAAGACATATGCTCAAAACCGAATGAATTGCGGCGCGGCTCCTTAACGGCGCCGCCAAAGACGGCCCCTGCGTCTGATGCGCAAGCGCCGCGAAGCTTTCTTCGGGCATGGTTTCGAAAACTCTGCTGCTTTTCGGCATGATGCGGTAAGACATAGGAAAGCGCGGCCATCCTGTCGGGAGCGTCATGAAACGCATCTTTGATTTTGTCTGGCCCGCGATCGGCGTGATCGCGGTTGGCATCTCCGTTTGGCTTCTGTACCGGGAGTTTCGCGGCCAATCCGTCGGGCCGGAAGTCTGGCGTCAGCTCCAGGCGATTCCTCCGTCGCGCTATCTTTTGGCGATCGGCTCGACTTTCGTCGCCTATGGCGCGCTGGCCTGGTACGACAGAATTGCGCTGCGTCACCTCAGAATCACGCATATTTCCTGGGTTTTCATTTCGCTTTGCTCCTTCACCACTTACGCCATCGCGCATAATATTGGCGCGACCGTCGTATCGGGCGGAATGGTGCGCTATCGCGCCTATCATTCCAAAGGGCTGACTGCGGCGCAGGTTGCAATTCTCGTCGCCATTTGCTCGCTCACCTTTGGCCTTGGCACCATGCTGATGGGCGGCCTTATTCTCGTGTTCGAACCAAATCAGCTATCGCGATTTGGCGGCATATTGCCGGACTATTTCACCGACCCGACGACAGCCTTCGCAATCGGGATCGTCTTGCTGATCTTGGTGGCGGTCTATGTGATCGGCTCCATTTTCAAATTTCCGCCGCTGATCATTCGGGGGTTTCGGCTCGAGTATCCGGGGCCCGGCATCGCCATCAGGCAACTTCTCGCCGCGCCGCTGGAGCTTTTGGGCGCTGCGGGCATCATCTATTTTGCTTTGCCGGCGGTGGGCAATCCCGGCTATTTCGTCGTGCTCGGCGTTTTTCTCGCAACGTTTTCGGCCGCGCTGGTGTCGAATGCTCCCGGCGGTATCGGCGTTTTCGAGCTTTTGTTCATCAAGGCCATGCCTGCGACCCCGCAAGTTGAAGTGCTGACCGCCCTCCTCGTGTTCCGGCTCTTCTATCTTATTCTTCCGCTTTGCATTTCCTTGATTGTCGTCATCTTGTTCGAGCGCGGCAAGCTCAAGGAAGCACTGCATCATGAAGCGAAATCCGCCGCCTCAGATCACCGGGAAGTCAGCCCGCGCGTCGATCAGCGACAGGTTGACTATCCCTGAGAGGCTGCGCCGAGCGGCGGTCTCGACGCCCTTCAACAGGAGTCGAGGCCCCGGCAGCCTGCCTTTCGATGCGCTTATTTCTTGAGTTTGGTCCAGACGCGATCCATCAGTTTGATCGCCTCTTCGGGACACACCGGCGTAAAGGTCATTTTGGTGCCGGCTGGGACCTTGAGCTCAGGCGCGTCTTTCAGAGCCGAATCATAATAAGCGTCGCTGCCGGAGACGGCGCTGGCATAATGGGTAAAGTTCGACGATAGCCCGCTGTTTTCCGGCTTCATCATGAATTCGATGAATAGCTTGGCGTTCTCTGGGTCTTTCGCGCTGGTCGGCACTCCGATGTTGTCCATCCAGGCGACGACTCCCTCCTTCGGGAAGATGAACTTGATGTCGGGGTTATTGGCGCGCGCGCGCGCAGAGTCGCCGCTCCAGACCTCGTGGATCCAGGTCTCGCCGGAGCCTTGCCGGTCGATGATGCCGTCGGAATTGTAAACCTTGACGCTTGGGGCCTGCCGCTCAAGCAGCTCCGACACTTTCTTCATGTTGGCAGTATCGGTCTGGCAGGGGGGCAAGCCGAGATACATCTCGGCAAGCGAGATGACCTCGCTTGGCGAGCCAAACATGCCGACCTTGCCCTTGGCTTCCGCGGGCGGCTCGAAAAGGAGCTTCAGCGAGTCGGCCGGCTCCTTGATGAATTTTGTATTTACCGAGAACGCCGTCACGCCCCAGTCGTAGGGGATCGTATATTGGTTGTCCTTATCCCAGGCTGGGCTCCGCCAGCGCGCTTCCATGTTGTCGTAACCCGGCAATTTGGGCGCGTCGATCTTCTGGATCAGGCCTTCCTTGGTGAAGATCGGCACGAAATCGGACGACATGATCACGATGTCGTATCCAGCCGAGCCCGATTTCAATTTGGCGAGGAGGGTCTCGTTGGAATCGTAGGTGTCGAGCGTCACCTTGATTCCGGTCTCCTTCTCGAACTTCGCGATCAAATCGGGCGAGGTGTAATCGGTCCAATTGTAGATATAGAGCTCGCCTGCGGCATGGGCGGCGCTCGCCGCCGCCAGACCGGCCACGATCGCGGTCGCCGCGAGGGACTTCAAAATCATATGTTTCATCGGCAGGATCCTCATGTTGCAGGAGCTTCAGGCTTTCAGGGTCCGACTCCGGGCTAGAAAGAATGAAAGGACGACGGTCGCGATGGACACGACCAATAGGATGGTCGCGGCGGCGTTGGCTTCGGGCGTCACGCCAAGACGCAGCATCCCGTACAGATAGACCGGCAGGGTCGTGGCGCCCGCGGGAGCCACCATCAGCGTGATCAGGAAGTCGTCGAGCGACACCACGAAGGCGAGCGTCGCTCCGGCGACGATGCCCGGCATCAGAAGCGGCAAGGTCACGCGACGGAAGACCTGCCATTTGTCGGCATAAAGGTCGCGCGCCGCATCCTCGATGTCGCGAGGCATATCCCTGAGTCGAGCCCGGATCGGCAGCAGCGCGAATGGGATGCAGAACACGATATGGGCCAGGATGACGTTCCCGAGCCCGGCGCGGAGGCCGATCGCGCTGAAGAAAATCAGGGTCGCTATGGCGGTGACGATTTCCGGCGCGATCAATGGCATGGCGACCAGGGCTTCGCCGGACGCGCGTCCCGGAAAGAACTTCGCTCGCTCGAACGCCAGCGCCGCCGGGATTGCAACCAGAGTCGAAACGGGCGTCGCGACGGCGGCCACGATCAGGCTGTTGATGGCGGACCGGCGCAAGTCTTCATTTGCAATGGCCTTGACGAACCATTGCGTGCTGAACCCGGTCCAGATCAGGGCCGCCCGGTTGGCGTTGAACGCGAAAATGATGAGAACTGCGAGCGGGGCGTAAAGAAACGCCAGCGCGAGAAGGCTTATGACGCGGTACTCGGGCATTCTGCGCCAGTTGAAGCCCCCCTTGGCGCTCATGCCTCGATTCGAGCGCGCCGCCAAGCGCTCCACATCAGCGATCCCAAAACGAAAGCCATGAGAATCATCGACAGCGCGGCCCCGAAGGACCAGTCGCGCGAGGTCGTGAATTGTTGTTGGATCAAGGTGCCGATCATCAGCTTTTTGCCGCCGCCGAGAATGTCCGGCTGCAAAAAGGCCCCGAGCGCCGGCACGAAGACCAGCAGCGCTCCGGCCGCGACGCCGGGCTTCGCGAGGGGCCAGACCAGCTTGCGCATGATCGCCCACCTGTCGGCATAAAGATCGTAGGCCGCCTCGATCATGCGCGGATCGACCTTTTCCAAAGAGCCGTAGATCGGCAGCGCCATGAACGGCAGGCTCGAATAGATGAGCCCGAGCAAGATTGCGCCGTCGGAATACAGGAAGGTGATTGGCGCATTGATCACGCCAATGGCTTCGAGCCCCTCGTTGACGAGCCCTTGGTCGCGTAGCAGCAATACCCAGCAATAAGTGCGGATGAGCAGGTTGGTCCAGAACGGGATGGTGACGAGCAGCACCAAAATCTGGCGCATGCGCGGCGGGCGCGTCGCCATATACCAGGCGAGCGGCAGCCCGATGAGGAAGCAGCCTAGCGTCGTCAGAACCGCCTGGATTAGCGAGCGGGCGAAGATCTGAAGGTAGGTGACGTCGAAAATGAGGGAATCGTCGAGGTCGCGGTCATAGAAGAACCGGACGTAGGAGCCGACCGTGAACGGAGGCCGCACCCCGCCATAAGGGCTCGGCGTCATGAAGGAATATACGAGCGCGATCGTCATGGGCAAAAGCATGAAGATCACAATGGTCAAGAGCGCTGGTCCGGCCAGCAGCGCCGCGCGATCGCGTTTACCCGATGCGAAGACCAAGAATCAGGCCTCCAGCGGAACGAGCGCGGCAGGCGGGAATTGGCAGCTGACCGCATCGCCAGGCGCAAGCGAGGCCGGCAAATCCGCCCGCTCCGCTTTGATGGTCAAACCCTCATTGAGGGCGATCGAATAGGATGTCCTGGCCCCGAGATAGGTAATCTCGACAATGCGTCCGGGAAGCCCTGATTCCTGAGTCCCGGGTCCCGCCAAAAGCACAACTCGCTCAGGCCGGATCGCCGCGAAGGCGGCCGGAAGACCGACGAGCGAGCCGGGAAGCACATTAGCTTCCCCGATGAAGTCCGCTACGAACCGGCAGCTTGGATGCTCGTATATGTCGGGCGGACGGCCGAGCTGGAGGATGCGGCCTCCCGACATCACGGCGATCCTGTCTGACATTGACAGGGCTTCCTCCTGATCATGGGTGACGAGCAGGAAGGTGATGCCGGTTTCGCGCTGGATGCGCTTCAGCTCGGCCTGCATGCCGCGCCGCAGCTTCAGGTCAAGAGCTGACAGCGGCTCGTCGAGCAGCAGCAGTCGCGGCTGCGGCGCAAGCGCTCGGGCGAGCGCGACGCGCTGCTGCTGGCCGCCCGAGAGCTGGTCGGGGCGGCGCTTCGCCATGGCTTCGAGCCGCACGAGGCGCAGCATCGCGGCGACTCGCTCCGTCACTTTCGGGCCGCGCAGACCCTGGCGCTCGAGTCCGAAGGCGACGTTTTGCTCGACCGTCATGTGGGGAAACAGCGCATAGGACTGGAATACGGTGTTGACTGGCCGTTTGTTGGGCGGATCGCTCGCCACATGCTTGTTGTCGAGCAGAATGACCCCGGAACTTGGGTGTTCAAACCCTGCGAGCAATCGCAACAACGTGGTCTTGCCGCAGCCGGACGGTCCAAGGAGCGTGAAAAATTCGTTCGCCATGATGGTGAGCGAGACATCGTCGAGAGCGGTGACGGCCCCAGATCCCGTCCCGAAAGTCTTCGTGACGTTCTGAGCCTGCACCAGCTTTGCGGCCTCATTATCGTGGATCATCACGGACGGCGGATCGGCTGGCGCCCCCTGCGCCAAGCGGCGCTCGACCACGGAATCGTCAAGACCAATGCGATAGTGCGGGTGGGACAGACGCCCAGACGTCAATGACTGCATGCCGCCTTCCCTCATCCCCAGGCAACCCTTTCCCAAGCAGGGACCATGCCACGGCGCCGCATTGAAGAAAATTCAGGCTACGCGCGACATTTTGCAGCGTTTCTATCATAGGAAACGAGCAATCGATATCAAGAGAAGCGTTGTTGCCGCCTAATGCGGCGGCATCGGAATGAATATCGGCGGGAGGCCGGGGAAATTCGAGCGGCTTTTGATCCATGCGTCGTCCGCGCCCTGCGGTTTCAGGTAGACGTAAAAACGATTGTTGCGCTCGACGATGTCGTCCTTGGGCTCGCTGCTTTGGCTGATCAGCATGTCGCTCTGAATCAGCACGTGCATGTAACCCGGAATCAACTGTGACCAGTCCTGCACGTCGGCCTGGAACGTCAGCGAGTATTCGCGCCCGCCGTCGAGCTTGACCACGCCCCAGGCGCTCCCGGCGGGAGCCTGCGACGGCGTTTCTCGCCAGGTCAGGCCCGATTGGACGAAGACGCGGGGCGGATTGAGCATCACATAGAGCGGCGCCGCGGGATTTGCATTCTGCATGTAGATCGTCGCCCGGTAGGACTTGCCGTCCGGCTCGTATGCGACTCGCGTCAATTCCACGTAAAGATTGGAGAACGCCGCGTTGCGAAGCGCGAGATCCGCCTTGCCGCGCTCGGCGAGGGCGCGTCGCTGGCTCCAGCCGACGCCAAAGTCGGCGAGGAACCACACCCCGATCACAAGCAGGAAGATCTGCAAGAGCCGCGAATCGAGGAAGTCGAGCCCGCGTCCGATGCCTTTGGAGACCGCCGATGAAGCGAGCGCGCGCCGGGATGGAGCGGCGTCGCGGATTTGGGCGCGCAAGGAGTCCACAGAGGCTGACGACGCCGCGAACGCGGGCTGAGGCGCCGCCGCGGCGGAGGCCGGCGCCCGATCAGAGCCATCGAGCGCGACGAGGGTCTCCCAGAGGCTGACGATAAGTTCGTCCTTTTGCGCATCCGTAAGCTGGCCGAGATCCGGGAGTTTAGGCGGCCGCGTCACGATGCGGCTTTCCTCGCGCGGCTCATGGCGATCACGCCGTCGGCGATCTGCACGACCTGTTCGGCCTCAGCGGCTAACGCGAGATTGTGGGTCACGAGGATCAAGGTCGTTTTCCGCTCGCGGTTGACCCCCAACAAAAGCTCCATGATTTCGCGCTCGGTCTGCTCGTCGAGATCCGACGTTGGTTCGTCGGCCAGCAGCAGGATCGGGTCATTGATCAACGCCCGCGCGATCGCCGTCCGCCGCTGCTCGCCCGCCGACATTTCGGAGGGGTAGGCGTCGAGATGGGAGCCAAGTCCGACCTCAGTGAGGAGCTTGATGGCGCGTGCATATGGGTCATCTTTCTTCCCGCAGCGATCGAGGAGAAGCGGCAAGGCGACATTGTCGATCGCCCGGAGCGTCGGCAGCAGGCTTGCGAACTGGAAGATGTAGCCGATCCGGCGATTGCGAAAATGCGCCAGCGCGTCGTCGCCAAGCGACCAGATATCGGCCCCTTCGATTAAAATCTTGCCCGTTGTCGGCCGGCTCAGGCCGCCGATCATTGCAAGGAGGGAGGATTTACCCGAGCCCGAACGGCCAATGATCGCCGCATATCGGCCGGCCCCCACTTCGAGATCGACTTCTCGCACGGCGTCCACGAAGCCTCGGTCCGTGCGATAGGTTTTGGTGAGGGCGAGACAGTTCAGCACGGCTCAGCCCTCGCCGCGGATAAGATCATAGGTCTCATGGCGGCTGGCGCGCCAGGCCGGGGCCAGCGCGCCGACGGCTCCAATGAGCGCGGCGGCTGCAACGCAGGCGAGGGCGACCAGCGCGGCGCTCGCGCGGTCAAGCCAAAGAAACGGAATTCCAAGTTGCGTCAGGTGATAAACGAGCGATCGCTCGAACAGCCGCAGCAAAAGCATGCCGAGCAATACGCCGATCGCGCCGCCCGCGCCGGTCGCCGCCACCGCCTCGATCACCATCATTCCGACGATTTGCGACCGTCTGGCGCCGATGGCCTTCAGCAAGCCGAGTTCGCTCCGGCGCTCGGAGATGATGGCAGAGAACAATATGCTCACCATTACGGCCGTGCTTGCGAACATCAACGCGACAAGACCAAGCGTGCCGGCGAGCAGGGCGGTGAGCCCTTGGCGGATGCCGGTGAGTAAGGATCCGCCGGTAACCACCTTGATGCCTGAGAGCTTGGACAGCAGAGCAAAACGCGCCTGCAGTTCGCTGGCCCCCGGCGCCAGTTCGACGAGAAACCCCGTCACCTTGCCGGGCTCGAGCATCGGCGGGACGCCGCCAGTGCGTTCGCGGATCGCCGGCGCAAGAGCCAGCAGGCTCGATGACTGCATAAAATAGCCACGCTCGTGCGTACCGGCCCCCGTGCCGCCGAGCCGGGCGAAGACGTGGAAGGGCTTGCCGAAGATGGTGATTTCGGAGCCAAGAGGCAGGTTGTGGGCGGCGCCGAGGATGACGTCGTCCGGTTCCATCGCGCGACCGAGCCGCTCCGAGATCCAGGGCTGGATGGTGAAGTCGCGCAGCGGATCAAATCCGATGAGGTCCGCCATCTCTTCGTGGCCGCCCAAACCCGACTGCACGGTGCGAAAAACCCGCTGGGGCGCGGCCTTGCCGATGCCGGCGACGTTGGCGCGCTCCAGGAGGTCGGCATCGACAGTCCGGTCGGTTGGCTCCACCGTCAGAAGAGCGACGGCGATGTTTGTCAGCGCATCCTGCGAGACGAGCATCAGATCGGCGCCGAGCCGGCTGAATCCGATCTCCATGCTGGTCTCGATGCTGCTCATCGTGACCGAACCCGCGAAGACAATGGCGCAACTGACGGCGACCGCAGCCACGAGCAGGCTCGTGCGCGTCTTGCGGCGGCCGAGATTCTGCAGGGCGACGCTGAGCAGCAGCCAGCGGGGAGCAACGCGGGGCGTTACAACGTGCACGAGCGGGTGTGCTTCATGTGCGCCAATTCGGTCGGGACAATCACGCAGTCATGGTGTCCTCCCGAACTCGGAAGAATGCCGATCAGACTGTCAGTTTCAGTCTCGATCACCGCGATTCCGCTCGACAGCCGCTGGAAGCCGCTGAAGGGGACGATGACATATTTGCCGTCATAGGTGATGGCCGGAGTCTGCAGATCCGGGCCGATGCCCTGGATCTCCTTTTTGATGGTCCACGTATCAGTGTCGACCACCATGATGCCGCTGGCCGCGGGCGATGGATGCAGCACCGACAGATACAGCTTTTTGGAGTCGAGCGAAAACACCATATGGAACGGATTGGGGTACTTGCCTCTCCATAGGGGGTCCTCGACGTGAGCGATCTTCTTCCAATTGCGCGGATCGGCGTCGACGGTGGAGAACACCGAGCAGTTGTTTTCCCGCAGGTTGTTCATCATGCAGAGAAAGCGGCCGTCCGGCGAAAAGCCGATCTCGTGCCCCGGCGAATGGATCTTGTCGAAGGTCACCTCCCAGTGATCGTCGGCGACTTTCACGACTGCGTACTGATCTTGCGAATTGGCGTTGAACTGGAGAAAGGCGACCGGGTCAAAATTGTTCTCGGCGTCGAGGATGGCTATTCCGCCGCAGAGGCGAACGACGGTCGCGGCCCATCGTCCGGTCGGATGCCAGATCGTTCCATCGGCGCCGGTGAGGCTCATGGGATCATCGCCAGGTAAGGTGCCTTCCTCGACGAACAGCTCTCCCATGGGCACCATCTCCCAATCGATCTTCTGCCCCTTGGTGCCGAGGTAGTCATATTTGCCGCTGGCGCCGTTCGGATAGATCTTCGAGATCTTCAGAACGCCGCCGTCCTGCCAGGCGCGCGCCAACTCGCTTGAATTCGACTTCCAATCGAACTTCAGCGCCGCTTTGACCCGCGAGGTGGTCCGATCGAAGCAGGCGGCGATGTCTTTTTGCCCGTCGGTCACGAAATAGGACTGAGCGTCTTTCGGATTAATCGTGACGTGCACGCCAAGGCCAAGGCCAGTCGCCTCAGACACGTTTTCCATCAACTGCATCTGCGCCCCGTCATAACGGACGCGGTAGATGTTGAAGCCGGGCGCGGGCTCAGTGATATTGGTCGGGATGCCGTAGATCAGCGAATTTTTGCCGCCCTGCGTGCTATTGATGAATTCGAAGCTGTTGTAGGGGTCGGCGCTGGGGAACGCGCAGAGATGATGCGCGATCGGATTGAAGTCGCCGTAGTTCCAATACCAGATCGAGGCCAGCACCCTATTGGTATTGAGGTCGAGCGCATAGACTCCGCCGCCGAGTTTGGTTGGCAGCACGGCCACCCATTTGCCGAGGCTTCGTCCGCCAAAATCCGCTCTCGAATCGATCAATTCGCGAGCGATCGGCTGCTGCTGCGCGTGGCTGGGAATCGCGGCGCTCGCGGCTTGCCCTTGGCTCGCGCCGCCGACGCCAAGCGCGCCGAGAGCGCCGCTTTGCGCCGCATGATAGCCGAGCGCCGCCGCTTCCCCGACGATTGCTGTCGCAGCCCCCGCCTTGAAGATATTGCGACGCGTGATCTTTGTCTTCTTCTTCTCGATCGCCGGGGCTGTCTCCACTCGTGCAGCAAGGGCCCGCGCCTGCTTCTCACGCAGATAGTCCTGGAACGCTTCATGATCCGACTTGGCGACTTCGGAGCGGCGGGCGATGAAGGCCTCGACCTGCGTTTGGCCTACGTTAGCGGACAGGCTCTCCCTTTCAGGGGGCAGAGGAAGATTGATATCGACTTTTTCCGCGTCGCTGACCTTCGCAGGCTTGTTGAACTCGTTCATGACCCCTCCTGTCCGACCGCCCCCCGGCGGAGCTTTGCCGCGCAAAAACCGGCGTTTCGCATCCGGCTCGCCCGGTCGCGACCAACCTCGTTTGCGCTTCTTATGTGTCTTTGCTTATGTGTCTTTGCCTGTATTCCCGCTAGCTGCTCGCTTTGACGGATCCCGCGTCCTGCGGGTCGCCGCCCTCGGCTTTCGCGCGGCTTCCGCGAGCAGCACATCCTTCGCCCAGTTGATCTTTGTGGCGAGATAGTTCGAGCCGCCGCGATCGGGGTGGACAAGTTGCATCAGCCTGCGGTGGGCGGCGCGAACCGCCGTCGCCGTGGCTCCCGCATCGAGCCCCAGGATCTCCAGCGCCTCCTCGACAACCGTTGGCCCCTCGCTCCGAAGCGACCTGCTCTCCTCCGCGAGCGGGCGCCGCCCGCCGTCGATTCGCGCGCTGACTTCGGGGTGTCCGGCGTGGATCAGATAATCTTCGAGCACGATGGCGGCCCGGCGCACGAGCTCCGGGTCTGGCGGCGGTTGGCCGACATCTCCGCGCATTTCGTCGAGCGGGGAGCTTTCGCTCCACATCGGTCGAAACGTCCGGCGCGGAATGAAAACCCGCCAGTTGATCACCGCTGGCGCAGCCAGCATGGCGGCGCCGAACGCCATGGCGATCGTCCACTGCTGATACAGCAGCAGGATGATCAGGATCGGACCAGAGGCCGCAGCCGCAACGAAAAGCGACCAGCGGGCTGCGCGGGCGAGCGTGCGCGGGTCGGAATGAACCAGCCAGTCAACCAGCTTGAAAGCGCTGACGGCAAGGGAGATGCCGAGCGCAGCCGAACTAAGGATCATCCCGAGATTCATAGGCGGGGATATCCCCTCTCCAACGCGAGACGCCGCGAACAAGGCCCGACCAACGGCTGTGAGAAAACCGACCCGAGGTGCGCTGTAACGATGATTCCGAGCGCAATAGGTCCGGCTAATGAAAAGCAATAATTGAAAAACCCGAATCGAGCCAAGCAAGGGTAAGGGCGCTCATTGAAAAGAGCAATGCTTTGCTGCATATGTCGCTAATAGATTTCAGCAAGCGGCGATTTGCAACTTGCTATAATTGCAACCTCCGAGAGATTTGGTCGAGCGGCGCCATCATGGGATTACGTGCGTTCGGTATCTTCAAGGCGCCGCGCTTTGCGGCTGCGCTCGCCGTCGCGGGGATAGGCGTCATTGTCGGCATTGCGGGGGATTTTGGCGGCTCAAGCGGATTCGGCGTGGTGCGAAGCAGCTTCGATCAGGCGGCGGGCGTTCCCGCGCCGGGAGATCTTGCGGGGCGGCTCGAAGAAGTCCGTCGCTTGGCGCGAATTGATCCGAACCAGGACTCCGCATGGCGCGATTTCGCCAGCTCCATGCTGCGGCTCGAGCGCCTGACCCAGGATTATGAAAGACGTTTGGCGGCAGGCGAACGCCTCGACGAAGCAGCCGAGCGGGCGAGACATGCGCTGCTCTTTGGCTCGGCGATGAACCAGATGGATCAAAGCCTCTCGCCGGAGCAGTCGGCCGCTGTCCATCGTTTGACCGACGAGTTGGCGTCGAAGGTGATCTGCAAGAGTCTTTCCGGCGCCTGACAACCGGCGTCGCGGCGGCTCCTTCTTCGCCCATGCGAGCTTCTCAAGCAGGGGACGAGAGGAGGTAGCGCGGATCTTATTCCGCGGGCGTCGGCGGGTTTGCGGCGTTTTTCTTGCCGCCGCCGCCTTTCACCCTCTCGCGCAGCGCCTGGAACATCACGTAAAGAGCGGGAATTGCAAATATGCCGATGAAGGATGCGGCGATCATGCCGCCAAACACCGGCGTCGAGACGTTCCGGCGCGCCAGCATGGCGGCTCCTGTGCCAAACACCAGCGGCGTAAGGCCGAGAATGAAGGCGAAGGATGTCATCATCACCGGCCGGAACCGCAGCCTTGCGCCTTCCGTTGCAGCCTCCAGCAGAGGCGCGCCATGTTCGCGACGCTCTTTGGCGAATTCGACGATGAGGATGCCATTCTTGGCTGCAAGGCCGATCAGCACGATCATGCCGATCTGGGCATAGAGATCGAGCGTCAGATGGGCGACGACGATTGCCGCGAAGGCGCCAAGGATGCCGATGGTGACTGAAAGAAGCACGGGCACGGGGATCGTCCAGCTCTCATAGAGAGCGACGAGGAAGAGAAAGGCGAACAGCACCGCAAAAGCAAGGATGATCGCCGTTTTTCCCTCGGCGCGCTTCTCTTGGTAGGAAATATCGGTCCATTCGCCGCGATAACCGCTCGGGAGCGATTTCGCCGCGACGCTCTCCATGGCGTTTAGCGCCTGGCCCGAAGAAACGCCCGGCGCTGGCGAGCCCTGCACCGTCACCGCGAGGCGATTATTGTAGCGGATCAGCGCTTGCGGACCGACGACGACTTTGGTTTCGACGAGGCTGCGCAGCGCGATCATCTTACCGTCTTTGCTGCGGACGTTGATGCGATTGATGTCGTCGATCGACTTGCGGTCGCTGGATTCGGCCTGCGCCTGAACCTGCCAGGTTCTGCCGAACAAATTGACGTCGTTTATATAGATGCCCCCGAGCGAGGTTTGCAGCGCCTGGAAGACGTCGCTGATGTCGACGCCCAAAATCTGCGCCTTGTCGCGGTCGATATCGAGATAGATCGAAGGGTTGCTGGCCGAGAAAGTGCTAAAGACGCGCGAGAGCTTCGGGTCTTGATTGGCGGCGATCAACAGACCGCGCAGGACCTGCGATAGCGCCTTCGGATCGCTGCTCCCCAGGGCGCGCAGCACATAACTGAAGCCGCCGCCGGTGCCGAGTCCGATGATTGGCGGCGGCGCGAGAGGAATTGCGCGCGCGCCTCGCACGGACGCAAGTTTTTGGCCCAATCGCGCAATGAGGGCGGGCGCTCCATCGGCCGCGTCCTTTCGCTCGTCGAAGGGTTTCAGCGAAACGATGATGAATGCGGCGTTGGGCTGCGAATAATTGTCGATGAAGTTCAGTCCGACGATCGACGAATAGTCGGCGATTGCGGGCTCCTGTTTGAGAATAGTCTCGACCTCTTCGATGGCGTCGCTGGTGCGGCCGATCGAGGCGGCGTCGGGCAGTTGAACCACAACGAAGAACGCGCCCTGGTCCTCTTCCGGCAAGAAACCTGTCGGCGTGATTTTGTTGAGGGCGAGGATGCCGAAAACCGACGCCGCAACCATAACAAGGCCAATGACGGAGATCCGCACGAGACGCGCCACGACGGCGCCATAGGCGTCCCGCACATGATCGATGCCGCGCATGACCATGCCGATGGGGCCACGCCGCGGTCCGTGGTGCGGCTTCAAAAGGATCGCGCATAGCGCCGGCGACAGAGTCAGCGCGTTGATGGCAGAAAGAAACATCGAGACCGCGACGGTGACGGCGAACTGTCGGAACAATTCGCCGGTGATGCCCGGAATGAACGCGACGGGAACGAAGACCGAAAGCAGCACCAAGGTGATCGCGATGATTGGCGCGGTGATCTCGCCCATCGCGATCTTGGTCGCCTCAGCCGGCGAAAGCTCAGGATGGCTCTCCATCTTGGCCTCGACCGCCTCGACCACGACGATGGCGTCGTCGACGACGATGCCGATCGCCAGCACTATGGCTAGCAGCGAGACGGTGTTGGCGGAATAGCCGATCGCGTTCAGGACCACGAAAGTGCCGATCAGACTTACCGGCACCGCAATCGTCGGGATCAAGGTCGCCCGCAGATTGCCGAGGAAGAGGAAGACCACGAGCACGACGAGGACGAAGGCCTCGATGAGCGTATGCTCGACCACTTTGATGGTGGCGGAAACAAAGGTGGTCGGGTCGTAGGTAACCTTCCACTCGAGGTCGTCGGGAAAGCTTTTCTGCGCCTCGGCCAGCTTGGCTTTGACCGCGGTGAGCGTCTGCAGCGCGTTGGCGCCGGGCGACTGATAGACGCCAATCAGCGTCGCCGGGGCGCCGTTTAGGCGCGTCGCGCGGTCAAGGTTCGACGCGCCGAGCTCAAGCCGAGCGACGTCGGAGAGGCGTAGCACAGAGCCGTCAGGATTGGTGCGGACGATGATTTTCTCGAAGTCCGCGACCGACGCCAGCCGCCCCTTGGTCTGGATGTTGAGCTGCAGCTGCTGGTCATCGGATATCGGCCGCGCGCCAATGCGCCCGACCGCTGCCTGCACATTCTGGCTCCTGACCGCCTTGATGATGTCGGCCGAGGTGAGGCCAAGCCCGGTCAGGCGATCGGTCTGCACCCAGACCCTGATGGCGTAGTCCTGCGCGGCGAACAGCTTGGCGTCGCCGACGCCCGCGGTGCTCCTGATGTCGTCGAGGAGGTTTATCGTCGTATAATTGGAGATGAACAGCTCATCATGGGTGCGCTTCGGCGAATAGAGGGCGATGACGCCGAGCAGGGCGGAGGATTGCTTCTTGACGTTGACGCCCTGGCGCTGGACGTCCTCGGGCAGCTTGGAAAGCGCGGTCTGCACCCGGTTGTTGACGTTGACGGTATTGATGTCGGGATTTGTGCCAAGTTCGAAGGAGACGAGCAGCGAATAGCTGCCGTCGTCGCCGCTGACGCTCTTCATGTAGATCGCTTTGTCGACGCCGACGACCTGGCTTTCGAGCGGCTGCGCAACTGTCGATTCGACCACGCTGGCGGAGGCGCCGGGGTAAGATGTCGTGACCGAGACCTGCGGTGGGACGATGTCCGGATATTGCGCGATGGGGATCGCCAGCAATGAAACCAATCCGGCGACGACAGTCACCAGCGCGATGACGATTGCGAGTCTCGGCCGATCGACGAATACCGAGGAGATCATGGATCAGCTCCGGCCGGGGGACTTTGGAACCGGCGACGCAATCACCGGCGCGCCGGGACGCAAGGCCTCCATGCCTTCGACGATGACCTGCTCGCCGCCGTTGAGCCCCGACTCGACGATGACGTCGGCGCCTCTCTCGCCGCCGAGCTTCAGGCGACGGACAATGGCCTTGCCATCCTCGACGACGAAGACATAGACGCCTTGCTGATCGGCGATGAGGGCCGCTTGCGGGACCACCACCTTTTCTTCCGGCTCATCGCCCTGAATGGCGACCTTGACCAGCTGGCCGTCGATCAGGAGTCCCTGGGGGTTGGGCACGCTCGCCCGCACCAGAACGGCATCGGTCGCCTTGTCCACCGAGACGTCGATAAAGTTGATTCGGCCGGGAAACTCATAGGCTGAGCCGTCAGAAAAGCGGAGATGGACCGTTAACGCCGCGCTCGCGGATTGGCGCTCGTCGCCTTTCAACTGAAGGAACTCGCGCTGGCTGACAGGCACCGTGACATACATGGGATCCTGGCTGACGATCGTCGTCAGAACGCCGCTATCTGGCCCGACCACATTGCCTTTAGTGACGCTCGTGCGGCCGATCATGCCCGCAATCGGCGCCGTGATCTCGGTATAGCCAAGGTTGATCTTCGCGGTCTGGAGATTTGCTTCAGCGACGAGGACGTCGCCCTTCGCCGTTTGCTCTTCGGCGAGCCTCTGGTCGCGCACGGCGACCGATCCGGATTGGCTTTTCAACAGCGTTTCAGCGCGATCGAGCTGAGTCTTGGCGTTCGCCGCCTGCCCCTGCGCCTTGACGAGCGCGCCCTGGGCCTGCTGCACCGCGGCCTCGAAGGGCTCCGACTCGATGCGATAAAGCTGCGCCCCTTCCTTGACGATATCGCCTTCCTTGAACAGGACCTCCTGCAAGAAGCCTGTGACGCGGGCGCGCACGCTAACGCGCTCCACAGCCTCGATGCGGCCGACAAACTCCTTGGCGGGATTGATGGGCTCTTTGGCTGCCGTCACGACCCCGACGCGCGTCGGGGCCAGATCCGCCGCCAGGGTTTCGGCAAGCGTTGCGGCTAGGATAAGAATGATGAAGGCGGGAGCCGCGACAAAACCCAGCCTCGGGGCGGGGGCGAACATCGAAAGACGCATCGCTATGCTCCGGAATCTGTGGCGCCGCGCGGGCGGGGATCGATCGCAGGCGGCCTTCATGCCGGGGCGCCTGTCTGAACCGAGGCAGTCAGGAGATCTGCGGAAAAGCAGTACGTTTCTTGACTTTAGAGGCAGCGTGGTCGGATGGCTGGGGAATGTCAATCAGCGAATGAAAAGCGGCTAAATCCGCCTGCGATCCATGGGATGACGCTATGTGGCGACGGCCGCTTTGGCGTCAACGTAAAGGGCGTAAAGCGACTGCCCGGCCGCCATGAACAGGCGATTATGCGCGGCCCCGCCGAAGCAGAGATTGGCGCAGCGCTCGGGCAAAGCGATGCGCCCGATGCGCGATCCATCGGGATCGAACACCATCACGCCGTTGAGCTCCGGCCCCGTGCCCCAGCCGGCCCAGAGATTGCCGTCCGCATCGCACCGGAAGCCGTCCGGCGCGCCGCGCTCGCCTCCGTCGGCGAAGATTCGGCCTGAGTTGAGGCACCGTCCGTTCTCAACGTCATAGACCCGGATGCGTTTCGGCTTCGATCCGGATTCCACGATATAGAGGCGGCTTTCATCCGGCGAGAAACAGAGGCCGTTGGGATTGGAGATGTCGTTGGCGACAACCTCCGCCTGTCCAGTCTGCGGATCGAGGCGATAAACATTCGTCGGCAGTTCAGACGGGGCCTTCGCCCCCTCATAGTCGCTGAGGATGCCGAAGGGCGGATCGGTGAACCAGATGCTGTCGTCGCTCTTGACCACCACATCGTTGGGAGAATTCAGGCGCTTGCCGTCGAACCGGTCGATGAGGACGGTCTTCGCGCCGTCATACTCAGTGCGCGTTACCCGACGCGCTCCATGCTCGCAGGTGATGAGGCGCCCCTGACGGTCGCGCGTGTTGCCATTGGCGAAGTTCGACGGCTTCCGGAATACCGAGACGGAGCCGGTTTCTTCCTCCCATCGCATGATGCGATTGTTGGGGATGTCGCTCCACAGGAGGAAGCGGCCATCGCCGAACCACACCGGCCCCTCGCCGAAACGCATGCCCGTGGCGAGCCGCTCGACCGCTGCATTTGTTATGCGATATTTCAGAAAGCGCGGATCAAGAACTTCGACCGCCGGGTCGGGATAAGTTTCGCTCTGCCGCCACATTGGGACCCTCTACAATCGCTCGGGGCTATTTGCGCCTCGCCTTAAGCTCCATCGAGGCCAAGGCCGAGCCGCGGCTTATGAGGGCGCGGCGGAAGCCGCCGCTTAGCCCTGATTTCGACTAAAGGCCTCGAAGGCTTTTGCATAATCCGGATGCCAGCGCGACAACGGCGGCCGATTCTCAACGATGTCGCCCGCAGCCCAGAGGATGCGCCGTTCGTCAAGCGGGCGAGGCGCGTCGTTGTCAGGACATAGAATGTAGAAATCTCCGGCGTTTAGCCGCTCCATCATGAAGTCGACGGTCTGTTCAGGGGTCCAGGCCCCTGCCGGCTTCTCGCTGCGGCCTCGCGCGGTCAAATCGGTAAATACGAAGCCGGGAATGAGCAGATGGGCGGTAAGCCGGCCCTCCGTTGTGTTGCGAAGTTCGTGTTGCAGCGCCTCCGTGAAGGCTTTCACGCCGGCCTTGGAGACATTGTAGGCCGGATCTCCTGGGGGAGTCGTGATTCCCTGCTTCGAGCCTGTGTTGATGATGAGGCCCGGTCGGCCTCTCTCGATCATGCCGGGCGCAAAAATCTGCGAGCCGTGAATCACGCCCCACAGGTTCACGTCGAGTACCCGCCGCCAGTTTTCAGCTGGCCCGAAAATGCCGCTGCCGGGTTGGACGCCGGCGTTGTTCATCAGGACATCCGCGCCGCCGAAACGATCGCGAACGGCGGCGTCGAGCCGGCGTAAATCTTCCACTTGACTGACGTCTGTCTCAAAACTCATCACATCATTTGCGCCGCCTGCGGCCAGGGCGGCGATCGCTTCGGCCGCCCGAGCAAGTCGGCCCTCGCCGAGATCCGCGATGCAGACGCGGAGTCCCAGCTGCGCAAATCGCTTCGCAGCGGCAAGACCGATGCCCGCTGCGCCGCCTGTGACGACTGCGACGGAGCCTGGGGTGAGAGCGGCGTTAGTCATCTTCAATCCTTTTTGTCGCCGCCGGCGAAAGCGGATTGGCGCGCTCGCCGGCTACGATTGGGCGCCTCGAACAATCCATTGCGCGCAATTACGCTTGGATACGCTGCGGCCTCTTGCCGCGTGTTTTAGAGACAGATCGCTTCGTTTGGCAAGGGAGCTTGCCGCTTCCAATATCTCCTCGAAGCAAGCCTGGCCTTCCCCATGCAAGCGAGGGGAGGCGCCATCCAAAAATTCAGACGCAGCCGCGCGGCGCGAGCCGTCTAACGCTGGCCCCCACTGTTGCTTTTGTCCTGCGCCTTCACGCCCTTTGGGGCATAGCGCAGAGATTAATTCGACATGCCGCCATCGACGACATGCAGCGCGCCGGTCGTGAACGCCGATTCGTCGGAGGCGAGGTAGACCGCCAGCGCCGCTATCTCATCGACGCGGCCGACGCGCCCCATGGGCTGGCGCGCGATGAAGGCGGCGCGCACATCCGCGACCTCGCGGCCTTCGCGCCGGGCCTGCTCCGTAATGCGTTCGCCCAGCGAAGGCGATTCGACAGTGCCGGGACAGATGGCGTTGCAGCGGATGCCCTGGCCAACGAAATCCGCCGCCACCGACTTGGTGAGTCCGATCACGGCCGCTTTGGTCGCGCTGTAGACGAAGCGGTTCGGCACGCCTTTCACGCTGGAGACGACCGACGACATGTTGATGATGGAGCCGCCGCCGTTATCGCGCATGCCGGGCAGCAAAACGCGTATCAGCCGGAACATCGAGCTGACATTGATCTCCCAGGCGAACTGCCAGTCCTTTTCGCTGCAGTCCAAAACGCTGCCGGCATGGACATAGCCGGCGCAGTTGAAAAGCACATTAAACGGATGCGGACCTGTCTCTTTGGGCAGGGCTTCGATCGCCGCCGCATCGGTGACGTCGAGCGACCGGATGCGCAGCCGATCGATAGCCCCCAGCGCGCGGGCCTCCTCCTGCAGCGAGGCCAATGCCTTGGCGTTGACGTCGGTCGCAAGGACATTCGCGCCTTCGCGCAGATAGGCCAAAACAGCGGCTCTGCCGATGCCCTGCCCGGCGGCCGTGACGAGGGCGTTCTTATCTTTCAGTCGCATTGCGTGAACTCCAGAAAATTGGCGGGAGCGCTTCGGACGACGCGCCTTGCTTTTAGGAGAGCGCGTATTTTCTCAATTGAGGATGTTGTTGGCTTAGGACGCGTCGATATTCGCCTTGGCGAGGACCGCGACTCCGGCATCGATGATTTTCGGTGGCGACGCCTATTGATCCATCTAGAAGCAGCCTTGCGCCGAATAGCCTGCAGCGCGGCGTCTTTTACGAAAGACTGCAAGCCTAGGTTGCAATCGAAACCTATGGCGGCCACTCTCTCCGCCTCGCCAAGGTCCGCGATGGCGCGCGCCACGCCGACGGCTGTCGCGCAGGGTTTTCTCCCGACGTTTCACGCCGCGCTTCCGCGTCCTCGCTGTGCGGCATGGCTGCAAAGGGGAGGGGTTTAGGTTGCATGGAGACAGAATCTGCGTTCCGCACTGCTGCTCCCTCCCCAGGGAATCCAGGAATGTCCCGGCGGCTTAATGTTAAGCCCTCGCTTTATTATTGCCTCATAGTTAAGCTTCTATTGGAAAATTGGTCAAGCCGAACGTCGATAATCATCCGCCTTTGCGGAGCGGACTTGCCTGAATGAGCGTCGGAGACCGAAATGCCGCTCAACTATGCGCCCGCCGCGCCGGCGCCCCACGAACCTCGCCTTTTGGTGACGCCGCGGATGCAGGGAGCAGTCGAAAGGCGGCGCAACTTCGAGCTTTCCACCGTACGGAATAAACAGTAGGAAAACACGCCTTTGGGAATCAAGGTATCAAACAGGAGTGAGCAATGATTTCACGGCGCAAAGTGTTGGCGGCGACTGCCGTAGGGGGTGTCGCCACGGCGGCGTCCATGGCCGGAGCAATAGGGGCGCCGGAAAAATCGCCGATCGCCTTCGGCAATCCGAATGATCCGCCGCAAGGCGCAATCAACGCCACAAATCCACGAAGCGTCGTAGATCCTGGTTCGCAAGACACCACCATCAGCGGCCAGTTTCCATCGGCGTTTTCCCCGCCGCCAACCGACGTCGGCAGCATGCCGCTGCCTTGGGCGACATTCAACAACGCGCCAAGGCGCATTCAAAACGGCGGCTGGGCGCGCGAAGTGACGCAATCCGAATTTGCGGTTGCGGACACCATCTCCGGCGTCAACATGCGGCTGACTGCCGGCGGCATCCGCGAGATGCACTGGCACCAATTCGCCGAGTGGGCCTACATGACCTATGGCAATTGCCGCATCACCGTTCTCGACGAGTTCGGCCGGCCTTATATCGCTGACGTGAAAGAGGGCGACCTTTGGTATTTCCCCGCCGGCCTGCCGCACTCGCTGCAAGGGATTGGCTCGGACGGTTGCGAATTTCTTATCTGCTTCGATGACGGGCACGCCTCTGAATTCTCGACTCTCTTGATGAATGAATGGTTCACCCACACGCCTCCAGAGATTCTGGCTGAAAACTTCGGAGTTCCCGCCGACACCTTTGCGAACATTCCTCTGCGCGATCTCTACATTTTCCAGGGCAATTTGCCCGGCGATCTCGAAGCCGACCGGGCCGCGGTGAGCGGACGCGGCACTCCGCCGCACCCGTTCACATTCTCGCTCGGATCGATGGCTCCGTCGCGAGAGACGAAGGGCGGTTCGGTGCGTATCGCCGACAGCACAAACTTCACCGTCGCCACGACGGTCGCTGCGGCTCTGGTGACGGTGCATCCCGGCGGCATCCGGGAAATGCATTGGCATCCCTTCGCCGATGAATGGCAATATTGGATCAAAGGCAAAGGTCGCATGACGATCTTCAACACCGGGCCGAACGCCGTCACGATGGATTTCAACGCGGGCGACGTCGGCTATGTGAAGAAGAACCTCGGGCACTACATCAAGAACACCGGCGACACCGATCTGCAGTTCCTCGAAGTGTTCAAAGCGCCCAAATTCGCAGATGTTTCGCTGTCCGATTGGGTCACCCATACGCCGCCGGCGCTGGTCGCCCAACACTTGAACGTGAGCGAAGCGACAATCGCGAAGTTCCCGAAGAACAAGCCCGAAGTTATGCCTGAATGACCGGAGCCAACGTTAGGGCAAATCAGGACCGCTAATCGGCGCCGGTCGTCTGGATGGTGTTGCTCGCCTCTATCGCCAAAGGACCGGCGTTCGACGCATTGCGATCCGTGACTGCTCTCCCTGCAAATCGGCGCGGCTCCTGCTTGCCGCGTCGAGACTGCGCCGCGCCACGATTGGCCCCGCTGACAGCCAATTAACGGCGCGGATCGCTTTGGCGGCGCCCGACCGCAAAGCCCGCAGCGCCGACCGATGATGATTGACGGTTCAGAGAGCCGCAACGGCGTGGTCCGCCCGCCTCCGGGACTGCTACAAATGTCGCCATTTTGCCGCCGGGTGAAATGAGGCGGCAGCTTGGAGCGCTTAATCCTCTCGTCATGTCCAGTCTCTTTGCCTTCCTCGAAGGCTCGAGCCGCATGGGGAGAAGATGCCGATGTCTCAAAATTTTTTGCTGGCCTGCTTCGGCGCCGCAGGCAACCTTGGCCCGCTGCTGACCGCCGCGCGGCAGTTGAGCCGCGCCGGTCACGGAGTTCGGTTCATCGCCGATCTGGAGCTGCGCGATGAGGTGGAGGCGGCCGGGTTCGGGTTCGCCGCGTGGCGGCGCGCGCCTAGCTATTCGGACATCATGAGTAAATTTGCAAAGCTCGATCCATCGGATGAAGTGAGAGGCCTTTGCGATAATATCCTGTTTGGACCGGCGCCAGCCTATGCCGCGGATACGCGGGACGAGCTCGAGCGCGAGCCGACAGATGCTCTTCTCGCTCACAATATTTTGTTAGGCTCCGCGATGGCTGCGGAAGCGGCGAAGATGCCATGCGCTATGTTTTCGCCTCATGTCAGCTTGCGGCCGCTGCCGGGGACGCCGCCGATCGGAAGCGGTTTATCGTCGCCGCGCACGCCCGAAGCTCGCGCAGAAGTTGATGCCGCAAGAATGCAATTTGCAGCGACCCTAAACGAGTGGCTGCCCGCGTTGAACGCGACGCGCATGGGCCTTGGGCTCGACGCCCTTGGTCATGTGCTGGACCTCTACGACCGGCCTGAACGCGTCCTCCTGGCCATTGGTTCGGCGTTCGACTTTCCGGCGGATTACCTCCCTGAGAATGTGCGGTATGTCGGGCCGTTGCTCGATCCGCCCGGCTGGTCGAAGCCATGGATCGCGCCCTGGCCGCAAGGATCGGACCGGCCGCGCGCTTTGGTGTCGTTCAGCACGACGTTTCAGAACCAAGCCGATGCGCTGCAGCGGGTCGTCAACGCTCTGGGCGCGATCGAAATAGATGCCGTCGCGACAACTGGCCCCGCGCTGGAGGGAGCGACTCTGCATGCGCCGAACAACGTGACATTGCTGCACAGCGCCCCGCATGATCTGGTGATGAAAGAAGCATCTCTCGTCGTGACTCACGGCGGCCACGGCACGGTGAGCCGCGCGTTGATCCACGGCCTGCCGCTGCTGGTGATGCCGATGGGACGCGATCAGAACGACAATGCAATGCGGGTGGAGGCCCAGGGCGCGGGGCTTGTCTTGCCGCCGAACGCCCCCGAAACGGAGATTGCGGCCACATTGAAGCGTCTTATCGAAGAGCCTCATTTTCGCGTTGCCGCGCGCCGATTAGGAAAGGCCATGACCGCTGAGATCGACTCAGCCATCCTCGTCAGTGAAATGGAGGCGATTGTCGCGGCTCGGCGCGCTCCGAAGCGTCGCCTCGCGGCCGCCGGATAGGTAAAGTTGCGATAGCGCGGCGATAACGCCCCTCGCGCCGATCGTCAGACATTCGACGCGGTAGGCGCATCGCCGCTGCGCCTCGCAGCCGCGCTCTCGCGAACTTTCCAGGAGGCCATGCTCGGGAATACGCCGTCCCGGAAAATCAACGCGTGCATCAGCGCCGCGCCGAGATGAGCGACGAAAGTCGCGAATAGCAGAAACGCTAGAACGGTATGAGCCGTTCGCAGCTCTGCATAGAGAGCGGCGTCACGAGGCAGGATCGGCGGCAATTGCAGCGATCCATAAAGCACGATGGGATAGCGCGCCGCCGATAGCATTCCCCAACCGACAAGCGGCAACGCGAACATCAACGCGTAGAGCGCGATATGCGATGCATGCGCCGCGAAGCGCAGCAATGGAGGCATCCCTTCGGGTAAAGGAGGGGCGGGATTGAAAAGGCGGTTGATCAGACGGATCGCCACCAGGATGAGGATCAGGACGCCCAGCGGCTTGTGGATCGAGATCAGCCAGTGATAGTCCGACAACGAAGCGACCATGCCTATGCCAATGAACAACATGGCGATGATCATGACCGCCATCGTCCAGTGCAGAATGCGTGAGAAGATGGGGAACTGCGGATATTGCGCCATGGTCATGCGCCCTTGCCAGCGACGGGGGTCTGCACCGCGCTAGGCTCTTTTTTCTCGCCCGCGCGCCGTGTGAAAGAATTGGAATAGGCGCCTGATCGCGCGCTGAGCAGGGGATCGTCGGATGGCTCTATGCCCGCAGGCAGCACCAGGGGATCGAAATTGACGTCGCGGCAATTGCCCGGCGCTTCGCTCTCGACGTGATCGATGGTGAGCGTCCCGACATCGACATGCTCGCGGTCCTCGGGCCACGGGAGCGTGGCGTTGTTGGTCGGATCCCCGGCTTGGCCGATCGCGACGACAAGACGCCACTGCAGCGGTCCGCGCTCGATGCGCGCAATGACGGCGTCGAAGAGGTAATTCTTGTCCGGCGTCGCGGTTTGGTCAGGGGTCTCGGGCTCAAACGGCTCAACCGCGATCGCCGACCAGCGAACCGGCGTCGAGACGCCAGCGGCGTTGATGAAACGAAACGTGTTGAGCGCATTATAGTCGGCGTTGGCGAAGCCGGATGAAAAAGGTTTGGCCTTGATGAGCCGCGAAGCAGCGACCGCCTCCGGGTGCGCGGCGAAAAATGCCGTCATCTTAGCGGGGTCGGGCTTGCCCGTTGCGGGGTCCGGTTTTGAGGCGAGTATTTGATCATGGAAACCATCTACGTTTTTAACCGTAAAAACCGGTATGTTGACCATGGCGGTGCGCCACTCCTCTCCATTGAAGGGGCGAAAGCTCAGCGCCAAACTGCGCACCAGCGTTGGGCTGTCAGGTACATAGGGCTTGCCGCCAGAGAAGGCGAAACGGCCGATGACGGGTACGCGGCCTGGCGGAAAGACGGCGGCCGTGGAGAAGCGCGCGCCCTGGCCATTGCTCTCGAAATAACCCGCGATGCAAACGCCCTTGGCGTGATTGCGGCGGAAGCCGGGATGGACGCCGTTGACCTCCTGGAAGGCATCGACCATTCCTGCCGGCGTTAATAGATTAGGCGAGAGCCAGCCGGCGACATAGGCAAAGCATACGACGACGCCCAAAATGATTGCGCCGATCAGACCCAATTTGCCGATCGCGCCCTTGTCCTTCAGCGACCGCAGGCGATATCGCGTCGAGGGGTCTGGGGCGTTTGACAAAGTTTGGTCCTTGGTCTGGCCGTGAGGCCGTGAGCTATGATGCGGCCGGCGCGCTTAGCCCCGTCCCGTAAGACGGCGCTGCCTATCGCGTCGCACGCTAACGCCCCGTCGACTAATCAGTCAATTGCGCTCGTTGGGATTAGCTAATTAAACGAGGACGAGCTGCCATGATGGCTCCATGCGATCAGTCCAAGGCGAGAATTGCCCCGCGCAGGACATATCCCATCGTGACGCCATTCCAGCTGATTTCTGGCGCGCAGACGAGCCGAATGCCGGGGACGCGCAAAAGGTGATCAAGAAAAACGGATGTCTCTTGCAGCGCGACCGAAGCCCCCGGGCATCGATGAGGACCATCGCCGAAACTCATATGAGCGGCGGGGCCGCGCCGGCGACGATCAGGATCTAGTTGGTGGGGACAAGCGCCAGCCGCAGTTTGATCGGAGTTGACTCCCCGCACGTCGATGGCGACGAGCGTGTCCGATGGAATTTCCTCCGTCCGGCCGCGATCATTGAGCGTCAGAGCGACATTTGTGCGTCGAAAGAGCGTGCCGACCGCCGGTTCGAGACGCAGGATCTCCTCCAAAATATCGCTCCGACCCTGATCATCGGTCGAAAGGAATCGTCTCCGTAAATCTTCGCGCTCGAGGAGGTGCCAAGCGGCGATGACAATGAACTCGCGCGTTGTAGACATGCCTGCCGTGCCATAGGTCACGCATTCGGTCAGGATGTCGAAGTTTGACCATCCTTGTTCGATGAGATGCGATATCAGGTCCTCGCGCCGCGACCGTCTGCGGCTGCGTATGGCGGGCCGCACGTCCAACAAATAGACGAGGAGCAGGTGCAATTGCGCCCGCGCGACATATGCAGCCCCGCGAAATGATCCGACCTTCGCGGGGCTCTCCATTGTGAAAAAGCGGTTCAGGCGCTTGCCGAGTCCGGCGCATAAGCTGTCGGTGAGGCCTACGATCTCGGCGGCCACCGCAACGGAAAGATCGAGACTCATATCATCGAGCGCCGCGCGCCGTCGCTGCCGGAGTTGATCGACGAGCCGGACGCTCATCTCCGTCATCACGCGCCGGTAACGCTCAACGACGACCGCTGGCGCAAAGAAGCGCGCGACCGCCGAGCGTTGCCGACGGTGCTCATCGCCATCCTTAAACAGCACCGAGACATTCTTCTGGGGAAGGCGGGCGACGAGTTCGGCGTTGAAGCCCGCCTGCCTGACGCAGCCGCTGCGAAGGAGCTGACTGGCGAGCTCGAAACTGCAGATCCTGACGCTTCCATCAGCTTGCCGTTCGAGCGCCGGTCCGTGATCTGCTCCCGCTAGATTGGCAGTCTTACGCTCATCGCTCGCGCTCCGGTCGACATGGCTCCGGTCGGCATGGGAGGACGATGCTACATCCTCACGCAATTCATCTTTGTACATCCTTGGCAAAATCTCTCATTACGCCGGCTGCATCGCGAAACAGCTACCCGGAAACCGGCTTCGTCTAGCGATGAATCCGCAGTGTCGCAATGCGAACGAAGGTCTGAAATGCGTCCATTCGACGCCGGCGGGGTCCGGGACTAGCCGATGCGCTTATGGACGCTGCCAGAATGTTACAATTGCAATTCGAACGGTGGCCCGCCTTGAGCGAACCCGCGATGGTAGACGCGCGCGGCTCAGGCGGTTCAGGCTGTTGTCGACAATGCGCTAAATCTGCGTTAGGCCGCGATAGCGGAGAGCGGGATGATCGAAGCCGGACTTTGGAAGCGCGACCTGCCTTGGGGTCGAATCAATTGGCCCGACGCGCAGCGTTTGGCTCGCGCGATCCGGCCCGCCGGTCCGGCGGTTCTTTTTGGGCTGCGCCTTTGGGCTTCTGTCTGCCTCGCGCTCTTCGTCGCATTCGCGCTTGAGCTCGACAACGCATATTGGGCTGGCACGTCGGCGGCGATCGTCTGCCAGCCAAGTCTTGGGGCTTCGTTGCGCAAGGCCTCATTCCGCATGGTGGGCACGATTGTCGGCGCCGTGGCGATTGTGGTTCTGACGGCGCTTTTTCCGCAAAGCCGCCTCGGTTTTTTTCTCAGCCTGGCATTTTGGTGCGCGGCCTGCGGTTTCATCGCGACAATCTTGCGCAACTTCGCGTCCTACGCGGCGGCGCTGGCCGGCTTTACGGCCGTGATCATAGCCGAGGACCAACTTGGCGCGGTCGGCGGTTTGAACGGGCAGGCCTTTCAGCTCGCCGTGACCCGCGCAACCGAGATCAGCATCGGCATAGTTTCTGCAGGCGTCGTGCTCGCCGGCACTGACTTTGGGAACGCCCGGCGCCGCTTGGCCGCCCAGCTTGCCGGCGTCGCCGCCGAGTTGACCCGAGGGCTGGCCGGAAGCTTCTTGCTCGCTGGACCCGAGCAGGCGCAGGCGCGACCAATTCGACGCAATTTGACCCAGCGCATCAGCGGGCTCGATGCGGCTATCGACGAAGCGATCGGAGAGGCTTCAGACCTGCGTTACCGCACGCGGGTATTGCAGGCTGCTGTGGACGGGTCGCTCGATGCGGTCGCGCGTTGGCGCACGATCGCCGGCCATCTGGAGCGGCTGCCAATCGACCAGGATCGGCGCGAGGGCGAGCTGATTTTGGGATATGTCCCGAAGGAATTATCTGCGGCGCCGGCGCCGGGCGACGCGGCTCTCTGGGCGGCCGATCCCTCGCATCTTCGTCGAGTTTGCCGGGCCGCAGCGCGAGCGCTGATTACGCTGCCCGCCGATGCTCCATCGTTGCGGCTCCTGGCTGATCAGACCGCAGCTGGGCTGCTCGGCATTTCGCATTTGTTCAACGGGCTTGCGCTGTTGACTGATCCGGCCAGCGCTCAGGCTGTCACACGTCTGGCCCGCGTGCGGACGCCTGATTTGCTTCCTCCCCTCATCAATGGGATTCGGGTGATCGCCACAATGGCGGCGGCCGCGCTTTTTTGGATAGCAACCGCATGGCCGAGCGGCGCCCTGGCGTTGGCCTTCGCCGCGATTGTCGTCATATTGTTCCCAACAAGGGGCGATCAAGCCAGCCCGGTAGCCATGAGTTTCATGCTTGGCACAGGCGTGACGGCAATTCTTGCCGGGATCGTGCTGTTTGCGATATTGCCAAATGTGGTGACTTTCCCTGGCTTCAGCATCGCGATAGGTCTTGTGCTTGTGCCTGCCGCCGCCCTTCAGTTGTGGCGGGGGCCAATGTTCACGGCCGTGACGGCGAACTTCATTCCTATCCTCGCGCCCGCCAATCCAATGAGCTACGATATCCAGCAATTCAGCAACGCGGCGGTCGCCATCGTCGCCGGAACGGGAGCCGGAGTTTTGGCGCTGCATCTGCTGCCGCAATTATCTCCCGCGACGCGCGTTCGCCGGCTCTTGGCGCTCACTCTAGGGGATCTGCGGCGCCTCGCGACGGGCCCGCTTCCGTCGACGGAGGACTGGGCCGGCAAGGTCTACAGCCGTCTATCTGCGTTGCCGACGCAAGCCGACCCGCTGCAAGTCGCGCGGCTCGCGACTGCTCTTTCGGCGGGGGAAGAGATTATCTGGCTTCGCCGCATCATTCCCCAATTTGCCGCGAGCTCCAGTCTCGATCCAGCTCTTGACGCCTTAGCGCGAGGCGATAGCGAGGCTGCGATCAAAAGCCTTGCGGATCTCGATCGCGCGCTCGCTGCGGCGCCGGGGCTGGCGGCGACGCGCGCGCTTCGGGCGCGCGGGCGCATTTGCGCCTTGTCGGAAGCGCTTGCTCAACATGCGCCCTACTTCGATGGAGCGCTCCAATGAAATTCACCGAGATCGATTTATTCGGCGTCTGCGTCGCGCCGATCTCGATTATGATAGCGGCGGCTTGGCTCATTTTTGTTCCGCTGCAGCACATAGCGGACCATTTCGGCCTGTTGCCACATGTGTGGCATCCTGCTTTGTTCATGTTCGCGGTCTACATGATTGTGCTTTCGTCTATCGTCCTGTTGGTCGCCCGTTGAAACTACGATGGCCGATGTAAATTTGAGATCTGATCCGATGACGACAGACGGCGACGGCCGCGGCGGGGCCTCGCCCAAAGCAAGCGTTCGCGATGGCGCCCCGGCCCACAACGCGACGAAGGCGCATCGGCGCGTCGTTCCTGTTCTAATAACGTTCTGCGTCGTCGCGCTCGCCAGCGCGCTGGGCTATGCAATGTGGCAGGCCTATATGACGACGCCTTGGACGCGCGATGGCAGAGTGCGGGTCTATGTCGTGACGATCGCGCCTGAAGTGGCCGGACGCATTGTCGAACTTCCAGTGTCCGACAATCAGTTCGTGCATAAGAATGACCTCTTGATGGTGATCGACCCGACCGACTACACCATAGCGGTTCAGTTGGAGCAGGCGGCGTTGGATCAGGCCAATGCAGAGTGGCAAAACAAACGCACGGAGGCGGCGCGCCGCGAGAAGTTAACGACGCTGTCCACCTCGGTCGAAGAGCAGCAGATCTACGCCAGCAACGCGTTGAGCGCCCAGGCCGTCTATCAGCAGGCGTTGGCCAACTTGGACCGCGCCAAGGTCAACCTCGAGCGGACGCGGATCCGCTCTCCGGTCAACGGCTACGTAACCAATCTTCTCGCGCAGCTCGGCAATTACGCCAAAGTCGGAGAGACGACGATTTCGGTTATCGACGCCGATTCATTCTGGGTCGATGGCTATTTCGAGGAGACAAATCTCCGGTCGATCCGCGATGGCGACCCGGCCAAAATCAAGCTGTTGGGCTCCAATGAGGTCATGCTTGGCCATGTCGACGGCATCGCTCGCGGCATCAGCAATGCAAATGTCGATCCGGATTCGGCTGGTCTTGCTTCGGTCAACCCGATTTTCACTTGGGTGCGTTTGGCGCAACGCGTGCCGGTGCATATCCGGATTGATAAACCGCCGAGCGATGTGCCGCTGGTCGCCGGCATGACCGGCACCGTGCAGATCGACCCGCAATCCTCTCCGCGCGCCACAGCGTCGTCGAAGCCGCCAAATTCAGCTGCGCCTCTTAACTGAATGTTCCCTTTAGCTCAGGCCGAACGGGAGATTTGGCCGCTCGCGCTCGCGCAAATGGCCGATCCGAACCGTAAAACTCGGGCGGAAAATATCTTTTGATATTACAACCAAAGATAATAGTTTTTACGCAAAAAATTTATTGCAACCTGAAGTAAACGCCGTATCCTCTGAAACGGGGTGGAGCAACCGAAGCTCGGTGCGGGCCATGGCCAAAATTACCGTCTATCGATATAAAAAATGGAGCCCAATCAAGAGCTGCTACCTTTACAGCACGCGGATGGGCACGCTCGAAGCCATTCGGGACATAATCGATGGCTATCCAATTAAAGGTTCGGCGGCCGAGATCGATGACTCGAACCTCAGTCGCGTGCTGCCTGGCCTGACTGGCAAGGAGTTTCGCTTGCAGAAGCGTTAGCTGGGCCAGTCAGACGGCGAAAAATGCATCCCGCCGATCCTGCGTGGAGATTGGCGTGGCGGAGCGATCGCCCGCCAGCAAATGGCGGCAAACGACGCTGGAATTCACAGCAAAAAAATCCGGATCTAGCGCATCTGCATTGAGGGGAATTGCGTTAACGCCAATGTAATCACCACAAGGAGGGTGAGCAGATGCGCACGGCCGTTGAGCGTCAGCGGGTGGTCAGGCGCGCGCGAGAACTTGCGAGTTCAGGGCGGCACAGGAGCTGGGTATCTATAGAAGGGGAGATGCGTTCAGCCGACCAGATTCCTCGGCGGAACAGTCCCCTTGATGACTGCTTTTTGCGTGGCGAGCTCGATTTTCTATGCGCGGCGGCTCGACGGGGAAGACCGGTCGATTAAGGCCCAGACCCATTCCTCGCCGTTCGCCCGGCGTTTTGAGGGGGCGCGCGCCGACATTTTGTGGGACGCCGTTAGCGTCACTCCGGCGAAGTCGCAACTACCACCGTCAGTTCGTCTTGGCTGACGCCCTCGCAGCTGTAGCGATGCGTCTCCGCGGAACAGCATCCCGGGGAGGGCTGCCACCGATGACGCAGTCTTAGTCAGATCGGCACAGACATCTCCAACGCCCTCGAAGACGCGTCGGTCGGCGAATGCGACGGCGGCGCATCAAGTGAGCGTTATCGCTGTAACGCTATTCTCCAACGCTGAAATCGCGCCGTAACCCGATCTCTGCACCTTCCCCTGGTCAAAAACCACAGGACAGGAGAAGGCCATGGCCAAAATCAACCTATTGGTCCTCATGGGCATTATAGTGAGCGCGTCAGCTCATGCGGAAACAACTACGACTGCGCCTGCGGTCCCTCCTTCCTATCAAAGCGCTGAAGAATCAATGAAGCTAGAGTATTTGGCCGCGGCGGACGCGACTACGCCGCGCCGTGGGGACTCCAAGGCCCCAACGCTCACGCATCGCACGATCCGCGATCGAGACGAGCATCTTGAAAACAGAATTTGCAGCAACTGTTAATTCTGCCAGTGGCATCGGCCACGAGCTCGGTCTTAGAATTCCCCGGCCGCGCTGAGCACGGCGTTCGCCGCCGTGAAAGAGGAGACTGCGTAGCCCTATCGCTGCACCGCACGCTATGGGCGCGCATTCGGATTTGGGTCGCCATGACCTCGAAAGGACGGCAGCTGGCGCTAATTTTCAGCAGCGATCAGGCGAGGCCGCTTCGACGAAACTGAGAGGGAGTCTGGCCGACGATGCGGCGGAAGGCCCTGGTGAAATTAGCGTGGGAAGAAAAGTTCAGGCTATCGGCAATGTCGGCTAGCGAGCGGTCGGCGCCGAGAATGAGCGATTTAGCGCGTTCCAGGCGTCGGACGCTGACATACTGGTGGGGCGATTGACCAGTGGATGCCTTGAATGCGCGGGCGAAGTAGAAGCGGCTGAGGCACGCTATCGACGCCATCCGCTCTATGGTGAGGTCGCCCTCCAGGTTGGCTTCGATGAAATCCAACACTCTGCGCAGGCGCTGGCTGTCGAGTCCTTTAGGGACGCTGAGCGCGGGTGAGCGATCGCCTGCTGACCATGTGTAGCTATGCAGCAGGCGCGCCGCGAGCGTGCTGGTCAGCGCTTCGACGAAGAGTTTTCCGGACGAGGTTTCGGCTTCCATTTCCGCGACGATCGCGCGGCCGATCTGCTCGATGAGCGGATCGCGGAATCCGCCGAAGGATTTGAGATCTGCTTCGAGTGATTCATCGGCTGCGTCGCCAAGAGCTTGGGACGAAAAAAGCTCGGGGTTGAGGTAGAGGTGAATGACCTGTGAGCCTCCCGAGAATGCGTGAGATGCATGGAGGAAATCGACTGACGCCTTGTCGCCAAACAGCCAAATTACACCGGGAGCACCGCTGGTTTTGTGCAGGTCGCCATTAATGCGGTGCGTGACCTTGCCACCGCCTCGGAGTAGCAGGGCGACTTCCGTCGTCTTTTGAACGAACGACGGAAGGTAAAAATCGCTGTGCGCTCTTAATTCGGTGTACAGGCCGGACCACTCCCGCCTGGACGACGACGATAGCACGTGACTGGTGACGTCTCCGTATTTCGCGCCACCGTCGTTTATCTCCATTGAACGCCCTTTCGATCCTTAAACGGAATTCGCTCAGGATTTCGCTGAAAGTATGGCTGCGGATTTCGCGCGCAACTTGCCGCCATCTTTTGGGAAGCTCTACAGCCGCCCGAGAGGTGGGCAAGAAACGACCTTTGAAAGGCAAACCGCGATAACGCTGCGAGTGCAAATTTCCGACAACGGTAGGTTGCAAAATCGAAGGAAATCGAAGGGACAGGCCATGCCATATTTCGGTGCAGCTGCAATCTTAGAGGTCGCGTCGACCCTCTTTTTCATCTTGAGCATCGCTGCGGGGCTATTCGACCTTGGAGGATGGTCGGAAGGGCCACCCGACGATCCGGCGCCGTGGTTAGATTACTTTTGGATCGGTAGCGGCGTTCTGTCCCTGCTCCTGGCTTTCTACGTCGAAAACGTGGAACAGAATCGGAGAAAAGCCGCCGACGGCGAACTTGAAAGCCTGTTGAATCGCGAACTGCTCCCGTCGCTAGATTCATAGCCCATCACAACAGAGGCAGTTCGGATGCAACCTATCATGGGCTCATTGGCTCCGGCCTCTCGGATCACGGATGACCTCGAACGGACGCGTACCTGGCGCTAATGCTCAGCAGACAGAAGGTGCGGCGCGGGAACGAGCACGCGGGCCACGTTGAGAATCGAGCTCTTTGAACGAGAACCCCCGCCGGCCCGGAGAGAGCGGCGGGGGCAGCCGTACAAAAGCTACCGGTCTCGATCGTTGGGCCTCGAATAACCTGAAAGGAGAAGCTCAAGGGGGTGGCGAAACGGCCCGGCTCTCGGCGGGGCTTTGGAGACCTCGCCTTTTTTGACCAGTGCGAAACTTGACCCTGGTCAAACCAACGGGGAAGAAACGCCCAAGAGCTTCAGATAAGAAGGCTCCGCCATTTCGGCCGAGCCTTCCTGCTTCCCCTGAAGAAAAGACAACGATCTAGATCTCAGTACTTGGCGACAATCGGCGCGGGCGGCGCAAACGTGTCGAACTTGTAGCTGAAGCCAACCTGCACCTGGTTCTCGACGATGTGGCGATTGGAGAAACCGCCGCCGCCGATACCGGGTTCGTTGAATGAATTGGACGCGAAGATCGAGGAGTGACCGAAATCGGTATAGCGATATTCGGCCCGGATCGACCAATTGTTGGTGATGGCATATTCCAGACCGCCGCCGACTGTCCAGCCGACGCGGGTGGACGACGCGCTGTCGAAGCCAAATGGAGACGAAATGCTGCTGTCGACTCCACCAAAGGCGACGCCGCCGGTGGCGTACAACAAAACGCGATCCCAGGCATAGCCGACGCGGCCGCGGACGGAACCTTGAACGCCGAGGTTGGCGCTATAGGTGACTGGTACGAATCCCCCGCGGGTAATGCTCTTGTTCAGGCTCGAGCCATCGACGCTGCCTTCGAGACCAATGACGAACTGGCTCAGCTGAAGGTTATAGCCGACATGCGCGCCGCCGATGACCCCATCATTGTTTGAACTGAAGCTATCGAAACCGAAGGGGCTGCTGGAGCTGATGTTTTGATTTCCCCAGGCGTATCCGACCTGACCGCCGATATAGATGCCGGTCCAGGTGAAGATCGGCGCCGGCGGCAGATAGACTGGCGGCGGCGCACGCGACGGAAGATCGGCTGCAAGAGCGGAGCTCGCTAGCGCCACGGCGCCGACTGAAGCTAGTAAAATACGTCTGAACATAATTTCTCCTTAGTAGATCCCGACTCACCACTGAACCAATTCAAGTTAAGAAACAATGGTCGTCACTTCAACTTCACGTAAGTGAGAATCTCGGTCATTGTGGCCAAATGGATACACAGTGTAAAAATGCCGCAGCACCTGCACAGATCGCAGCAGCAAGAGTTGCATTGGCAGCATCGATAACTGGCTGGCTTAAATTCTATTGTATTTTTATTGAAACAAACGCTCTACGCCGAACGTAGCTTTCGGAGGAAGGATGCTACCCAGAAATGTCACCACCAAGGGAAATATGTTACGTTTGTAATCTTTGTCCCCGCTGCGAATTGCTTTTACTCAAGCATATTATGTTATATCATAACGGTCATATCTGCTGACTGAAGCTGATGCTTTGTTTTTCGCCAACCGCCGGAAGCGTTCAATGATTTGATCGAGCCGATGAGCCGCGACGGCGCTTCCCAGCCGAAGCGTGTCCTGTCTGTTTGGGACTAGACAGGCGCCGGTAGACTCAGGAACTGGGCCGCACTGGAGGGAAGCGTGCGTAGCATCCGGCAAGCCTTAACGAAATTTAATGATTTCTGTTGCCCCGGATATTGCCCCGTGTGGAAAAATGCCGTCCACGCGAAGCCCACATAAGTATTTGAAATTGTTGGCGCGCCCGACAGGATGAAACTGGGCACTCCTATGTCATTGTTTGTGCGATGTAATTTCTCCGGTTCGAATGCGGAGCCGAATCCCGCTATGCTCCCGGACCTGAAAGATGCTCCGATTTCCAGGCTCCTCGAATTGCACGGCATGTGCTCGCGGAACTTCGTCGGCGCGAGGTGGTACGCAGCGCGAACAACCCGACGGGGAGAACTACGGAGAACTGCTGTTTTCAAAGGCGTTCGGTTGGACCCTCAACGGAAACTCCTCCGCTGCCGCCGATGCTGTTGTGTCGACGGGCTGCGCTGTCAGATCAAATGCCGATGTCGGTTTAATACTGAAGTCAAACATGCCGGCGAGGCGACCGTGAGCCTCGATCGGATAAGGTCCGTCGCGGCCATTCATCGCCGCTTGCGATCGCTTCTGATACGGACAACCGAAAGATGATGGATTGGATTCCTTCGTGGCGATGGATACCCGTTGCCGTGCTCATGCTCGTGATCTCTTTTTTGCGTATAGGGATCAATGCGGATAAGCCGATTAACTACGAGCAGGGCTTCGCGACGAATCTCGCCCTGTCGGTCACGCGATGGTACGCTCTGTTGCTCGCCATCACCTTTCTGTTCCCTACTGACTACGATAACTACTTCGTCCAGTTCTCCTGGTTGTGCCGAAATCTCTCCGAGATCGGCGCCCCCGAAGCAATTGCCGGGATCACGGCGATCGCGGCCCTGAGCATTGCATCTTCCTGGCTTTACGTCTGGTCCAAACCCCTCCTGGTCGCGATTTCTCTGACCATCAGACAGCTGGAGCAATTCGTACTCTTCACGGCGCTTTCCGCCCTCTTGGCGAACTTTCTTTTCGTAAGCGCAAAGTGCACCTTCGTGCTGTGGCACGATAGGCCTTCCTGGCTGCCCAATTGGCTGTTCTGGGCCCAAGTCACGGTTGCGGCGGCGACCACACCCTGGGCGGTCCGGAACATTTTTCTATCCGTAATGATCTCGCTAGAGCCGGGCAGGCAGTTCTTGCGCAGTTTGTGGACCTTGGTTTCCGTTTCGTGGGTCTACATCTGGCCCGAACGGCGAGCGTTTGCTTCAAGCCATCCGATATCCGCGAGCTACCCCGCAGACGACACAAGCTCGCCGACATCCAGCGCCGCCACGAAGCTACTATTCCTTTCCGACCTTCACGTCGCTTCCCACGGTAGGCCCGTCATGCTCAGCAAAGTGGAGTCTCAGATCACCCTGATGCGAATGTTAGATTTCGTTCAGAAGAGCAAGCCCACCGCGGTAGTCTTGGTGGGCGACGTCACCGACACCGGCGATCCGGCAGCCTGGGAGCGCGTTGGATCCGTTACGAAGCGCTTGTGCGTTCCCGTGTTCGCGATCCCCGGAAATCATGACGTCCACTTCGCCAATTATAACGCGCCCAGTCGTGGGCCTTCGTACTCAGAGAAAGAAGTCATGTCGAACCTCGGGCGCATCGCGATGCCCGAAAACGTTGGAAACGGCTTTCCGAGCGTGGTGCGGATCGACCAGATACTACTGGTCTTGCTCAACAGCAACGGCCGCGAGAGTTCCGGACCTGCCACCAACGCGTTGGGATATGTGGGACCCGACCAATTGCGCAAAGCAGAAAATCTGCTTAAGGCGGCTCGGAAGCCAGGCGATGTTGCCGTTGTTGTGCTTCATCATCATTTACTTCTACCATCGGGAGGACCGGCAATCTGGTATCTCCGTTGTCTGGATGCCGGCGATGTACTCGCCTTCGCAAGGCGCAACAACGTAGCGGCCACGGTCAACGGCCATCTCCACATGCCCTTTGTCGCAAGATACTTAAATGATGTCGACGGAGATCCAAAGGGCGGACCTCTCGTTATCTCGTGCGGCTCGCTGCATCATCCAGCCGAGGGGCCGCTCGCGAAGGATATCCAATTGCCCTCCGCCTACCTGATGGAGATCGACCAGGCCGGGGCGATATCGATTTCACTCGTCACCTCAACTTTGAAAGAGCTTGGACAAATCGTTCGGCACTAAGACCTGCTCGGCGTACCGAAAGGGGCGGTTTGATTCCTGCGCGACCGTATGCGCGCCCTTCTCGGCGGACTCCTCGAACGGCAGGCCCCGCGCAACAACGATCATGCCCACCGCATGACGGCGCTGCAAAACAAGGTTGCGGACGCGGATACCCGATTGTCACGCCTCTATCAGGCAATCGAAAACAGCGTCGCCGGCTTCGCCGATCCGACGCTGAAGGAACGCGTCGCGGCGCTGAAAGCTGAGTGCGACCACGCCAAGGCCGCGCTGGACCGCGCCTTCTCTCAACTTCGCCCGGAGACGCGGATCGCGGAAGACAGGATCGCCGCCTTCGCGGGCGTCATGCGAACCAACGTCACCAGCGGACCCATACCGTTCCGCCGCTCCTACCTGCGCGCTATTGATCGACCAGGTCGAGGTCGAAGACGCGGAAATCCGCATCCGCGGGCGACGCGACGTTTTGGAGCGTCTTGTGATGGGCGGCGGGGCGGCTCCGGCCGGAGTGCCCAGTTTTGTTCTGGTGTGGTGGAAATTTGGCGCGCCCGAGAGAATGAAACTGGGCACCGCTATGTCATTGTTTCGCCTATAGATTCCTGAGTGTGGCGAAAGACAGGTCCGATTCGCGGCCAAGACGGTCATTCAAACTTTCGCGGGGCGCCTCGAAAGCGGACGGCATGGCGTTGCGCACGTCAAAGGGATAAACGCAGGCCGACATCACCGTTCATCGAGTCGCCCTTCGATGCTTCTCCGTTGGTCATCACTCGGTACGGTTCTACTGCTCGCCGGTTCGGCTGTCGCTCAAGCCGCCGACGCGCCGAAAGCGCTCATCGTCTATTCGGCGGCCAGCATGAAAGGCGCACTCGGCGCGGTCTTGAAGCGCTTTTCGGCCGAGACCGGCCGTGAGGTGGCGCTCAGTTCGGGTCCCGCGGGCGTGATGCTCGAAAAGCGTGGTGTTCTCACAGAAAATTTAGGCTGATGGGAATGACGAAGGATTATCTGTCGACGCGGCAATGCCCGGTTCAGGGGGCGGAAGCCGAACTGAAGGCGAAGCTGGCAGCATTAGCGCTTGCCTTTGAAGAGGCATGGCTCGAAGCCGAGGGCACGCATCCGTTGCAGGTTCTGTGGCGGCGTCAGGACGGTCTCGCATGCATTGAACTTCTCAATTTTGGAGACGCCGTCGAGCGGCTTCACAAGGAATCTCCTTCTTGGCTGGCAGGCCAAGTGCATGCCATCAAAACGGGAGATGCGGGCCAGTCGACGGGCGCGGTCTTCGAAATTTTGGCGCTCAACCTCTTCTCTCGACAATTTTGTCGGGTCACCCCCGCGCCCGAAGGAATGCCTGGTTTTGACGGAACGCTTGTCCTGAGAGACGAGTCTCGTGTCTTCGTGTCGATCAAGAATCATGGACAGTCTCGCCCCGAACAAGATTTCTTGAAGGAGAGTGCCGCTTTCGATGCAGAATTCAAGGCTCAGCTCGCGGCCCAAGGCTTCAATGACGCCGAAATTAACGTGCTGGCGCACGCGCCAATGAATGCAGCGGCTTTTGGCACTTTGAAAACAGATATCGGTAACTGCCTGAAGGACTTAAAGGCGGGTAAAATGGGCGGCGAGCTTGATAGGCCCTTCACTATCCAGATCAAGGGCATGGCGCCTCAGTACCCGTCCCTAAGCGCCTTTGGCGTGAGCTCATGCTGCCGAGTCATGGCCCCTATTGCGCCCAACGAGCAGGCCAATTTCAACGACGCTATACGCAAAGGCTGCGAAAACCTGTACAAGCACACGAAGAACGAGACCGGCGACTTTTGCCGGATGATCATTCTTCGCTTGTCAAATACGGCATCGATCGCGAAGTGCCACGTGTGGGCAGACTGGTACTTTAGGGAGTATCCCGAGGAACCGGTCGACATTATCTTGTTGTATCAGTGCGCCGTGACGACAAACGCGGGTACCGATACGAGCGTACTCACCCACTATGTGTCGGTCGTGACGGGCTCCCGTTTCCAGTCGTGGCAGAAGAAGGAAGACGGCAGTACTCGAAGGCTGCCCACTATGTCGGTCCTCGTCGGCGTGATCAGCGGCGATCAGCCAAAGCTGCTGCTGACATCTAACGGATCGACGGGCGTGGATATAAGTAATTATTATATGTATCAACGCGCCGACGTGTATCTTCGAGCTGAACCTGACACAGTTGCGAAGCTTTCCAATCCGGCCGCCGGCATTTTGATTCACGCGATTTTTGAAAAGGACGGTGTGCAGATGATGCCTCCCCTTTCGCCGAAGTTTGGGAGGGACAAAATACTAGGGTCCAGACTCACAACCAGTAGCTGACGGTAGCGGCGATGCAGACTGTCGCGAGGAAGTTTATGGCGTTTCGATCGTAGCGGGTAGCCACGCGCCTGAAGTCTTTCAGGCGGCAGAACATGCGTTCGATGGCGTTGCGGTTTCGATAGAGGAAGGGCGAGAAGCAGTTCTTCCACCTGCGATTGGCCTTGGGCGGGATATTCGGCATAGCTCCGCGCTCCTCGACCTGCCGACGGATCGCATTTGCGTCGTAGCCCTTGTCGCCATGGAGGATTTCGCAAGGAGGAAGTCGCGCGATAAGCTCCGCGCCCGCCGAGCAATCGGCGATTTGGCCGCCGGTGAGCATGAAAGACAGCGGGCGGCAGTCCGCATCGGTCAATGCGTGGATTTTGGTTGTGCGCCCGCCGCGCGAACGGCCGATGGCCTGATTCTTCTCCCCCCTTTGCCGCCACTGGCCGAGCGATGCGCCTTGACCGCCGAGGAGTCGATGAGGACCTGCGCCGGCGGCCCGCCTGCTTGCGCAAGCGCGTGGAACAGATCGATCCAAACGCCCTTAGCAGCCCAGCGAACGTAGCGATTGTAGAGAGTCTTCTTTGGCCCGTACTCCAGCGGCGCGTCAATCCAGCGTCCGCCAGATTTCAGCACATGAATGATCCCGCTGATCACCCGGCGATCATCGACGCCCGCCTTGCCGCGCGTGTCCGTGGGAAGATGCGGCGCGATCTTCGCGAACTGCGCGTCCGTCAGCCAGAATTGATCCCGATTCATAGTCGCTTCCTTTCGGAAGCTGTGAATCACAACCCGCCTCTCACGCCAACCATTTTATGGGTCTGGGCCCTAATGCTACTCCCATGACCTCACTTCGGTATAGCGACATAGGAGCAGTCATACTCGTATGTTTCGTGCCCTAAAAAGTCCTTGTCACTAGATTCAGCTAGGCGATGCGACGAGAGATGCTTGTGCTAGTCATGCTCGGGCTTAGTTCTTGATGGCGAAAGAACATCGTCATTGGGAGGTGCTCCACATCTCATCCCATAATTGACTAGCGCTGTGTAGCCCTCTTCTGTTTCAAGTTCGACTCTGCATCCTTCGGTATGAGAACCCAATCCGCCGCTTCGTAGCGAACGCCATTAAGCATGACAGAGCCTTTTAAAAAAAGACGGAATACAGGTTCGTCGTGTGAATGTGGTACGACCTTAACCCCGGGAGAGACCGTAGTAATAGACACCAATCGGAACATACTCAAATCTACAGGAATTAAAGTTTAATCTATTCTATTGGGGATTATTGTCAAAGGGTGTATTTTCGCCCAGTTGTTAATGGTCTTGCTAGATACTATTTCAGTTACTTTGCTCGGATCGTACATCCGAGACCAATCTATATCGCCCCAACGTTCTTCCACACTTGGCATCTCCGCCTCCAACGTTCTGATTTTGCAGGCAATCTGCCCCATGAGTAATTCAGGGGGAATGCTTGTTCAGGGACGACTCAAGACCGGCAGGGGGGCCGCGCGGGTTGGGTGCAGACATGAATAAAGCTCGACCGCGCGGCGGCGTCAAACTAGGGTCCAGACTCACAACCAGTAGCAAACGGTAGCGGCGATGCAGAGTAAGCGCTTAGCCGAGGCCGTTCAGGCGGCGTATTTCCAGGGCATGAGGGCATCGATTTCGGCATTGGGCCAGCCGTTTGCGACGCGCTCGAGTGTCTGGGTGAGCCAGGCCTGAGGATCGATGTCGTTCATTTTTGCAGTTTGCAGCAATGTGGCTATGGATGCCCAAGTACGGCCTCCACCATCGCTGCCGGCGAAGAGTGAGTTTTTTCGTGTGATTGTTTGCGGCCGGATTGCACGCTCTACGATGTTGGAGTCGATCTCGATGCGGCCATCATTCAGGAAGCGTTCGAGCGTCGCCCGGCGTGAGATGGCGTAACGTATCGCCTCGGCGAGCTTAGACTTGCCGGAGATACGTGGGAGCGCATCTTGCCAAAGCCTGAACAGATCAGCGACGATCGCCACCGCAGTTTCTTGCCGGGCCGCAGCGCGCACTTCTGGCTCTTTGCCCCGGACGTTTTCCTCGACCTCCCATAGATGGGTCATGCGTTCAATCGTAGCCGTGGCAAGCTCGGAGCTGCCATTGACGTGCAGTTCGTAAAATCGTCTCCGGACATGGCTCCAACATCCCGCGAGCGTGACGGCGTCATTGCCGCGGTCTGGCCTCGCGAGGCGATTGTAGGCCGTATATCCGTCGACCTGCAGAATGCCCCTATAACCACCGAGATGACGGGCGACACAATCGCCAGACCGGCTATCTTCGAAGCGATAGGCAACCATCGGCGGGCCGCTGCCGCCAAAGGGGCGATCGTCTCTCGCATAGGCCCAGAGATAGGCTGTCTTTGTGCTGCCGGAACCGGGCGCCAAGGTCGGCAAGGTCGTTTCGTCGGCGAAGATTCTTTCCGCCTGTTTGATCCGGGTGAGGACGTGTTCAGAGAGGATCTCAAGTTCAAACCCGAGCCGGCCCATCCATTGGGCCATCAGGGCGCGATTGAGTTCCACCTTGTCGCGCGTGTAGATGGCCTCTTGCCGGTAAAGCGGCAGGCCATCGGCATATTTGGAAACGGCAATAAGCGCCAGGAGAGCTTCCGTCGGAACGCCGCCCTCGATGATATGGGCCGGCGCTGGAGCCTGGATGACACCATCCTCATTCTTGAATGCGTATTTAGGCCGGCGCGTGACGATGACGCGGAACTTGGCCGGCGTGACATCGAGCCGCTCGGAGACATCTTCGCCGATCAGGATCTTCTGTTTGCCTTCATTCTCGGGAAGAGTGTCCGGTTCGATGACGATTTCGAGCCGCTCGAGATGGGCGGCAAAACCTTTGCGGGGACGTGCGGCTCGTTTGGCCTTATCGGGACTGGGCCGCTTGTCGAGTTCGGCCTGGATGGCTCCGATCCCCGTTTCAATCTCGTCGAAGACGAAGGCACTCTGTTCGTCATCAAGAGCTTTCGAGCCAAGCTTCTCGGAGCGGCGCCCGAACCTTGCCCGTTCCAATGCCTTGAGGATGGAGGTCAGTCGCGCGATGCGTTCGTCGGCGCTCGCATTCAAGGCTTTGAGATCGGCAACTTCGGCTTCAAGAGCTTCCGCGCGAGCCGCTTTTTCAGTCATGGCCAACACCATGGCCTTGAGCGCATCAACGTCGTCGGGGAGCTTGGAGCCAGGCACTACCATGGGGCTCATAAGAGCACATTTTGCCCGCGATTGCCGCCCTATTGAAACGCCCGATTCACTCTGTCGCAGGCGTTTTATCCAGCAAACTCCGGCCGTTTCACTGCCACCGCGTGAACGCGTTTCCAGTCCATCCCATCGACCAGCGCCATTAACTGAGCCTGGTTGAGTTGAATCCGGCTATGCCCGATCTTCGGCCAGCAAAACTGCGCTTTCTCAAGACGTTTCGCATAAAGACAAACGCCGGATCCATCCCAAAATACAATTTTGATTCTGTCGGCCCTTTTTGCACGGAAGACGTAAAGCGCGCCATCGAATGGATCGCTGCCGCTGTCACGGACCAGGGACAGCAAACCGTCTACGCCCTTGCGAAAATCGATCGGGTGACTTGCCAGAAACACTTTGACGCCCGATGGGATCATGCCGAACGAACCGCGCGGATCACGCGCCGCAAATGTGTTTCGTCGGCCGTCGCATCCGCGCGGATGACAACGCCGCCGACAACAATTTCGATAACGCAAGGCGTGGGCTGCGTGACTTCAAGAGATGCATCCGCCGGTGGCGCTGGCAGGCTGGCCGATCCCTTACGTAAGGCCATGCGCCGCCAATCAAAAAGCTGCGCGGGACTGATGCCGATGCCTCGGGCGATCGCCGAGACATTCGCTCCAGGCACCAGAGATGCAGCTACGGCCTGTTCTTTGATCTCGTCCGACCATCGCCGCCGCAGCTGCGACGGTGCTCCCTCAAGACGATCAGGAAGCACCTCGATCATATGGAAGCTTCTATCCCTAGACCTATGCGCAGACATAGAAGTTCAAACCAGCATTTATTGCAGCTCCCGCATAAATACCTGCTCGTCAGACGCTCCGCCATATGGGTCCAGCTTGGCGCTTACGATGCAGACTGTGGCGAGGAAGTTTAATGCGTTTCGGTCGTAGCGCGTAGCCACGCGCCTGAAGTCTTTCAGGCGGCAGAACATGCGTTCGATGGCGTTGCGGTTTCGATAGAGGAAGGGCGAGAAGCAGTTCTTCCACCTGCGATTGGCCTTGGGCGGGATATTCGGCATAGCTCCGCGCTCCTCGACCTGCCGACGGATCGCATTTGCGTCGTAGCCCTTGTCGCCATGGAGGATTTCGCAAGGAGGAAGTCGCGCGATAAGCTCCGCGCCCGCCGAGCAATCGGCGATTTGGCCGCCGGTGAGCATGAAAGACAGCGGGCGGCAGTCCGCATCGGTCAATGCGTGGATTTTGGTTGTGCGCCCGCCGCGCGAACGGCCGATGGCCTGATTCTTCTCCCCCCTTTGCCGCCACTGGCCGAGCGATGCGCCTTGACCGCCGAGGAGTCGATGAGGACCTGCGCCGGCGGCCCGCCTGCTTGCGCAAGCGCGTGGAACAGATCGATCCAAACGCCCTTAGCAGTGGCCTGCCCCCATGGGGTGATCCAGTTTGAATGTTAGTGCATTGTCGGCCCTGGCGCTATTGCTGGCGTGGCGGGCGAAGCTGGTCCGGATTGCGAAGCCGGCCATTGCAGGGTCTCCGGGGCTGGCGGCTTGTAGCCCAGCGATGAGTGCGGGCGCACGGTGTTGTAGTGGCGTCGCCATCGCTCAATGACGACCTTCGCCTCCTTGAGAGTGTAGAAGATTTCACCATTCAAAAGCTCGTCGCGCAGCTTCGAGTTGAAGCTCTCGCAATAGCCGTTCTCCCAGGGACTGCCCGGCATGATGTAGGCGGTCTTCGCGCCGACGGCGGCAATCCAGTCACGCAACGCCTTGGCGATGAACTCCGGGCCGTTGTCGGAACGAATGTGGATCGGAACCCCTCGCAAGATGAAGAGGTCCGAGAGAACGTCGATGACGTCCGCTGCCTTCAGCTGCCGGTTAATCCTGATCGCGATGCATTCGCGGGTAAATTCGTCGATGATATTCAGCATGCGATATTTCCTGCCATCATGAGTGCGGTCCTCGACGAAGTCATAGGACCAGACGTGGTTGGGGCATTGCGGGCGCAGCCGGACGCACGAGCCGTCATTGAGCCAGAGACGCCCGCGCTTGGGTTGTCTGGCCGGAACTTTCAGCCCCTCGCGTCGCCAGATCCGCTCGACCCGTTTGACGTTGACCTTCCAGCCTCGCTCCCACAACATCGCCGTGATGCGGCGGTAGCCATAGCGGCCGTACTGGATGGCGAGCGCCGTGATGTCGGCGATCAATGCCGCTTCGTCATCGGGCTTGGTCGGAACCTTGCGCTGCGTGGAGCGATGCTGACCGAGAACCCGGCAAGCGAACCGCTCGGAAACGCCATGTTCGGCGATCACATGCTCCACGCAGGCGCGACGACGCGCGGAGCTCAGAAGTTTCCCGAGGCAGCCTCTTTCAGGATCAGCTTCTCAAGCGTCAAATCGGACACCGCTCGACGGAGCCGCGTATTCTCCGCCTCCAGCTCCTTCAGCCGCTTCACCTGATCGCCCTTCAGGCCGCCGTATTCCGACCGCCATCGATAGTATGTAACTTCCGTCACCCCTATCGAGCGGATCGCCTCCGCGACCGGTCGCCCTTGCGCGCTAAGCACTTCGACTTGCCGTAGCTTCGCGACGATCTCTTCCGCCTTGTGTCTTTTCCTCGGCATTGCGCAGTCCTCCATCAGGCTCATAAGCCCATACTTCACGGAGGATCACTTTTCAGGGGGCAGACCACTCGGCGACGGCCTCCACGACGGCGGAGAAGTCTTTTTAAAAGCGACCACCGCAGCCGCGTCCTGGGCGTGATGGCGCGGCCGGGCTGAGAGCTTGCGATAACCCAGGGCGCGCAGTTCCCGGCTCAGGATCTGCTTCGTCACCGAGATGCGATAGTCCTCGAAGATCCGCTGCGCCAGGTCAATCAGCCGCCAGCGCACGATGCCATGGATGGCCGGGTTTGGGCCTGCCTCTACCATCTGAACGAGCGCGCGCCGGTGCTCGTCCTTCAGCCTGGAAGGCTGGCCAGGCGCCTTGCCGTCCTTCAAGCCGTCGGGACCCTTGGTGTTGAAGCGAAGGACCCAATCGCGAATGGTCTGCAGGCCGACACCGCCGATGCGGGCTGCATGCCGCGCAAGCCGCCGTCGTAAATCTCGGCAAGCGCCAGCATTCGACGGGCAAACGCGGCATCCTTGGTCTGCTTCGCCAGCATGCGAAGCTGCAACCCATCAAAATCCGCTCGAAGGACAACCGGGGCGGCCATGGCGACTCTCCATTGTTCGCCATGGTGAATCACGCCGCTGCCGGTTGAAAACCCCTCGTGAGTCAGTTTCTCGATGACGAGGTATAAGCTGCCTTTTTTTGAGCTTCCTCGAAAATCTGTCAGAGGAACACCGGGGCAACACCGATCGGAAATTTGATTTTTCTGTGCCAACTCCCTCCTCGGCGCATCAAACCTGCAAGCCTTCCTTGATGCGGGCTACATCGCGCGCAAGCGCCTGAAGGACAGGATGAAACTGGGCACTCTTATGTGATTGTTTGCGCTATATAATTTCTGAGATGTCTGAGTGTCCTCGAGACTGGACCGGCAAACAATTTGGAGCGCCAAAGGACTGAAATTTGACCTGATGAAATTGTGCCACCCACCCACATAATTCGCGGTCGTTCGTCATCCATCCTATCGTGCAGCGGGTTACGGCCTCGTTGCCAGGCGCATACGCACTCGGGGTTCAGAGAAAACCGAACCGTCCCTCGGAAGGGTTGCCGGTGAAAACTGTCATCGATATCTGCCGCTCGACGGAGGCGGGCGGGTGTTGATTCTCGATGATGATGACCTGACTATTCTGTTTATGATGTGCTACGAGATAGTCATAGAAGCGCTCCTTCAAATCAGTTCCGCGAAGTGCGATATCCTCATCCCCTTCCGGCTTAAAATAAGCAAGCAATGGTGAGTCGAGAACTACAAAGCCGGGATGCGGGAGGGTGTGTTCCTGACAGAACTCCAAGAGACCGATTGAGACAGCTGCGTGCGTAATTGCGCGGAGCCCCTTTCCGCGACTGCCCCGTGGCTTGCCATCAATAACAAAATCACTCGCGGACTTGTCGTAATGCACGTGACATTCGCCAGGAAAGTTCCAAGCGCGAAGAATGGTTTCTATCTTGAGCGAAAGTGCATGAGCGACCGCTTCTGGAAGCCCTACTGTAACCTGCAGCTTGTCTTGAGCGGTATCTTCTGCGTCCACTAGCGTTTGCTTTCTCCCCTCCAACTTTCGAACGCGATCGAAAAGGTCGAGACCTCTCTGAACTCGCGAGCGCGTCTCAATTAATGAAGAGAATGCGGCTCTAGCCTCTCCTACCCGCGGGGAAAGAGTCTCTCGAACGGCAGCATCGAGCCGGGTGAATTCCGCTTCCTTCTCTTGAGAACCTATCGCTAGTTGACGCGCCTCAGCTTCCAGTTCCACGACAGTACCGGTAAGCTCTCGCTGAAGGCGCTGAATTTTTGCGATCTCAACGGTTGCGGCCCGGACAACAACTTCGACATCGCCCTCGCAGCTTTCATCGATGTGCTGTTCGTTGGGAGCCGCGCCGCAAAGTGGGCACGTCGCCTGTTCAAGATAAGAAAACATCGAACCGCTTTCCTGAATAGCGGAAAGCCGGCGTACATCGATGAGATAATGCTCTCCTAGAAGCACGAAACGGGCGAGCAACTCACCGATCTCGGCGATACGGCCGTCGATCGCTTCATGCTCGCCAAGTAATGCTCTCCGCGCGATCAGTCTCTCGTTCAATTCTGATTGCGCGACCTCAAGGCCTTCTCTCTCCGATTCGATCGTCTCAAGGAGTTTAGACAGCTGATCAATGAGCGCACTCTCTTCGGTGCCCACGTCCGCTATACCGGTTGTGAGATCCGCGATTAGTTCATCAATCAGGGCGATCTGTTGAGAGCTGTCGGGTACTGGCGACGTACCTGCTGTCACAACTGCTGAGTCGTCGATGCCGGTCAGTAGCAACTTTGTCGTTGCAAGCTCAGGGGTCTTCAATGTGAATTGGCCGCCCCAGAAGGGTGATCCGCGCTGCTGGATTTCGCCCTCTTGGACAATAACGAGGCGAGCTAAATTGCGGAAACTGAGGCTCTGCGTGGTGCCTTTCGATCCGCTCTTGAGAATACGTCGACCAAGTAAACCGATCTTGTCGAGTAGGAAACCTGAAACATTGTCTGTCCTTTCGTGCGCATGACTCTGTTTCAGCACTATGGCTGGCGCAGTCGCGTCTTCATTAAGACTCGACAACCTGAACTCGCCCCCAGCAGTTGCCCGCTGAAGCCGCCACGTCTCCCCGCCCATCGTGGCGAGGTCTAAGGCGATCTCGGCATATGGAATCCGTTCTGGGATTTCCCTAAGCGTGGATCCTCCCAACATGTAGTCGATGGTCTCAGCGAGAAACGATTTTCCAGTATCTGAAGCCCCGCAGATTACATTCAACCCCGCAGAGAACTGAACCTCAGAGGTTTTCTTGGGGCCAATGAATGCGATCCTGCGTAGCTGCAGGTACGTGTCCGTCATCGGCGAAATCCCACTGTCTGAATGGGCTGGAACTGACTAGACCATACCTCGAATAACCGGTGGGTGATCTGTCGTATTTCGTCTGTCGGAACGTCGCGGAACCTATTCACGGCCCACTCAGCTCGAACCTTCAGCACACTGATGTAATCGGAGGTCAACAACGCCATAAATGGCGCAGCTGACTCTCCCGCGATGTAGGTAATGCCTTCTGCGGTAGTTAACCTTCCGACAAGGGAGCGGCTCATCATCAGACGCAAGCCGGACTCTATAAGTCCACGCCGAACCAACAGCTCACCGGCGCGGAGGGGCAGCGGTGCGTGGAGGCTTTCTGGGCCGCCAGCATCACCTGAGTGCACGACAAGGTAGTCCATTTCGACCAGGCGTTGAATGTCGAACGCGGTCGGAAAAGCGGCCACAAGAGTGGCGAGCGAACGTACGCCAGTTTCCAAAGGGCTGTTAAAAGGGTTGGAAGCCACTCGCTCACTCACGCTCGGGCACCCAAATTAGTCTGTCGTCATTGGCCAGCTGGTGGCAGATTCCCTGCCTATCCTGTGTCTTTGTCGCCGGAGCAAGGGGATTTGATGTGCCGGCGACGTTCGCTGCATGAGCAACGGTGGCCTTCATGCGTTCGAAGCCGTTTGCGTGATTGCCCTCGCAAAGGTCGATCACGCCGTGGAAGATTTCATTCTGAAGATCGGCGAAGGTACCTTCGGGGACGGTGTCGCGAGCGAAATTCTTCAGCGACTCCGCGTGATAGAAACGTTCACGTTGCCGAAGGAAGTCCTTCGTCAGCGCGCCGTGCGATCGCAGGTCGTCAGCAGAGCTTAGAGTTGCGCCGAGATGGTGGCCGTACGCGTCAAGGAGCTGCCTGAGGTAACGGCTTTCGTCAGGATGGGGATCAACAGGTGGAAGAGCCGTCGCCGGCCTTGGTCCTAAGCCACCTCCAAAGCGCACAGCATGGTAGCCTGTACGACCATGCGCCTCTATCAGTTCCAAAAGCGACTTGGATGAAAAGATCGAGAAGTCGAACCTCTCGAAGTGGGAGAGCAAAGCTCCTTCCAACAGCACCTGACAGGTGTCGGTGATGTCAGCGCGACAATTTTTTTCCCAATTCTCCCTTGCCGCTTCCTTCAGTTTCGTGGCGTGACTTAGCAGCTTCTCCAGGGTCGTCCCGATCCCCTGCGCGCAAACGAAAAAATAGCTCCGAGGAGGGACGTACTCCCCCTTGTGCGAATAGTAGATGACCTTGCCGAGCTCCACCCAGACGTCGCTCGGCCTGAGTGGATGGCCGTAGTGTTTGCACTGATAATTGTCCCAAACGCCATGAAAGCCTTTTTTGTCTGCAAAGCCGGCGATATCGACACCAAGGTCACCAGGTCCGCTGAAGCGGCGAACCTTGACATAAGCACTCCCCAACGATGTGGCCCATTCTTCAATGAACACCTCCCATTCCGCCGGCGAAAACGTTCGCACACGGACTGATTTGGGGAGTGGGAGCCCCGACTGCACGTGCTCGGCACTTGACACAACGACCGGTGAAGGTGGCTTGATTTCCTTGAGATCGGCATCGGGATCATTCAGTGCCCCAAGCATAATCCAGCTGTTTCTCGATAACGAAACCGGACATGGGGACCGATCGACGACGCTCACAGAAAATGACCATGACCTAAGCCACGTTCTTGTTGAAAAGTGACGCGAGAACCGCCCGGAAGCTATCAAGCCCAGCCTCGAGATTCTCAATGATCTCCGCAGCAAGATCGTCCGGCTCCGGCAAATTGTCGAGGTCGGTGAGACTCTTGTCCTTCAGCCAAAAGACATCAAGACTGGTCTTATCGCGCGTAGTCAGTGCGTCGTAGTTGAACTTCCGCCACCGTCCGTCCGGGTTCGTTTCCGGATCCAACGTCGCCTTGCGTTCATGACGGTTGGCGGGGTTGTAGCAGGTTACAAAGTCCACCAGTTCTTCGAACCGCATCGTCTTCTTCTTTAGTGTGTGATGCACGTTGGTGCGGTAGTCGTAGTACCAAACTTCCTTCGTCCACGGGCTAGGCTCAGGACTCATTGATTGAGATAGAAGAGGACGGCGGCTGCGATGCAGATGGCGGAGAAGAAGGTGTGGGCGCATCGATCATAGCGGGTTGCGATGCGCCGCCAGTCCTTGAGCTTGGCGAACATGTTCTCGATTTTGTGACGCTGGCGGTAGAGCGTCTTGTCATAGGCAATGGGAAGCTTGCGGCTTCTGGTTGGCGGGATGCAGGGCTCGACGCCCCTGGCCTTCAGCGCGGCGCGGAACCAGTTGCTGTCGTAGCCCCTGTCGGCGATCAACATTGAAGCGGGCGGTAAAGCCTTGAGCATCAGCCGCGCGCCCTTGTGGTCGCTCATCTGGCCCTCCGAGAGCAACATGACGAGGGGCTTGCCGGCGCCGTCGCAAACGACGTGGAGCTTCGAGTTCAGTCCGCCTTTCGTGCGCCCGATACGGCGGGGAAGAGCCCCTTTTTGAGCAGGCTCGCCGCTGTGCGATGCGCCTTCAGATGCGTGGCGTCGATCATGATGCGCTCGGGCTTTGGACCTTCGCCAGCGAGCGCGGCGAATATGCGGTCGAAGACGCCGAGCCGGCTCCAGCGGATGAAGCGATTGTAAAGCGTCTTGTGCGGCCCGTAATCCTTGGGCGCATCTTTCCATTGCAGGCCGTTGCGGATCACATAGACGATTCCGCTGACCACCCGACGGTCGTCAACCCGCGGAACGCCATGCGACAGAGGAAAATGCGGCGCAAGCCGCGCCATCTGCCGCTCGCCCAACAAAAACAAATCACTCATCCCAGCCTCCCCATGCGGAGACCAGGAATCACATCTCAGGCAAATTTAATAGGTCCTGAGCCTAATCGTCACCGGCCCCGCACGCGCAATGTCGATCAGTATGCCGAAGGCATTCCTGGCGTCCTTGGCCGACATGGTCTTCATCGCCTGGTCCACCATAGATTTCTGTCCATAATGGCTATTTCGCCAATCTCCGCAACAAGGAAGCAATGTAATTTGCTTTCCTTAATTTATACGCGATCACGTATAAATCACCTTTAAGCGCTTATGCGTATATTTTGTTTTTAAACGCATTTACGTATATTGATTTTTTATACGGGCTCGCGTATAGTTGTATGCGGAGGTTTACCATGACCGAACAGATTGCCCGCACGGAAAAACAGCTTGGCGCAATCCTGCGCCGTGCCCGTAAGAAGGCCGGACGAACGCAAGGCGCAGTGGGCGAGCAAATCCACCTGCGACAAGGCACGCTCTCACGGTTGGAAGCCGGAGAGCCTGCCGTGCAGTTGCACACCCTGATGGAAGCCCTCTCTGCCCTCAACCTCGAACTGGTCGTCAGGCCGCGCAGTCAGGGGAGTGCCGCCGACATCGAGGACCTGTTCTGATGGGACGGACGCGGGCGCACGTCCCACTGAATGTTTTCCTGAATGGCCGTCTTGTTGGCGTGCTGCGGCGAGAGGCTACCGGCGCGATAGACTTCCGGTACGAAGCTGACTGGCTCGCGTGGGACTCGACCTTCCCGATTTCCCTGTCGCTTCCGCTGCGCGAGGATCGATATATCGGCACGCCCGTCATCAATGTCTTCGATAACCTGCTGCCCGACAGCGATCCGATCAGAAAGCGTGTCGCGGAACGCGTCGGCGCAGAGGGCACGGATGCCTACAGCCTGCTGACCGCACTCGGACATGACTGTGTCGGCGCGCTCCAGTTTCTACCGAACGGCGTCGATCCCGGTGTCGTCGGCAGCGCCGACGGCAAAGCGATCTCCGAAGACGACATCGCCGACATCATCAAAAACCTCTCGTCGGCCCCGCTTGGAATGGGCGAGGACGAAGACTTCCGGATTTCGCTCGCAGGCGCACAGGAAAAAACCGCACTGCTGCGCAAGGACGGCCAGTGGTTCAAACCCACGGGTACCACCGCCACTACGCATATCCTGAAACCGCAAATCGGCACGCTGCCGAACGGCATCGACCTGTCGAACAGCGTCGAAAACGAATATCTCTGCCTGAAGCTGCTCGCCGCTCTCGGCGTGCCGACTGCCACCGCCGAGATTGCGGATTTCGGCGACCGTCGCACGTTGGTCGTCGAACGCTTCGATCGACTCTGGACAAAGGACGGTCGCCTGCTGCGCCGGCCACAGGAAGATACATGCCAGGCGCTGTCGATTCCATCGACCAAGAAATACCAGTCCGATGGCGGGCCGGGGGTGCGCGATATTGTGGAGCTTCTAAAGGGCAGCGACCGGCCCGTCGCGGATATCGCTGCGTTCCTGCGAGCCAATATCGTGTTCTGGTTGATCGGCGCGACGGACGGCCACGCTAAGAATTTCAGCGTCTTTCTGGGGCCGGGCGGACGGTTTTCAATGACGCCGCTCTACGATGTCCTGACGGCGCAACCGAGCCTCGACGCCAACCATATCCGACGTAACAAATTCAAGCTCGCGATGTCGGTTGGCAAAAGCCACCACTATGCGGTCGCCGAGATCATGCCGCGCCATTTTATGCAAACCGCAGGGAGTTCGGGCGTCGCAAATTCGCTCGTTCAGGCGATCTTCGACGATCTCGCCGCTCACGCTGTCAAGACGATCGACGCCGTCATCGAAACCTTGCCTACTTGGTTTCCGGAGGCAGTCGCAGATTCCGTAAAACGTGGGGTGTCTCAGAGACTGCGGCTGCTCGACGCCGGCACTACGACTGAAGACACCGCTCTTCAATAGCGCTTCACCGCTCATCCGACCGACCGAACCTTGGTCTGTCAGCCCAACCCGAGCGCTTCGTCGCAAACGCGGAAGGCGCTCGGCTTCGGCATCTACCTCGTCTTCTGGTTCGGGGATGTTCGTCCCCCTCCGATCTCATTCCCGCCGGATGGTCTGCTGCGCCCCACGTCGGCGGCAGAGATGGAAGCGACGGTGCGCGCGCGTCTTCCGACCGACCGTGCGGCGAGAACCGCCGTCATCGTGATGGACGTGACGAAACCAGACTAGGGGCACGCATGCCGAAATAAAGATGTCACTCGCCGCCAAAGGGTGACGGCCCGCTATCCTTCGAATCAACCGCGTCGCGATCGTCGGCTTCATCGGCGATTGATGGGATGTCCTTCCTCGTCGAAGTGGTGTGACATTTGCTCGGCCTGCTGCAAAAAATCTCCCTCGGGAAACCACCGCTTAACAGTACTTGCCGCGACTCCCAGAATTCGACCCAGCTGCCGGAAGCTGGGGGTTTCTCCGCGCGCCATGATTTGACCGCCGACAACAGCGGCGCGCTGACGCATCTCGTTGGCTTCCGTGGCTTGCTCATACTGCGGATTTGAGCCACCCAATCGTTCCCGAAGCAGAACGATTAAATCCCGGGGAATATAGAGGTCATCGCTCCAGCTCATCGCATCCAGCATACACTTGATTAGCCAATCTATCAGCCTGTCCGGAATGGCTAAGCCTCGTCGCCCGATGTGGGTTTCTCCGTTTTTTAAAAGTGTCTTAGCCTCAATCATTTTTTCAAGAAGCTGAAGCGACAATTCGCTTACCGCCTCTGGATCCGCATCCATGACACCTGCGACGAGCATAGAGTTGAGCCCGTATCTTTCTATCTCGGGCTGCATATACGCCAGCTGCTCAATTCCGCCGATGACTGCCACCTCAATTTCAATGGCCGGGCTTTTGCGCCGAAGCTTTACATAAAGCTCAATCGTCGGGTCCTTTTTATAGGATTTTGAAAATGAACCAATTTGGTTCTCATCATCGTTTCCGTAATCGCTCATCCCGACCCCTTCACTAAAAACGAAAGCGGGTTGTTGCGCGATTTTGTTAGTGCGCAACAGCCCCCAGCACCTCCAGTGTTCTCGAATTAGCTGGAATCTTCGCAAATTGGAGAGTTGCCGATGACCATTTCCCCTCGTTACCTTCGCCGCGCGAATGCTGCATCTTACGTCCAAGAACGATGGGGCTTGCCATGTTCGAATGCGTGGCTCGGAAAGCTGGCCGTGGTTGGCGGTGGGCCGATTTTTCGTAAAGCCGGCAGGACACCAATTTATGATCCGATCGACCTCGACGCCTGGGCCGAAGCGCGCATCGGCGCGCCTCAGAAATCGACCTCTGTTTTGGCGTGACGGTGCGGCATGGACAAGTGCAATCGCAGTTTCACTAACTCGTGGATCATATTTCGACGGGAAAATCGGCAACTTTGCAATCTTCGCAAAAACACGATGTGCGCTTGGCTGACGCGAGTCCGTCCAGCCCTCGATTTAGGCCGTCCTATTCGGTGCAAAGGCGAGGCTAGCACGATTTCTGACGCGACGCCGCGCAACAGCAACGAGCTGACGCACCACAGCCAGATTTACTGCGCGCGGTGTCTTGCCGCCGAGGCCGACCGCCGGCAACGGAGGTTGATTATCACATCGCCCGGCGGTGACCGTCAGCCACTGGTGAGAGGTGACGACGTCTTGTTCACCGTCCGAGAGAAGGGCCGAAACATTCGACCGTTTTGTATCCAAGCCATCCCTCCCACCAAAGATTTGGTCTTCGGCCACTCATGCGAGGCGTGACGCCCGCCGCCTCGCTTAGTCTTCGGACTACAAAACATACACTCGGATGGAACATGACCATCGGAAGCATTGATACACTGGGAGATGCACTTTGGCGCAGCAGATTGAAACCCTTCTCACCCCCGTCCAGGCCGCGGAGATCCTCCAGGTGAAGCCGAACACGCTGGCCAAATGGCGCGTCACCGGCGAAGGCCCCGCATTCGTCCACATTGGTCGGGCGGTCCGTTATCATCCGCGAGAACTCGCGCGCTACATTGAGCACCAGACGCGGCGGTCGACGTCGGAGGCGTCGACCGGCGGCGGACGCGGCTATCATAATAATGATCCATTATAATCAACGTTGATGCATCACAGTATACTTATGTATTGCTTAATTAGGACGCTTACACACAGTATCGGGCGATGATAATACATTGACGTTGTCCTAATATTCATGCAGATATATCCCAATCCACCTCAATCAACTTCAAGCCAACGAGGCCACGACTTATGTCCGCCCAATCATCCCTTGCCGAGCCCAATCTCGCCGACGCAATCCGCCTGACCCAGGCGTCGGATCTCGAGAAATCGAAAATCAGTCACTGGTCCTGCTCGATGCGGGCTGTCGCGACGGCGCTCGGCTTGCCGCCCGAAAGTCTGCCCGCCCGCTGGCAGGCGCTGGCGCACCGCGTCAAGCAGCTGCATCACGCCCGCGTCGGCATGTCCGAAAAGACCCTGAAAAACCACATCTCGAATCTGAAAGCCGCCTTGCGCTACCTGTCCGGGGACAAAACCATTCCCGCGCGGGGAACGCCGCTCGCGCTGGAATGGGCCAACCTGCGGCAGCTCGTCGGACACGAGATGGATCGCTATTATCTCACCGGCCTCATGCGCTTTGCTTCAGGGAGCGGCGTCTCGCCGATCGGCGTCGACGAGGCCTTTCTCGAAAGATACATGCGCTACAGATGTGAGGTTCTGGCCCAGGATGGTTCGCCTCGGATCCAGCGAAGCATTGTTCGCGCCTGGAACGTCTGCGTCGACGATCATCCGACATGGCCAAGGCGCAAATTGACTTCGGCGCCGCTTGCAGGCGAACCGGGGGTGCCCTGGAGCGCCTTTCCGGAGTCGCTGCGCGCTGAGATCGGCCAATACCTTCACTCCCTACAAACGATCCGCCGGAAGCCGGACAGATCGCGTCGCCGCCTGTCCAAAACCTCTACGGTCGACACCCGCCTTGCGGAAATCCAGGCATTTGCGCGCCGAGCCATATCGTTAGGGAGTCCGATCGAGTCGTTGACGTCGCTCCGGGCTCTGCTCGATCCGGACCTCGTCGAAAAAGTGATCGACAATTATTGGGTCGGCGAGCATCCAAAGACCTACGTCATCGATCTCGGATGGCGTTTGCTCTCTATCGCGCGCGATTCCGGCGCGTTGAACGAGGCCGATCTCGCCCGGTTGGACGATCTTCGGGCGGAGTTGGAGGACCACCGCCAGGCTGGCCTGACGCCAAAAAATAAGCGCGTCGTTCACGCCATTCAAAGCGGGACCGTCTGGCGCGAGGTGGTCGACCTGCCGGAGCGCCTGTCGAGCGAGGCGAAGACGACGCTCGCTCACGCGCCGCATCGGGCCTCTCTTTCGGCTCAGGTCGCGATCGGCATCGCGATATTGACCTTTGCGCCGGTTCGCATCAGCAATCTCGTCGGCATCCGCATCGGCGGTCATTTGAGCAAGCCCGACGGCCCCAATGGGAATTACCTGCTGTCGATCCCCTCGGACGAAGTCAAAAACAAGGTCCCTTTGGAGTTTCCGTTCGACGGCGTGGTGACGAAACTGATCGACGTCTACATTCACGAGTTTCGACCGCACCTCGTCGACGCAATGGACAACGATCAGCTGTTTCCGGGCGTCCGCGACACCATGCGCGCCGTCAACAGCTTTGGCGTCCGCATCGCCCGGACGATGGAGGAAAACATCGGCATCCGCATCACCTGCCACCAATTTCGGCACGCCGCAGCGGCGATGATCTTGCGCAATGACCCCGGCAACTACGAATTTGTGCGCCGTGTGCTCGGGCACAAAAACATCAAGACGACGCAGCAATTTTACATCGGCCTGGAAACGCTGGCGGCCAATCGTCACTATGGCGAGATCCTCCGCGGCGACCTTGAGCGCCAGTCTCGCGCTGCGATGCATCAGTGATGCTGAAATCCCTTCCGATCGGCGAATGGCCGAAATCCGACCAAGAGGCGTGGGACACAGCCTGCCGCCCCGCCGTCAGGTTACGACGAGGCGGATCTGCATCGCGGTTGGCTCCTATCACGCGTGACGATATCCAGCGGCGCTATGGATATTTTCTGACATTCCTCAAGGAATGCCATCAGTTCGACGCCGCAGCGTCTTGCGAAGCGCACCTGACGCCAGTGCACATTGGCCTGTTCGTCGATCGCATGCGCGACGAATGGTCAGCGACGACGCTGTTTATGACCATCAGGACGCCAGCAGAGCTATCATTCCACAAGCTCAAACAGATCGCGCGTCATTTGGCGCCGACGGCGAACTTCCAATGGCTGTCCGACATCGCCGGCGATCTCAAAGCCGAAGATGGTCCCGTCAAGCGACCGCCTGTCGTTGACGCTTCGGAACTCTTGACCGCGGGGCTGACGCTCGTTGAAGAATATAGCCCGTGCGACCAGCCGATGGATTTGACGACGGCGCGCAATATTCGCAATGGCCTAATGATAGCTCTGCTGGCGTCCTGTCCGATTCGGGTCAAGAATCTCGGCGGACTGACGCTCGGCCGATCATTTCATTTTTCTGATTCCGGCTGGTGGATCGACCTGCCAGGCAGCGAAACCAAGAGCGGCCGGCCCGATATGCGCATGCTGCCGGGGTTTCTCACCGTGGCTCTCGAACGATATCTGTTGGAAGCGCGGCCTTTTCTCTTGGCCTGCCGCAACGCGCAAGAGCCCACCCCCCGGATTTCGAAGCCCGACTGCAACTTTTCTGCCAACTCAACTCCCGGGGCCGCGTCTCAGAATAAGGCGGCCGCCTCGTCTGACGGGAATGGCAGGTCCGTTCATGACGACCGTCTTGATCTCGTCAATCTCTCCGGACCGCTCTGGATTTCACGATATGGCGGCCCAATGACCTATTCCGGCATCCATCATGCTCTGACGTCGACAACAGATGCGACGATCGGCGTCGCCGTCACGCCACATGGCTTTCGATACGCCGCCGCCACGACGGCTGCCTGGAAAGCGGGAAACATGCCGCATCTCGCCCCCGCACTGCTTCAACACCGGGATCGCCGGATGACCGAGGCGGCCTACATACGCGCTACATCGTTTGAAGCCGCACAAGCGTTGGGGAAGATATTGCGGCAGGGATAGCGGCGGCCCGAACCTTTTGAATGGCGGGATGTAAGGGCGCTTTTTGCTGGTGTGCCGTTTGGCTAAACCACCCCAAATTCTGGCCCAAACTATCAGTCATTCCCCAGTTCTATTTTTTTAAACCATTCATAGCTCCTGTGCCTCTATCTTTCGCGTAGGCTGCTCTGCTTGTAGCGCACGAGTGGTGACAATAAATACTCTATCACGCGCCGCGACCCCGTCTTGATTTCAACGGTGATCGCCATACCCGGCGTGAGATTGACGAGTTTGTCCTCGACCTGCATTTGCGTTCGATCAACCGAGACCCGGGCGCTGTACACCAACTCCTGACCTTGAGGCTCGCTACTTTCGCTAAGTTCTCCCGAGCTTGCGGACGATGAAGAGTCCAATTTGTCTTTGGGCTTATCGCGGACAATCGAGTCCCCTGAAACAGTCAGCACGTTGCCGTGCAGAAGGCCGTAGCGAGTGAAATTAAATGTGTCGATTTTCAATTCCGTCGCTTGTCCCGGATGGACAAAGCCGATGTCGCGATTAGAAACCATAGCCTCCACTTCGAGCCGGCTATCGGCGGGGACAATCATCATGAGTTGCTGCGCAGGCGTCACAACCCCACCGATGGTGTGAACCGCAAGTTGTTGCACAACGCCATCAACCGGCGATCGCAGCACTTGCTGTTCGATCTTCTTTTCGGCCTTACTCAAATCCTCGGTCAGCTCGTCTACTTTTTGCTCGGCATCTGCCAGATCGCTCAAGATCTTATGCGCGTATTCTGCCACTGTTTGCTCTCGCTGGTGTTCCATGGCCAGTCGCGCGCTAGCGGTTTCAACTGTGCGACGCTGCTGAACAATCAACTCATGTTGTTGCTCGACAAGGCGCTCGCGCGCTTCAAGATCAGCAATCCTATTGCCGTACTGGAGTTCCATCGCTTGCCGGCGCAATTCCGCCTCCTGCTGGATCAATGGCAATGACGCCTCGAGTTTAGCGATTGTCTCTGTGATCTCGTTTCCCTCAGCGATTTTCTGGGCAATTTGACCATCGAGGGAGGCAAGCTTGGCATTCTGTTCGGCAGCCTGCGCGATCATAGCCGCGCGTGTGTGGGCCACCTCGCGTTCCGGGGCATCTATGGCTATCAAAAGAGTCGTTTGGGCGGAGCCCATCTCAATTCCTGTCTGCAGGGCGGAAAGCCGGGCGACGTCAAGCGTCGCGCCAAGCAGGTCATGGGCAATCCGTTTTCGATCAGCGGACGTTATCGTCCGGTCAAGCTCCACCAACACCTGTCCTGCAGTCACATGCTCTCCATCCTGCACATAGATCGCGGACACGACGCCGGGTTCCAGCGGCTGGATCGCTTTGGTGCGAGCAGTGGGAACGATCTTCCCTGACGCAGTGGCGATAATATCGATTCGCCCAAAGGTCGCCCAGGCTACCGCGACGGTGAAGAATAAGATGACTGTTGCTGCAATTGCGCGGCCTGTCGGAGACGCAGGTGTTTCCAAAATCTCAAGCGCGGCCGGGAGAAACTCGACAGCGGCTCCGCGCGGCAATGAGCGGCGAAAAGGTACGACCTTCGGATTCGGTATTGGCGCAGCATCAGATGACTTCATGGATACCCGCCTGCAAACGATGCAAGGTCGCGTATCGACCCCCCACCCGAATGAGTTCATCGTGGTCGCCATCTTCGACTACCCGACCGCGCTCGATGGTGACAATTCGGTCGGCCCGACGAACAGTTGAAAGTCGATGTGCGATGACAAGCACCGTGCGGCCGGCGGCGATTTTTCGCATATTATCTTGAATGATGCGCTCGCTCTCATAGTCGAGCGCGCTCGTCGCCTCATCAAAAATAAGGATCCTCGGATCGCTTATTAGGGCTCGCGCGATTGCGATGCGTTGCCGTTGCCCTCCTGAAAGACTCGCTCCTCGTTCGCCAACGATCGTGTCATAGCCCTGCGGCAACTCCAGAATAAAATCATGCGCCCCAGCTAATTGAGAAACAGCGATCACACGCTCCATCGACATAGCGGGATCAGCGAATGCTATGTTGTCGCGGATAGTTCGGTTGAAAAGAACATTTTCTTGGAGCACCACGCCGACCTGACGACGCAGCCACGTGACGTCGACGACGCCGAGATCGACGCCGTCGACGAGCACTCTCCCGCTCTCGGGGACGTAGAGACGCTGGACCAGTTTGGTCAGCGTCGACTTGCCTGAGCCAGATGGCCCAACGATACCCACCATCTGACCGGCTGGAATGCGCAGATTTACATCGTGCAGCACTTCCGCGCCATCAAGCCTATAGCGGAATGTCACATGTTCAAAGACAACCTCGCCGCGAATGGCAGGGAGCGCAGCTCGCGAGACGCTATAAGCAGGTTCCGGTGTTGTATTAAGAATGTCGCCCAATCTTGCAATGGAAATGCGAGCTTGGTGGAAGTCTTGCCATAGCTGAGCAAGACGCAATACCGGTTGCGCGACGCGGCCGGCTAGCATGTTGAAGGCAATGAGTTCGCCAACCGTGAGACCGCCGTCGATTACGAGGTGAGCGCCAAAATAGAGCGTCAGCGCGGTGACAATTTTACTGACGAGCTGCACTCCCTGACTCCCCCAATTACCGAGAGAAAGTACTCGAAAGCTTGCATGTACGTAGGCTGCGAGCTGCTCTTCCCAACGTTTCTGCATCTGCGGTTCGATCGCCATTGCTTTTAGCGTCTCAATGGCGCTAACGCTTTCAACCAGAAAGGACTGGTTCTCAGCCCCGCGTTCGAATTTCTCCTCAAGGCGGCGACGGAATACCGGCGTGACGGCGACAGACACCCCGATATAAAATGGGAAAGAGCCAAGGACAATAAAGGTGAGCTGAGGCGAATAGCAGAACATCACGCCCAGGAATACGAAAGTGAAGAAGACATCAATGACGAGAGTAAGCGCCGAGCTGGTTAGAAAATTCCGAATATTCTCGAGCTCGCGCACCCGTGCAACTGAGTCGCCCGCTCGTCGCGCCTCAAAATAGCCAATTGGGAGCGACACCAAATGGCGAAATAGGCGCGCTCCGAGTTCTACGTCTATGCGATTGGTTGTGTGGGCGAAAACATAGGTACGAAGTGCAGTGAGGACAGTCTCGAACACAGAGACGGTCAGAAGGCCGACCACCAGCACATCAAGGGTCGTAAAGCCGCGATGTACCAAAACCTTATCGGTAACGACCTGGAAGAATAGAGGGGTCGCCAGAGCGAATAGTTGGAGGAAAAAAGACGCGAAAATCACTTCAGCAAAGAGGTGACGATACTTTGCCATCGCCTGCAGGAACCATGTGAGGTCGAAGCGTCGGGCTAGCTCGCCGAGTGCGGCGCGACGCGCCATGAGGACAATACGACCATGCCAATTCGCCTCGAACTCCCGGCGACTGATGATCTCCGGACGGTTCACAAAGGGCCTCTGTATCAGTGCACCTTCGTCTGTGATTTTGGCGACGATCAGAAATGTGCCGTCGCTGCGCTCAGCGATCACAGGAAGCGGCTGGCGCGCTAATCTTTTCCAATCCGTCGTTATTGCTCTTGCTTTGAGCTTGAACTCTTTAGCGCAGCGCAGGATCTCCGTTACGCCTATGGGCGCTCCTCCAAATCGATGCCTGATTTGGGCGGCATCGGCAGGGACGCCGTGAAAATGCAGCAGTAAGGTCAAGCACTCCAGCCCGGCATCGATGTTGGCGGCGCCAATTGACTCCCGCATTTGCATGCCCTCCGATGTGACATACCCGTCATTCGCCTCGTGCGTCGCGTTCCGCTGTTGCGCATTCGCGGCAGTTGAACGCCGCGAATGCTTTTGCCATGCGCTGCTTTATATCAGCGCGACAGTCGTCAATGTGCATGCGGGTGAGCAGCGATAGTCGCCTCGGGAGGCTTCGGGATGTAGACCGGATTGGACGATGCCGCCGCGCCTTGCGGGCTGCCGAAAGAGGCCATGGCCTGGATCAGCTGATTGAGGTTTGGAGACGGCGCAGGTACGACGCTCCCTGCCAGCGAAGAGGACATCGAAGACGCTGGCTTCGCCCCGCCAAGAGAATTTGCCGCAGGAGAACCTGAGCCAATGAACGAGGATGATGGATCGTATAGCGCCTTTATCCCTGCGATGTCGGTCTGGTCGAGCGTCTGATTGCTTGCCCCAGACGTCGGCGACATCACTGAGTTCGGGTCGGCGTCATCGCCAAGACCGAGCGCATGGCCGATTTCATGCAGCGCCGTCTGATAAACCGTTGCGCCTGTTCCGGCATATGTGGCCTGGGCGCCTGTCCCGCTCAGCGCCGTCTCTGCCGGATCTTCCAGCCGGATGATCGCGCCGGGCTGGATCACGCCGCCTTGCGCCTTATAACTCGTATAGCCAAGCACGCCGGTCGATTGCGTGTCGAAGTCGCCCAACCCGATGCGGATATCGCTCTGTGATGAGTCCGTTACTTCCTCGAATTTGAGACCCGACGCCGCCGTTCACGTCTGGAGGGCCTGCTCCACGACAGCCTGGTAGCTGGCGCTCAGCGATCCGCTGAACGGCGAGGCCGCCGTCCCAGGGCCTGTAGCGAAACTCCAGGTAATGACGTTGCTGCTCCATTTGGCTCCTGCGAAAACCGCAGAAGTGGCCGCGCCCGACGTTGCTGAGGCTTCCGCCTGCATCGCTCCAAAAGCATGAAGCTGCGCAAGCTCCGCCGCCTTCGACGCCCCTGTTTGCGCATGGAGATTGTCGAATTGCGCCACCTGCCCAATATTGGCGCCCTTCAACATCGGCGAGTTAGTTGCGCTCTTCGCAATATCATAACCCCCATAATAACCGCCGCCACCGCCATAGCCGCCGTCGCCGCCGCCGTCTCCATCGCCGCCGTCGCCGTTATATCCGTAAGGGTCGTATGTGGTGTCAGAGGAATTGCCTTCGACGTAATCGTTGTCGCCGCTGACGTAAACGTCGTCATTGCCTTGTTCGACGATGGTGTCATTGTTGCCATAAATCGTTTCGGTCATGCCTGCCGCGACGGTTACTGTGTCATCGCCGCTTGTGGTCAAAGTTTGGCTCCCGGCATTCAGATCGATCCCGTCGCCGGTGCCATTGATAGTCGCACTGGTCCCACTACCGACAAGATCGATCTGGTTCCCATTCGAACCCACAAATCCCGTCCCGGAGAAATTCAGAGTGGAGTCGCCATCGTTGGGAAGATACGCCGTATTGTTCGCGCCCGCTATGCTCCCGGAAAAATCGGCTTCGAGGTCCGCTGTGATGTTGGAACCGCTGATGGTCGCCGAGACGCCGTCTTGGACCGCGAATGTCCCGCCGGTCATGTTCACGACTTCCCCTTGACCGCTAACAATGCCGACGTAGTCGCTAGCGCCATTCGTCGTAATGCTATTGTCGTCTCCAGCGACGCTGATTGACGTTCCGACGCCAGCGGAAATTGTGTCGCTAGCGCCGCTTATGGTCGCTGATTCATTGGCGCCCATCACGATCTGGCCGCTCGAATCGCTGATTGCCTCGCCCGTGCCCGAAACGACGTCGACATAGCTTCCGCTGCCCATCGTCGCCGTATTGCTGTCACCGGTGATGTTGATGGCAACTTGGCCACCGGAAGAAATCGCATCGCCGGCGCCATTAATATTCGCGGTTGTATTCGCGTCCATCACAATCTGGCCGCTCGAATCGCTGATTGCCTCGCCCGCGCCCGAAATAACGCCGACATAGTCGCCGTTGGCCATGGTCGCGGTGTCGTTGCTGCCCTCAAGATTCGTGCTCGCGCCGGCTGCACCCGACAATACATTGTCATCGCCAATAACACCGACATAGCTGGCGCCCGCTGAAATCGTGTTGCCGCTGCCAACGACGTTCGCCGATTCATTCGCGAGCATTACAACTTGGCCACTCGACTCGTTGATCGTCTCGTTCGTGCCAGAAACAACACCGACATAATCGCCATTGGCCATCGTCACCGTATCATTGTTCCCGGCGATGTTAATGCTCGTTCCGACGCCGGCAGAGATTGTATCGCTCACCCCAGTTATGTTCGCTGATTCATTGGCGTCCATCACAATCTGGCCGCTCGAGTCGCTGATTGCCTCGCCCGTGCCCGAAACGACCCCGACATAGCTTCCCGCACCGACCGTCGCCGTATTGCTGTCACCGGTGATGTTGATCGCAACTTGGCCGCCGGAAGAAATCCCATCGTCGGCGCCATTAATATTCGCGGTTGTATTCGCGTCCATCACAATCTGGCCGCTCGAATCGCTGATTGCCTCACCCGTGCCCGAAACGACCCCGACATAGCTTCCCGCACCGACCGTCGCCGTATTGCTGTCACCGGTGATGTTAATCGCAACTTGGCCGTCGGAAGAAATCCCATCGTCGGCGCCATTGATATTTGCGGTTGTATTCGCGTCCATCACAATCTGGCCGCTCGAATCGCTGATTGCCTCACCCGTGCCCGAAACGACCCCGACATAGCTTCCCGCACCGACCGTCGCCGTATTGCTGTCACCGGTGATGTTGATCGCAACTTGGCCGCCGGAAGAAATCCCATCGTCGGCGCCATTGATATTTGCGGTTGTATTCGCGTCCATCACAATCTGGCCGCTCGAATCGCTGATTGCCTCACCCGTGCCCGAAATAACGCCGACATAGTCGCCGTTGGCCATGGTCGCGGTGTCGTTGCTGCCCTCAAGATTCGTGCTCGCGCCGGCTGCACCCGATAGCACATTGTCGTCGCCGATAACGCCGATATAGGCGCTGGCGGCAGCTGTGATCGTGTTGCTGTCTCCAACTACGTTCGCCGTAGCGCCTGCCAATGTGTCCGACGATTCACCCGAGGCGACAACGTAGACATTCGTTCCCACGATGCCGAAGTAACCGCCGCTGCCTGTGATCGTCGTCGAGGTGTTGTCGTACAGATTAACCTCGTCCCCGGCGACATCGTTATTTACGACGTTCCCTGTGCCGCCAGTGATCCCAAAGTAGTCCTGGCCCCCGGTTTGCATGTCGAGGGTGTTGTTATTGCCGTCTACGTTGGCTGAAGTGTTGGCGGCTTCAGTGACGCTGTTGCCGTTGCCGGTCAGGTTGAACGAAGCCCCGGCTATCGTGGCGGCTTCCTCGCCGGATGCAGCCACCGTGACGTTCGTTCCGACGATGCCGAAATAACCGCCGCTGCCATCAATTGTCGTCGATGTGTTGCTGCCGAGATTGACGCCGTCTCCCGCGACGTCATTGATCACGACGTTGCCAGTGCCGCCGGTGATGGAGATGGCATTGCCTGTGGTCAAAGCCACGCTGTTGCTGTCGCCGCCTAAACTTCCTGAAGCGTTCGGGGCGAAAGTCACAGCCGTATCGTTGAGGTCGACGACCGCTCCTTGCCCGGTTGCCGTCGCAGCAGCAGTAACTGCAGTGGCAGTGGAATTGATATTCAAAGTAATGTCTGTCGTCGCGGTTGGCGCGCCGTTTTCGTACACGTCCACGACAGGCAGCTCGATTGTCGTACTACCATCGGCATTCGTTGTAACAAGGTTGGGTCCGGCGCCATTCGGCAAATCAGCCCCTATGTTGGAATTTTGCCGCGCGATTTCATCTTCACCCGCATTGGCGGGAGTTGCGCTCGTTAAAATGTTGATAATTGCTCCACCTACCGCAGTTCCAAGAAATGCCAGCGCGGCGCTTCCGGCTGCTCCGAGCGCATCTTCGGCGACCGTGGCGGCTCCAGACAAAACGGTATAGCCGGCCGACTGCAACGCGGCACTTGTGAGTGCGTCACCCGTCGCCTGCCCAAGAGCCGTTAGTCCTTCTTGCGAGAAGGCGACAACCGCTGCTTCACTGGTGCCTTGAACAAAAAGGCCGCCGCTTGCGAGAGCCGCGGTAAATGACGTTTGGAGGGCCGGTAATACATCTGCCAAGCCACCGGTAGTATATAGAGCCTCAATGCTTGCAAGTGATTGACCAGCAATCGACGTTATGCCGGAGTTCTCAAGAAGAGCTGGAATCTCGACCTGCGCGAAAATCCCCATATTAGATGCGGCTGACCCGAACTGTAACATCGCCGGTGAGAGAACTGACAAATGCTGCCGACGCTTGACCCCACAATGAGGCTGTCACGTTGGTAACAATCGGCTCAACCCCCGGAACACTGCCGAAAAGAACTATTTGGGCTTGGGTTATGGCCGCGGAAGCTGTCAAGCCCTCTGTATTCTGAATAATCGTAGTTAATACGTCATTGTATGCAGATGCTCCATTTGGATCTAATAATGCAAGGAATTGAGCTCTATCTGTATTGTTTATAATGCTTGCGCCGGTAGCAGAAGCAAATGATTGAGCTACAACATTTGACCCTTGCAAACCAACCATTCCGCTATAAAGAACACCGTTCGGGCTGGTTGCCGCCGCGGACAGCGAATTGGCGATATCAGTCACTTCCTGCAATGTCGTCGCGCTAGATAATTGCGCTAGCGCGGCTTGTACGGCGGATGAATAACTCACAGCAATCTCCCAATACTCTAAGCCTAACTTTGTCTCTAGTTTTGGATATCTTGGGAAATAATCAACCCAAGATCCATCCGTCTTCGAATATGACGCCGAGGAATTTGCTGGCACGTCTGTTAAAAGGATACATTCTCTTATTTTCCGGACTTGAGTAATATTCAATAATTCGTTTTTCCACCGACTCAGCTTGCTTCGGCGTAAATATTTGTCGGCCTGCTCCCATTTTATTTCCAACAGTGTCTCTATTACGGAAACCAAAATATTGTATTACGAGCCAAAAATCATTGCGATTGTCATCGAAACGTAAATCGGTAGTAAACCAATATACGCTATTATTACTATCTATACGAGCGATCTCTCGCCGCGAATCATTCCATGTTTGAACATTTCCATCCTGCTTAATTGCAGCGTTAGCGAAAATATCACCCTCCGAACCATCGTACATCTAATTATTCCGTTTTATGAGTTAGCCATGGTCATCATTGCATGCACATCTACCATACAGTTATATTACGAATACCGTGACTTCAGTCCGCGTCCTGAGTTATTACCTTCTATTTATTGAGGAACGAACGAAGGCTTAAACGTGCTGGTGTCTGCTGAGTCTTTCTTTCTTGTAATCGCATTGCGTTGCCGCCTAGCGGGCAATTCCAATTCATAGACATCATAGCGAAATGTAATTCAGCCGTGATTAGCCTGAGCTTGCAGTCGTCCGGGAGCAGTACACACTCGCCGGCTCTAAGCGACAGACTATAGATGTATTTTAAAGGGAAACTTCGGCTTCGCCGCCGTCTTTGTGGGACTTGTTTCCCAGCGGGAGCGCCGCGCTTCATAGAAGCCGATGGCGGGCCGAATGATTTGCAGGCTAGGCCGCCGCTTCGGGGCGCTGAACGAAACGTGCTTACATACGCCGACGTTGCAAGCTTTGTGAGGCAAGAGGTCCTCCCAAATAACGTTCGCCAATAACACCCTCTCGCAGAAATTAATCCGACGAGATTGTTATATAATCATATTATATTATAATATGTTAATTGCGAGCAAGAGAATGATAGACCATGGCGGTCACGAATGTGTGACGTTCCTTTACCCTCTGCCCTTGCATCTTGATGAAATCGCCACCGCTGTCGCTCCCGGAACGCACTTCTGGTCCTCGATTGGCCTTCCCCCTGAAAAGTGATCCTCCCTGAAGTATGGCTTTTGCAGCCGTGAAGCGCTTGGCTTTGGTGGTCCATTTCCAGAGCTAGGCTCAGGACTCATTGATTGAGATAGAAGGCGACGGCGGCTGCGATGCAGATTGCGGAGAAGAAAGTGTGGGCGCATCGGTCGTAACGGGTGGCGATGCGGCGCCAGTCCTTCAGCTTGGCGAACATGTTCTCGATTTTGTGACGCTGGCGGTAGAGCGTCTTGTCAAAGGCAATGGGAAGCTTGCGGCTTTTAGTCGAAAGGGATACAGGGCTCGACGCCCTTGTCGGTCAACGCCTTGCGGAACCAGTTGCTGTCGTAGCCTCTGTCGGCGATCAGCGCTGAGGCAGGCGGCAGCGTATCGGCCAGAAGCCGTGCGCCCCTGTGGTCGCTCATCTGGCCTTCGCTAAGCAGCAGGATGATCGGTTTTCCGGCTTCGTCGCAGACGGCGTGGAGCTTGGAGTTCAAGCCGCCTTTCGTGCGCCCGATACGACGGGGAACATCCCCTTTTTAAGAAGGCTTGCCGCCGTGCGGTGGGCCTTCAGATGGGTGGCGTCGATCATGATCCGCTCAGGCTTTGGCCCTTCGCCGGCCAGCGCGGCGAAGATCCGGTCGAACACGCCCAATCGGCTCCAGCGCATGAAGCGGTTGTAGAGCGTCTTGTGTGGACCATACCCTTTTGGAGCGTCTTTCCATTGCAGGCCGTAGCGGATTACATAGACGATCCCGCTCACAACTCGTCGATCATCGACCCGCGGCACGCCATGCGAAAGTGGAAAATGCGGTGAAATTCGCGCCATCTGGCGCGCGCTCAACAGAAACAAATCACCCATCAAAGCCTCCTCACAGGAGACTGTGAATCATAGATCAAAAGAAATTAATAGGTCCTGAGCCTAGTTTTCGACGGCTGCTACGTCCTTTGCTTCCACCAAAGTACTTGCCTGTAAACGATATTCCTGCGGCGTTTGATTTCCGAGGCCCATGTGAGGATGGCTCTCATTATAGTCCCGTCTCCAAGCCTCGATCTGGACCTTCGCTTCATCGATGCTCTCGAACCAATGCAGGTTCAGGCATTCGTCCCTGAACGAGCCGTTGAACGTTTCGATAAAGGGGTTACCCGTCGGCTTGCCTGGCCTTGAGAAGTCAATCCGCGTGCCGTGATGATAAGCCCACAGATCGACCTGATGACCGGTAAATTCAGCGCCATTGTCGGCAAAAAGATACTTGGGGGCTGCGTGCTGACGCACGAGACGGTTCAAACATTCGACCACGTGTTCGCCGCGCAGACGCCGCCCGACTTCGATCGCCAGACTCTCTCGACTGAACACGTCAACAACTGTCAGGGTTCGGAACCTCTGCCCATTGCCGAGCTGGTCCTGCACGAAGTCGAGGCTCCAAGCTTCATGCGGCCGTTTCGGACAACAGCGTGCTTCTCGATGTACGGCCATCTTGCGACGTCGCGGCCGCTTGCTGCGCAGGACGAGGCCTTCCTCGCGGTAGATCCGGTAGATGAGGTTGCGCCCGATCGACCAGCCTTCGCGCTTCAGCATGATGTGCACGCGCCTGTAACCATAGCGGATGTGGGTCCGAACAATCTCGTGCATCCTTTGCCGAATTGCGGTGTGAGGGTTCGAGATCATCGGCTTCCTCTGAGTCGACCGATGCTGGCGCGTCAAAGCGCAGGCCTTACGCTCGCTGTAGCCGTGACACGCCGTCAAATTGCGCAACAAGACGCCAAAGCGGTGCGTGAAAAGCCAAGCTCCGCGACGATCGCTGCGCTGCCATCGAGACCACTGAGAGGTGGGCGATCGACTTCGTTCACGACCAGATGGCGACCAGTCGTAAAATCCGCATGGCGTGAAGAGATTGATGAGGCGGCCGATGGCGCGCCAAAGTCCGCTGACGGTTCGCTCGGCGGCTTTTCGCAGATGCGCTTTGAGTTACGAAAAGGCTTTTTAGTTTGGGTTGAAGTCAGGACTATAAGGCGGCGGATAAAGCAGGCTCGCGCCCGCCGCCTCGATCATCGTGCGGACGGCGGAACCCTTGTGGCTCGACAGATTGTCCATCACGACGATGTCGCCTGGCTTGAGTTCGGGGACGAGAACCTTCGCGACATAGGCCTCAAAGGCGTTCCGGTTAATGGGACCGTCGAGGACGAAAGGCGCCGCGATGCCGCTGATGCGAAGCCCGGCGACGAAGGTCGTCGTCTTCCAGTGGCCGTGCGGGACGCTCGCCCGCAGTCGCTCCCCGCGCGCGCAACGCCCATGCGTGCGGACCATCTTCGTCGAGGTCCAGGTTCTTCGTCGAGGTCCAGGTTTCGTGGATGAAGACGAGGCGCTCGGGGTCGAGATCGAGTTGGCTCTCGAACCAGTCCTGCCGCCGCTTCAGGACATCGGGCCGATCCTGCTCACTCGCGTGCGCGGTCTTTTTTTGCGCGTGATCTTGTGGCGCTTGCAGAAGCGCCACAGCGCGGAGACCCTCAACTGAGCGCCAGACTTCGCCAGCCGCGCCTTCAGCTCCGGTGGGGTGATGTCGGGCGCCTCGACAAGAACAGCCTGGATCAGATCGCCATGCCGCTCGGTGCGCCGCGATAGCCGATCGCCGCCTTGCGGCTTGGGACGGCCGTCGCCGCCCAAACCGCGCCGCAGCCTGACGGCAGGAAAACCCTTCATCAATGGCGGCCAGAACACGCGAGCGAAAGTCAAAAGGAAGAGACTTGGGCATGAAAGCCGGCCTCCTTCGCCAGCCCTCATCCTGAATCAGATCAATGCCGATTCGGGAATCCCAAAACTGATTCTATCAGCCCGAACTCCGCTCTAGCTTAGCGTGGACAACATGAACGTGGAACGGAAATTCAGAAGCATGTTTTCATCTTCAGAATAAATCGGTGCAAATCGATTTGCAGAATTTCTCGTTAATGAACTTCAACAGCCTCGACGGTCAGGCCCGCATCCGATCGGAAGCCGAATGACGTAGCCTCTGCCGCTGATGCCTCCGGCTTTTGGGCGGGCACCAGCCCCGACGTCGCTTCAAACGTCACCGTCACCTCTCGAGCGTCGGCAAGCCCCAGAGACTGCAGATGGCGCGCGATGTTATATTCGAAGGTGCGCGAGACTGGGCCTTCGTGTCCCATGCCCTCCATGTGGTCGAAGACGCCGAACCAATTGATGGTGCCGACGTATTCACGAGCATTCGGCTTGTCTGGACTCGACACGAACACACTGAGAAGCGCCCCGGGATCAGATCGCGCGCTGACGCCTTGCAAAACCAGAGTCGGCTGTTGCGGCGTTGCGGTCGTCGCGACATGGGCCTCCCGCGCGGGAAGACTGATCTTCACTGACGTGGTCGTTGCATTGAGTCGGAGGGGTTTCGCAGAGGCGGTCAAGGTTGGGATAGCCTGATCGGATGCGGCGGCTTGAGCGGCGATAACCTGCGGAGCCGACGCTGTCCGCGTGCAGTTGCTGTCATTGTCGTACACGTAGCCGAGTGCCTTGGTGTCGAGGAAGTCTTTGACTTGCCGCGTGACCTCCGCGCCCGTCTCGTCCACGAAGCTGAACGACTGGTTTTGCCAGTCGCCAGGCGCTTCGGTCGGATGCGCATGCTGCCAGCACGACCACATGCGGTCAATATTCGCGTGGTGCTCATAGAAAATCGGGTCATTGGCAGCCATTCCGACAAGACCCATGAGAGCGATTGGGCACGTCTGTCCCACCGAACAATGCACGTTGCCGTGAACGCCGCCCTCGATGTCGCCTTCATATTGCAATAAGGCAGTATCGGTCGTCAGCGGGCCGTCAATGTCAGTAATTTGCGGATTTAACGTCGCCAGCCCTTCGTTCAAAGCCTCGGAGCGCCGCCAGTCGTAGAGCGGCGAATTAATATCCTGAAAAGCATCCGGCAATGCCGTCTGGTTGGGATCCGTATAATCCCAATACGGCAACGTGAGCTTTGAATCGTTGGCGGCCCATTGCAGCACTCGCTCAAAGTAGTACAGGTACATTCTATGCCAGCCGAAGAAGTTCAACTGCTGATTTGGCGGCGAATGCTGACAGGTCGCCCATACAGCGCTTGCAATCGCGTCCGGCGGTGTCTGATCGGTTAGGCCGGGTTTGTCAGTCGTACCTATCAAGAACGGAAGAAATTGCGTCATCTGGAGTTGCGTAAGGCGCTTCTTCTGAGCATCGAGAGTTCCGAACTTACTCTTCGGTCCCAGATAGCCATGGATGTTAGCCCAGTATTTCCAGCTACGGCGGAAGTCGACAGAGTCTGGCGGGCTGGCGTCGAGTGACTTCATCTTTGCGACTGCCTTCTGAAGGCTGGCGAGCCGCTCGGCGCCATCCGGGCCGTTGATGAAATCCTGCCATTTCATCCGAATGTTTGGCGGAGCTGTCGACTCAGCTTGGAGACGATTAGCGGCAGAACCCAACGCAATGAGACATACAGTTGATTGAAGTGCGAACGAAAGTATTCGTTTCATGACATCGCTCCCTTGGTATCAACCACCGTGCCCGCATCGCTGCGCTCGATAATGCTCGCTCGACATCGGCCTTTTGATGCAGCTGCGCCAGGGACGGCAGCCACAAACTTCGCCCCGACCGGGCCTTCCAGCAGGCGGTCTCGATTCCTGCGAGAGCACGGTCGCGACTCAGGCCGGGTCGTCGATCGCAAGACCAACCAACCAGCGAAAACAGGTCTAGGCTCAGGACCTATTAATTTCTTTTGATCTATGATTCACAGTCTCCTGTGAGGAGGCTTTGATGGGTGATTTGTTTCTGTTGAGCGCGCGCCAGATGGCGCGAATTTCACCGCATTTTCCACTTTCGCATGGCGTGCCGCGGGTCGATGATCGACGAGTTGTGAGCGGGATCGTCTATGTAATCCGCTACGGCCTGCAATGGAAAGACGCTCCAAAAGGGTATGGTCCACACAAGACGCTCTACAACCGCTTCATGCGCTGGAGCCGATTGGGCGTGTTCGACCGGATCTTCGCCGCGCTGGCCGGCGAAGGGCCAAAGCCTGAGCGGATCATGATCGACGCCACCCATCTGAAGGCCCACCGCACGGCGGCAAGCCTTCTTAAAAAGGGGATGTTCCCCGTCGTATCGGGCGCACGAAAGGCGGCTTGAACTCCAAGCTCCACGCCGTCTGCGACGAAGCCGGAAAACCGATCATCCTGCTGCTTAGCGAAGGCCAGATGAGCGACCACAGGGGCGCACGGCTTCTGGCCGATACGCTGCCGCCTGCCTCAGCGCTGATCGCCGACAGAGGCTACGACAGCAACTGGTTCCGCAAGGCGTTGACCGACAAGGGCGTCGAGCCCTGTATCCCTTTCGACTAAAAGCCGCAAGCTTCCCATTGCCTTTGACAAGACGCTCTACCGCCAGCGTCACAAAATCGAGAACATGTTCGCCAAGCTGAAGGACTGGCGCCGCATCGCCACCCGTTACGACCGATGCGCCCACACTTTCTTCTCCGCAATCTGCATCGCAGCCGCCGTCGCCTTCTATCTCAATCAATGAGTCCTGAGCCTAGGTCGATCCGCTGCACCGGCTGCCGCTCCGAGCGCACCGAACAAAAGCTTGCAGCATTGCGCATACAGGCCTTCCAGCGAGATCGATGGATCAATGGGCGACCATTACTCGAATGCTGAAAGACTATCCGAGCGTCCTCCATTCCGCGCAGTAATCGCTCATCTCCCGGGTTCCTCTATGCTCGCGGCAAATCGCGGCAGGGATCAGACCGCTGCCTGCTGTGGGTAAACGATCGGAATTTGCGGATCGCGGCGCCATTCGTATTCGGCGGCTGCGGCGACGCGCTCGGGGTCCGCCTTCGCGTCAAGGAGCGGCCACGTGCCGACACCGCCGGGGATCATCAGCACGTCCGGCGGATTGTCGAGCGCCTGTTCCATGTCCAAATCGGGCAGGACCGAGGGACCGTTGACGCTCGTCACCTTCCCGACGCGACGCCCGATGGTCACATGGATATGGAATGGATGGCTGACCACATTTGATTTCAAAGTCCACTCGTCGGCGCCGCCGAGCATCAGGGTCCGATCGATTCGAGTAGGATCATAGGGATGCCCATTGATTTCGAAAAACGTGCCATTGAACTGATTGCCATCAACGTTGAACACCAGGGACTGCTTGCCGGTGAGCTCCTTGTCCTCGATATCGGGATGAGGCACGAAGCTGGTTAGCTTAAGACCGTTCTTGAGTTCATTTAGAACTTTCTCGCGCACCGGGGCCGGCATGTTGGCCGCGGCCGCTGCCTCGAGTTACGTGGCGATATAATCGGAGGGGTTACCTGGGACGGTCTCCCCTGGGCCGACCTGGACGAAGCCGAGGATCTTCCAGATTTGGCCGTCAGCATAGATGACGTCGAGATCGTAGGCGACCTCACGCGCATTGCTCACCGACGGCGCCTCAACGCCGGGCGTCAGCCCCAAATTGGAGAGCATATTTTGGGATCGCTCGGTGGTCGCCAAGGTTGGCGGTTGCGGGATCTCTGGCCCCGCGTCGGGTGCGTGGCCCGCTTCCGCAGCGGCCGCGGATTGCAGGAAGGAAACCTTTGCGACGGGAAGGGGCAACGCGACGAACGAGCCCTTAAGGCTGAGAACAGCGCGAATCCGGTCGGCTTTGCTAGGGATGGATCCGACAGAACTCGCACAAGTCGGACCAAGGGAACCGTCAACGGCTTGCGTGATAGGCAGGCTCGTTGCGGCGCCGGCACAGACCACATACGCAAAGGTTCTGATCGAAAGAACCATGATGGATACCTAATATTTTAAGTACATTTGTGCGGATATGGCGACTGTAACCGCACTACGCTCCCCAATGCGGAACTCTCACCTAGTTGAACAGTTTGACCGGTTGCCCGTCTACGTATGCATGGGTCGGTAGGTACTCAATAAGTTGTGGGAAGGTGTAACGACGGTCCTTCAGAGCTGTATCAACAGGAGACCACCCAGTACTGTTAGCCGGAGCGGATTGGTATAAAACAGATGTTGTGTCACACTTCAGCGAACCAGAGAGAAATTCACCGACAATATGACTTCCTAGATTACCTAGATGCTGAGAGTTCTCGTCAGCTTCGGCTTCGGCGAGAATCCAAAGCCATAACGGGTTCTTCCATGAAACCCATCTCGGGGAAAACCTGCACCGGCCAATCACAGGGCCAAGCCGATTGGCGAATGCACTCAATCATAAGGCACGGATTAAATCTGGTTGCAAGCGGCTTATCGACGTCCTGCCTAAGCCGCCGTCGCCGTTCAGCGAAGCCCGGACGATACCTCATCGGACATCAATTCGATGGCTACCGCCCGGCTGCTAGTCGTCCGGTCAGTGCTGCAACGAGCGGACCCCGTCAACTTGGTCCAAGGCGTGTTCAGTGCCCAGCTTTGTTCCTAACTGGTAGAAAAATGCCCCGCCGGGAGGATGAAACTGGGCACCGCTATGTCCTTGTTGCACCTATAGATTCCTGAAACCGCCCCGAATTTCGAGGTCCGCTGAGCGCCAAAGTCGGTCGCCTCGGAGAGCCCGGGGCGTCCCAAAGCAGACGTCGATGTGGCCTGCCGCCGGTTTCATGGACACCGAGAAAAGGTGCTTCATGAATCTGGAGGTGGGATATGGCGAGGCGCGTATTTAGTCGGGAGTTCAAGGTCGAGGCGGTTCGTCTTGTGCGCGAACGGGGTGTGAGCGTCGCACAAGCATGCCGTGACCTGGATGTGCATGAAAACGTTCTGCGGCGATGGGTTCGGGAATTGGGCTCCGACCCGAAGCAGGCCTTCCCTGGCCACGGACAGCAGAAGCCCGAGCAACTCGAAATCGAGCGCTTGCGGCGCGAAGTAACGAAGCTGAAGGCGGAGCGCGACATCCTAAAAAAGGCCGCAGCCTACTTCGCGAGGGAGTTGACATGAAGTTCGGCTTTATCGCGAAGCACCGTTCGATCTGGCCGGTGGCATGGCTTTCCGAAGCGCTGGGTCTCGAGATCTGGCTTCCATGCCTGGCTGCATCGCGGGCCAAGCGCCCGAACGATCGTTGACGAGGAACTGATGGCGAAGGTCAGTGCGAGCTTCATAGGCAGCGCTCGCACCTATGGCGCCCGAAGAGTCTGGCGGGATGTGCTTGCCGATGGCGTTTCCTGCGGCCTGCACAAGATTGAGCGGCTGATGCGGTCCAACGCCCTGCGGGCGCGGCCGCGTCGCCGTGGCCTGCCAAAGGACGAAGGCGAACGCTCGACTTCGGCCGTGGCGCCGAACGCGCTCGACAGGCAGTTCACGGCCGGTCAACCAAACCGCAAATAGATCGCTGACTTCACATATATCTGGACGGCCGAGGGCTGGCTGTACGTCGCTGCCGTCACAAGGGCACACTTCGGGCACGAGCACCTTGGCGATATAGGCCTCGAATGCATTGCGTTATCGACGGCGGCACTCCCTGCGAGGCGCGAGCTCAGCCGAGCACCGGGACCCCGTTTCATTGTCCTTGCAATGCGCTGGCGGCTTGCCCTACGCTGCTTCCGAGAATGGCCAATGATGTGAGGATGTATATCCATCGTCACTAACCTTCACCGAGACATTAAATCGAGTTCCGGTCGCGCTTTGTGAAATTTCCTTTGGGCAGCGCTTAATGTGGATAGTCGCGTCCAACCCCTGGCCGTCCACTGCTCGAACCAACTTCTTCTTCCCCTCTTGGACGACCTCAACCAGAATGTTCGAATAAGGCATGTGGCCGACTTTGCGTCGCTATGATCCGGTATGAATGTCAAAGCGCAAGGAATTCGTGCGAAGTCTAGCCGCTGCATATTTCGCATCAAACTCAGCTTTGAGAAAAGCGGAAGATTGGTAGATGCCAGCGCCGCATTTTTATGCGTGATGATGCCAAACACTATCTTGTATTCAGAATTAACAAACGGCGCGACGAAATTAGTCGGATCGGCGCCATTAAGCTTTTCCGTTATGATCGCGACCAGCTTTTCACGGGACGAGGTCTCATGTGTGATGAGCTCCACCGAATTCACGCCCTGATTAAATAAATGGCTCAAGTGCGATGAGCGTGTCGATATTTTGATGTGATAAAATACACCCCTGTGACCAGAGCTGGCGGTCGCATCAGCACGGGCGGTGTAGATGTCACAGGGCTCGATCGCAGTCGCTCCCGAGGGGCTAATGTCGGTTTGGTCAAGGCAAAGCAGCCCTGCGTGAGCCGCCGCCATCGCTTTGTTATACTTTTCTTCACTGTAGACGCGCTTCCCCTTGCTCATAACGTCGTGGTTATAAGGGGCAAGGTCGGTCGGTTCGCACTTTGCGTCTAAATAGGTCCGAAGTCGGGTCGCGAACGCCTTCTCGACCTTGTACCAGGCACCTTCGCACAGATGATAAATAGCATCGTCACCGGCAGGCTCGGTGTCGAAAATCAAGCTGCGGTAAAGACCATATGATTTGTCAGGAACACCTTCCGTATCAGTCAGAACTAAGCGGTACTCGCGTTTTAACTGCTCAATCGTAAAGGCGGCCACGCCTGCATCGCCCACATATTCAAAGAATTGTTCTATAGAGATGTCTGGATAAATCTGGCTCGTACCTTCTCCGCCACCGAACATGCAGCACGTGTTGTCTTTGTAGTCGACGATATCAGGTATGGTAAGTGTCGTTGCTCCGTCGTTGCCTTTAATCGAAGCAAGCAGCAGGGCGTCTAGAGGCGCAATGTCAGCGGGATTTCGGACCGGCGTAATGTTCTCGATATTCGGAAACGACGCCTTGTACCCGTCACTCTCATAGAGTTCGAGAAATCGTTCACAGCGATCTGTCAGCTCATTGGGTTCAATCTTGAGGCTGATTTTCAGGCTGGCCGACCCTGTCGCGCTCTTGAAGAGCTCTTCGAATTCCGGCTTCACCTTGCCAGTGAGGCTTTTGATAATTTCGCTGTTTGCGTCGAAATCGAGATAGGTCAGTTCAGTAGATATAGGAACTTGCGTCCGCTTCCGGCGTGCAGGTCCAGGTTCAACCATATCGGCGCTTCGTAGCTCCTTTGGATCAAGCATATTAAGAGTGACACGCAGGCCGAAGTCATATTCGTAGGCAACGTCTTTCAGATTGTGATGGACCTGTCCAAAGCAGATAACAAAACATCGTTGGCCTACCGGCAAGAACATCAAAGCCCCTTTGAACTCTTGCCAGATATCATCTTCGATGCCGAAATATGATCGCCACCAAGGGCGCTTGCGATCAGCGTCAAGGATGTAGAACGTCCCACCTTCCGGCAGGTGGTCGCCCTCTGTCGCCTCCAAACCGTGGTCGTCGACGAGAGAATTGTCGGCGTTGTAACCCTCTCGAAGTAGATATATAGAAAACGGCCTTGATTTGTCAGCCATGACTCCCCCTCGTTAAATAAATACTCTCAATATTTCTTCCTATTGACGGATCCGCTCCGCGCAATGGTCTTATCAATGCTCACGCCACAACCTTAGTCGCAAACACGCAAGGCTCTGCGTTGGTTGGGGCGATGAAAATTGGCCACCAAAATCGGTGGGCAGTCCATCCTCGCTCCTTCCCGCCTTCTTGCTGTAGTAAAACAAGCAATGGCTTCGAGCGAGGCGTGTCCAAGATTTTAGTTCGCAAAGCTGTACCAAGAATCGAACGACCTGATTTGTCGCCAGAACCTTCACGCGTCAACTCTCTGCCTGTCACGACGTGAAGCAAGATGTTACCATCGCCGCCGACGTATGCGTCGGTATAGTAATCGATAAGGCTCCGCATGGCGTTCCATTCGAATTCGGCGTCGTCAAACTCCATGCTGTCCTGAATGACATCAATAATTTCGACAGCAGTTTTCGGTTCGACCGAAACAAATTCCCCAGTGTCGCGCCATTCCGATTTAATCAGCTTCTCCAGCTTTGCCTGGATTGCGCCCATATGCGAGCCGCCGCGGGTTTCAAAGCCGGAGGGCAACAACATCCCATCGGCGGTCACCGACACCAGATCGCTTAGTAGCACCTTGTTCGGCGCGCAGGCTCTAACGCGCCGCTGCGCGTCCGTCTGGATGAAGACAACGCCGCGGTCGTTGGCGCCGGTTATGAACGCATTGCGGAGAGCGTTCTCGACACCGTTAATTGTGTATAGGCGGTCGTAGACAGCGCGCGAAGTGTAGAAGCGTGTAACGGCCATATCACGCAGTTCTCGATTCCCGTACATCCGCGAATGCTGTAGGACGGTGTCGGCCTGCATGAGCTTCGGGTTTCGCCCATAATAGAACGAGATCAAGTTCGGGATCGTGATGCCGCGGTCGAGAATGTTTCCGCCGACGTATATATTGTAAGGTGTCCGGAGTTTTAGCTCCGCCTTCCGATCGAGCAGAGCCAGGACGTCTTCGTCGGAATTGACCTTTGCTACAAGGACATCGTCGTTGCACAGCGCGTCAATAAAGACCTCAAACGATTCCTCGCGCGGCAGCATTTTTCCGCCATCCGCAGCAACGGACGATTCAAGATCGTCGAACGCTTGATCAAACATCGGGCGCAGCGTGTCGTGATCTTCTTCCGCGGCTTTTCTTATCGCGGAAAAGATCCAATCAATCACCAGATCTTGCCATGAGTGGGCAGATTTTTGCGTGTCATTGTGGATGACCATCGCATATTTCTTCTCGCGCTCTCCCGCTTCGCTCTGCTGCCAGCGACGAATGCCGGCAGCGACAACAAACGTAGTTATGGCGCGCCGCATACCTGCGGTGTTTGGGCTCTCCAAAACCCGATCGGCACTGATCCTGCGCTGATCGGGTCTGCGCAATGCGTCCTGCTCCTGCTCGGACACGTATACGATCAATTTCGAAAGGGGGTCCGTCGCGTCATGATCGCCGAAATAGTGATTTCCACCGATGTATCCTGAGTGGATAGGCAATAGTTCGGTGAAAGCCGGCCGCTTTGGTTTGAACACGTAATTTTGGCCATCGGCAGCGTCGTCATAATCCTCAGGTTGAAGATACAGCGAATAAGGAGTTGCAGTAACTTGCAGAAAGGCAACGCCAACATTGTCGGCTAAGTCACGGAGCTCGTCGAGTTGGCCTGCTATCGTTCCCTGATTGATTGTTTGCTCGCGCTTTTTCCTGAGGAAGCGAACGCTTGCGAGATCGGCCTCGTCATCGATGAGCAATACTTTGCGATTATGCAGGCTTTCCTCTGTCTTCATGAACTCGATGAGCTTCTCCAAATTTCGCTTCTGCTTCTTAGCAACGACGATAATCTTTCTAGAAAGTTCGCTTCGGGTCAGCCTTCCAGGCAATTTCATAATATCGAGGACCATGAACTCGTCCTCGTCGATGAACTCGGTAAAGTCATCGCTCAAGCGCGAGACGGTTTGGGCCGAAAGGGTTTTGGTGCCTTTCGTTACGACCAGCGCAATGTCAAAACCGCGATCGAACGCCGCCGCAATCACCCCAACAAAACCACGTGTTTTTCCAGACTGAATTTGCCCGAGCAGCATGCCCGGCTTGCTGGAGTTGGTCGCGGTCTCAAGCTGATCAACCACTTTATTGATACATTGGGCCAGCTCGTCGTTGTCGTTCCGGAAGTTCTTCAAACGCGAGTAGTAGGAGGATTTCGAATCTAGCGACGCGAGCTTGCGATTGTTTTTCCTAAGCCATGCCCGAATCTGGGAGCGGCGAAACAGCGGACCGGAGGCTAGCTCGGTCATCGGCTTAGGAAAATCTGCCGCCCTGACGCGCCAATTGGCGACCGCTTGGCTGGAAACGCCTGCTAGAGCGGCTATCTCGTTGATCCCTAGAATTTCGTGTTCCATCTTGCTGTCCAACATCTGTGTATTGTGTACACAGATATTGGACAAATCACGTGAATAAGGTCAACATAAATCGCCATTAATTTTGGCCATACGTGTTTATATGGGCCCTCAGCGTCGCATCCCGCACCCGCATGGACGTGATAAACTGCGAGCGATAGAGGAACAGATTGAGAACAACGGCGATTCATGGCATGCTTCGCGTAAGGTTCGCGGTGACCAAGGCGTAAACTGACGTCGGCGTGGTTTGAAGGCCGTGTACATCCTTGAACGGCGCACGGCAGCTGTCACCGAATCACCAAGTCCTCAAATTCGGCGCGGTGGCTATCGGGTGGCTATCCGGCGAAATGACTGAAAAACAATGCACGGACATACATCAATCGATTACAATATATTTTTCAACGATTTATTGGCGCACCCGAAGGGATTCGAACCCCTGGCCTCTGCCTTCGGAGGGCAGCGCTCTATCCAGCTGAGCTACGGGTGCCGACACAATCCCATCTCGCCATGAAGGTGGATCATGGACGCGGCGAGCGTTATGTTTTTCACTCTTAACCGATTTCGATGGCTCGCGCCAACCGGTATGATCCAAATAATATTTGGCTGAGACTCGACGCCGGCCGCCTCGTGAAACGAGCGCAATAATCTCATCCGAAAAGATAGATCTCGTCGGATCGGATTAAGCGTCAAAACAGTGAATAGAAATAATCGACGGCGATGCCAGGTATTTCACGGTCGATTTACGCATTTAAGATAATAGCGCGAAAGCATGGCGCGGCGCTTGAGTTCACGCAATTATGTTTTGATGCAAAGGCGGCAGCGCTGGATCGCCGCGCAACTTCGCAATCTCATCCTTCAGCTGCAGTTTTCGGCGCTTCAACTCGGCCAGTTTCAACTCATCGATAGCGGGATGAGCCAAAGCTTGCTCAATTTCTTTGCCCAGCGCATCGTGACGCTGCTCCAGTGCGACGAGGTGATTTTCGAGGGACATCTACAACTCCCTGTTTGCATAATGAGTTTGGCACAGTATGTCGCGTTCACGAAGAGTTTAAGGATTGTTTTGTGCAAAATTACGTAAAAGCAAACACTTGGACCATTTCTTGAAAGGCGCTTGGACCATTTCTTGAAGATGGACTGAAGACGTGCGCGCAGACCTTGGCGTTTGCCTTGCGCGAATGCGGTCGCCGACCTATTTTCGCGCGCGGGTTGAAGCATCGCGTTGGCTTTGACGGTTGGGGATTGAAGCCATGGCTGACAAAGGGGGAAATGAGGACCGCGCCATATTGCTGGCTGAACTCGAACATCTGCGCCAGGAACACCGCGATCTCGATGCTGCGATCGAGGCGTTGCTTCACCGCGGCGTTGTCGATCAGTTGCAAATCCAGCGGCTCAAGAAGCGCAAACTGATTTTGCGCGATCGCCTGACTTTCCTCGAAGATCAGCTGACCCCCGACATCATTGCTTGATCGCAACCCGCAAGCATAATCCCTTCAAATTGAACGGAGGATCGTGCCGTCTATTCTTCGTTCTGGCGCGTGATCTTATCCGAAAGGTCTGCAACTTCTCTGGATCATGCTCTAAAGCCGTTTGAGCCGCGCCAGCGTAAACAGCCCAAACGGCGCGAGCCTGCGACGCTCGAGGAGAACAACGTCGGGACGCGAGTCGATCCAATCGCCAAGGATCGACCATTGGAACCCTGGCCGCCAGCCGAGTTCGGCGCTGCGTTTGCCGAGCCACGCCTCGATCCAGGCGAGGGGTCCGGCGGCGGCTCCTATGTGATTGACGAGGATGATCTCGCCGCCCGGCTTCACGACCCGCGCGAGTTCGTCGAGACTCGCTTGGGGCTCCGGCACGACGGTGAGGACATAAGGCGCAACCACGGCGTCGAAATGGGCGTCGGGGAAGGCAAGACGCGTCGCGTCCATGACTATGAGGCCCTCGACATTATGCAACGCTTTGGCTCCGACGCGCCGCTGTGCGCGCCGCAGCATGGGCTCGGAAAGATCGACGCCGACAAGCTTGGTGCGGTGGTCGAACATCGGCAGCTCGAGACCCGTGCCGACGCCAACGTCGAGCACGCGGCCGCCAGGACGCTCGGCCGCCGCCGCCGCTGCTTTGCGGCCCGGCTTCAGAACCAGCGCGAAAACAAGATCGTAGATAGGCGCCCAGCGTGCGTAGGACGTCTTGACATGCTTGTTGTCGAGAACCGCGAAATCGTCGCCGCCGGCAGGCGCGTAGGGAAGGTCCAGAGCTCGAGCCCGAGCCCGGCCGGGAAAGTTTTCCTCTTTCACGGGCTCCGCCCTCCAACTGCCGCTGAAGCCTTCTCTCCGCGCGGACTAAGCTTCACTTTTACCCTGTTGTGGGAATCCATGCACCTGCCGAGCCGTTCCCGCTAGAGCAAAATCAACGAAATTGGGGAGTTTCGGTGAAAATGCTTACTGGAGCGGGCCGGCTGACTGCAAGGCGGCGCCATTTGAAATCCTGACTACGGAGCGGGCAGGTTCGGTCGAACTGATGAAACCGCCGCCAAGAACCCTCGCCTGCGGCTGATCGGAGGCATAGAAGACGCACGCTTGGCCAGGAGAGACCGCGTCCTCGTCATGCGCGAACTCAACAAAAGCGCCGTCCTCGCCGACATGGAGACGCCCCGGAACCGGCGGCCGGGTGGAGCGGACCTGCACGAAAATCTCGCGGCCCTCGCCGTGAAGGTCCTCGATCGCGCCGGGACCGATCCAGTTCAAGGACCGCAGATGAGCCGCCCGGGTCGCCAAGGCCTGGCGCGGTCCCACCACTACGCGCGCCTGCGCGGCGTCGAGCTTGACCACGAAAAGAGCCTCGCCCGCGCCCGCCTCGACTGAGCCAAGGCCAAGGCCGCGTCTCTGGCCGATGGTGTAATGGATGACGCCTGCGTGCCGTCCGAGCACACGTCCGTCGACATGCACGATGTCGCCTGGCGCAGCCGCGCCGGGCGACAGGCGTTCGATAAGATCGCTGTATTTCCTATTGGGGACAAAGCATATGTCCTGGCTGTCGGCCTTGTCGGCGACCACAAGGCCGAACCGTCGCGCCATTGCGCGAACCTCCGTCTTGGTCAGATCGCCGAGCGGAAAGCGCAAAAGCTCGAGTTGCGGCTTGGTCGTCGCAAACAGGAAATAGGTTTGGTCGCGGGTGGCGTCAAAGGCGCGGTAGAGCGCGCGATGACCGGTCTCATCGCATTTCGTAGAGCCATAATGGCCGGTGGCGAGGACATCCGCCCCGAGGTCCATCGCGGTCTCGAACAGATCGGCGAATTTGATTTCGCTGTTGCAGGATACGCAAGGGATCGGCGTCTCGCCCGCTACATAACTTTGCGCGAAAGGATTGATGACCTTCTCGCGAAAACGTTCTTCGTAGTCCAGCACATAATGGGGGATCCCAAGACGGGAGGCCACAAGACGCGCGTCATGGATGTCCTGCCCGGCGCAGCATGCGCCTTTGCGGTGGATCGCCTCGCCATGATCGTAAAGCTGCATGGTGACGGCTATGACGTCATAGCCTTGCTCTTTCAGCAGCGCCGCCACCACCGAGGAATCGACGCCGCCAGAGAGCGCGACGACGACGCGAGTTTCGGCCGGCGGCTTGTTCAAACCAAGACTATTGAGACAAGACTTGTTTAAGTCCGGATTCGCCGCTTGCGCGGAATTTTGGTTCATGGTCGGTCGCTCGTTCGATCTCATGGCCGCCATCAACCGTCCCCTCTGGTCGAATGGCGCGGCGTTTATTTGCTTCCAAAGTCAAGCATCCGGGCTAACGCGCCTGGTCCGCCGCCCACGCCCAAGCTTCGGCGCGAACAGTTTTCGCATCGGGCCCGGCTATCGATCGGTCCATCCTCATATATCGTCTTGACGCCTTCATGCAATCTTTGCGGCCGCAATATCTCATCGGCGGGACGATTGCTGCAAGCGCGGCGCTAACCCTCTTCCTTAACGCCTCGTCACGGACCGTCTCATCCTGATACGGCAAGAGCATGATTTTCAAGGTTTTCAGCAATAGAATCGGTTCAGGCATGAAGATTTGTTAACAAAGGCGCGGTTCGGGCTTAGGTAAATCTTAAAACACGCCGTCTATGTTTGTCGGCATCAAGATCAGTCTGCGTGAGTTTTAATTATGGCCGAAATGAATCGTCATCGTGCGAAATACGTCATTGGCCCGGACGGGAGCCCTCTGACGGTCGCCGATTTGCCGCCGCCTACAACGAAACGCTGGGTCATCCGGCGCAAGGCGGAGGTCGTCGCCGCCGTCCGCGGCGGACTCCTTTCGCTGGAGGAAGCATGCAGCCGTTATACTTTGACGGTTGATGAATTCTTGTCCTGGCAAATGTCGATCGATCAGCATGGTCTTGCCGGACTGCGCACGACCCGAATTCAACAATACCGGCTTTGATTTTTGTTTGTTTTTATGGGCCTCACGGCAAGATCGCAGCTTGAGGCGCAATCAATAATGCTCCGGCGCTTTTTCCGCTGCTTCTTCGTCCAGTTTATGGCGCATGATGAACGGAAGCTGCGCCAGAGTGAACAGAAGAATAAGAATAAACAGCCCCGGAAATTTGAAAGCGACCCAAACATCATTTGATTGCGTGCGCCAGACGATTTCGTTCAACGCCGCCAGCACAAAGAAAAAACCGGCCCAGCGAAGGGTCAGCAGGCGCCAGCCGCGTTCGGTCAGCGCCATGGCGTTGTCGAAAAGAATCGGGAGCACGGGTCTATTGACGGCGAGACCGCCAATCAGCGCCAAGCCGAAGCAAATATAGAGAACGGTCGGCTTCATCTTGATGAAGGTCGCATCATGCAGGTAAAGCGTGAGCGCGCCAAACCCAACCGCCAAAATCGCGGTGATCAGCGGCACAACCGGAATGCGGCGGGTCAACGCAAACGAGACGATCAACGCGACGACGACCGCCGCCATCAAAACCACAGTCGCCGTGAAGAGGCCGGCATTGTCGCCCGTCAGGATCGATTCGGGCAGAAACGGTGCGACCAGAGGTTCGAACAGTTTTGGCCGCGCATTGGCGAAGAAAAACAGCGCCAGCGGACCGATTTCGACGGCGAGCTTGAGCCAGGGGGGCGGAGCGTTGCTTTTCTTCGCCGCGGCGTCGGGGACAGTGTTCAAGGTTCCGCTCATCCTCAAAAGGCCTCTCTATGGCTTGATCTTAGCATTTATCTCTCGGTTTCCATCCCGGCGATCGCTCTGGCGAAATCCCTTGCGCCAAAAGCTTCGAGATCATCCGCGCCTTCGCCGACGCCGATATAATGGATCGGCAGCCGAAACTTATCCGCGATGGCGACGAGAATGCCTCCGCGCGCGGTTCCGTCGAGCTTGGTCATGACAAGCCCGGTGACGCCCGCGACGCGGCCAAATATCTCCACCTGACTCATGGCGTTCTGGCCGACGGTCGCATCAAGAACGAGGAGCACGGCGTGCGGGGCCTCGGGATCGACTTTCCTCATGACGCGGATGATTTTTTCGAGTTCGGCCATCAGTTCGGCGCGGTTCTGCAGGCGTCCGGCAGTATCCATGAGGAGAACGTCGGTGTTTTGCGCCTGCGCCGCTCGGATCGCGTCGAAGGCCAGCGCCGAAGCATCGGAGCCTTGCTCGCGCGCGAGAACTTCACAGCCGAGCCGGGCCCCCCAGATGCGCAATTGCTCGATCGCGGCGGCGCGAAACGTATCGCCGGCGGCGAGCATGACGCGCCGCCCTTCGCTCGAGAACTGCGCCGCGAGCTTCCCGATGGTTGTGGTCTTGCCCGAGCCGTTCACGCCGACCACTAGAATGATATAGGGCTTTTTGGCGGGATCGATCTCCAGCGGCCGAGCGTAGGGAGAGAGAGCGCGCTCCACCTCGGCGGCGAGGATCTCCTTCACCTCTTCGACTTCTATCGTCTTGTCATAGCGGCCTTTGCCCACAATTTCGGCGATGCGGGCGGCGGTCGCGACGCCGAGATCGGCGCGGATCAACACGTCTTCCAGATCATCGAGCATGGCGCCATCGAGCCGGCGCTTGGTGAAGATGGCGACAAGGCCCGATCCAATCGAATTGGAAGATCGCGCCAGGCCGTTGCGCAATTTCGCCCACCAACTGCCTTTTTGCGGCGGTTCGGCCACAGCCCCCTCAGCGCCGGCCGCCTCTGCCGCTGCTGGCTCTAAAACCTCCGGCTGCGGCGGCGCTTCCTTGCGGCCGAAGACGCGACCGAAGAAGCCGGGCTTAGGCTTGGCCAAGGCATCCCCGGCGTCATCGTCTTTGGCCATAGAATCTCGCTCGCAAAATCAAGTCCCGCAATTGTTCGGGACCGGGACGGTCGTTCTTTCCTAGCACCTATATAGGTTGCGAGCCGGGTCGTGAGCAATTTTGCGCGGGCGCTCATGCTCAGCCTAAGGCTGCGATCGCGCCCGGCGTCACTTTCAGCATTTGCGCTCGCGACTCAAGACCGGCGAAGGTCGCGGGATCAGCGCCCGTCAGCCAGATCTGCCCGTCGAGAAGACTGAGCAGATCGTAAAGCGCTCCGCGCCGCTTTGGGTCGAAATGGGCGGCAATCTCATCGAGCAGAACCAGCGGCGCTATTCCGCTCATTGCTTTGACAAGCCGCGCTTGCGCCAGAACCAGGCCAACGAGGAGCGCCTTCTGTTCCCCGGTCGACGCCTGCGCCGCCTCCGCCTGTTTTGGGCCGTGCCGCACGCGAAGATCGCTCCCTTGGGGGCCGATCAGCGTGCGCCCGGCGGCGGCGTCTCTTGTTCGGTTATCGCGCAGGATGCCGCGATAAATATCTTCGGCCTCGAGCGCGGGCCGCGCCGCGATCAGATTCTCGAGATCGCCTTGTAAATTCAGTTCGGCCCAGGGAAACAGGGAGTCGCTTTTTCCGCGCGTGTCCATAATGAGAGCCGAGAGTTTCGAGACGGTCTCGAAGCGGGCCGCGGCGACGGCGACGGCCAGTTCGGCGACTTCTCGCTCGATGGCGTCGAGCCAGATCGGGTCGCTCTGGCGGGAGCCGTCTTCAAGCAGGCGGTTGCGGCTGCGCAGCGCCCGCTCCAGCGCATTGACCCTGCCGCCGTGATCGGCGTCGATTGACAGCACCAGCCGGTCGAGGAACCGCCGTCGCTCGCCCGCAGGCCCGGTGAAAAGTCCATCCATCGCGGGGGTCAGCCAGACCACGCGAACATGCCCGCAAAACGCGCGAATGGAGGCGGCGGGTTCGCGGTCGATCCTATATTTGCGCAAGGCGGGCGCGGCGTTTTGGGGCTCAACGCCGGTTCCGAGCTGGACGCGGCCGGATGGCGTCTCCAGCTCGACGGAAACCGCGAAACCGCCGCCGCCCGCTTGCCGGGCGCAATCGCCAAGGTCGGCGCGACGCAGGCCACGCCCGGGCGTTAGCAGCGACAACGCTTCGAGCACATTGGTTTTGCCGGCTCCATTGTCGCCAGTGAGGACGATAATGGCGGCTGAAATGGAGAGGTCGAGCGCCGCATAAGAGCGGAAATCGGCCAGCGTGAGACGCCGCGCCAAGGTGCTGGCGGCGTGCTGGTCTGCGATGGGATAAATCGACTCCATGGAATGCTGCATAGACATTTGGGGCGAACTTTGAAAATTCTAAGGGTAGCCGCTGCCGGAAAATGGCGAACCGGTGGCCGCAGCGCCATTGCAATTGATATTCAATGCCCCAAAAATTTCTGACGCGCTGAAATTAAGCGAGGACGTTGCCATGAGCGAAGATAGCAATGAGTTTAATAGGCGGGCGCAGAAGACCTGGTTCGGAGCGCCGGTCAATTGGGACTGGAAAAACTGGCGCAAACAGATGTGGGATGATGAGGACGACCGGCTGATCGCGCCAAAGCGCGTGGGCATCGGCTGGGCGATCAATTTTCATGCGGCGCTGAAGCGGAGCGGCATTTTAAAATAGACGCGCCAAGGTTAAGCGAGTCACATCCCGACACGCCTATGGTATCTATAGATCATGCCAAGAACCGTTAAATTCCGCGCCCGTGCGCATGAGGATATGTCTGATCTCGCCGATCTCTGGGTCGCCAGTTGGCGCGAGGCGATGCCTGACATCGATTTTTCAGAGCGACGGAGCTGGCTCTGCGAACATTTGCGCGTGCTGGAGGCGGCTGGAGCCGCAACCATCTGCGCCTTTGACGGCGAGGGGCGCCTCACCGGCTTTATAACGGTCGATCCGGAGAGGGGCTATATCGATCAGCTCGCCGTTGCGCCACGGGCGAAAGGAGCCGGCGCCGCGGCGCTTCTCCTTGGCGAGGCGCGGCGGCTGTCGCCTGTTGGGCTGGTTCTCGACGTCAATCAGGATAATTTGCGCGCCCTCCGCTTTTATGAGCGCGAAGGCTTTGAAAAACTCGAGGCCGGGGTCAATCCACAATCGGGCCTGAAGACCTGGCGCCTGCGTTTTTCGAAAAATACTTGAGAAAATTGTTCTTTTGAGCCATGAGATCGGCGTTCCGCGCTAGGGGCGGCCTATTGGCCTTGCCGCGCTGGGCTCAAGAGGACTCGTCGTCTATGCTTCAACAATTCGTTACAGTACAGGCCTCGGGAGGAAAGCCGCTGAAGCGGATTTTGATGACGACCTCCGACAAGGGCGTTCACGTCGCCGATCCAGGTCTCCTCGCCGCGATCAAATCCGGAATTTTCGCGCCCATCGCGGTGCGGCCGGAGCATGTATTTAATTTTGACGAGCCGATCTTTGACGATCTCGTCTCGCAATGGCGTTCGACAAAAAGGACCAGCGCCACGACCTGGGCCAAGTTGGGCCAGTTTCAGCCGATGGACGACGATCAGATCGACTGACTTACGAATCTCGACATTCAAGCGAACCGATCATTTGCCGATTGCTCGCTTAAGGTCGGAATCTTCGCGCTACTCGGCCGCCTGATCGGCCTTAAGCGCGGCGGCGCCGGTTTCAAATTGCAGCTTGGCGAGGCGGGCGTAGAGGCCGTCTTTTGCGACAAGGCTGGCGTGCGAGCCTTCCTCGATGACGCGACCCTTATCCAAGACCAGAATGCGGTTTGCGTTGAGGACGGTGGCGAGCCGATGCGCGATGACCAAAGTCGTGCGTTCCGACATGACTTTTTCGAGCGCGGTCTGAACCAGAACCTCGTTTTCGGAGTCGAGCGCCGAGGTCGCCTCATCGAGGAGCAGAACGGGCGCATCCTGCAAAATCGCGCGGGCAATGGCGATCCGCTGGCGTTGGCCGCCGGATAGAGTAACGCCGCGTTCGCCAGCGCGGGTCGCATAGCCTTGCGGCAAGGCGCGGATGAAATCATCGGCCGCCGCGCGCTCCGCCGCATGACGCACCTCGGCGTCGCTGGCGTCCGGCTTGCCGTAGCGGATGTTATCGGCGATCGAAATGCCAAAAATCACCGGGTCCTGAGGCACATTTTTGATGCGGCGCCGCAGTTCGGCCGGATCAGCGGTCTTGATGTCGATCCCATCGAGCAAAATCCGGCCCGAGCTCGGGTCATAAAAGCGCTGAAGCAGCTGGAACATAGTTGATTTTCCAGCGCCCGAGGGTCCGACGATCGCGACGGTCTCTCCCGGAGCGATCTCGAAGGACAAATTATGCAGGGCGGCGGCGTCTGGCCGCGTCGGATAGGCGAAATTGACGCTGTCGAAGCAGATTTTGCCGCGGGTCGGCGAGGGCAACGCCACCGCCGGGACCGGCGCTTTGATGCTTGGCTGCACGCTAAGAATTTCGGCGATGCGCCCGGCTGCCCCGGCTGCGGACGATATTTCGCTCCAAACCTGGCTCAATTCGCTCAGCGAGCTTGCGGCCAAAACGGCGTAAAGCAGGAATTGCGACAGCTGGCCGCCGGTGATGCGGCCGGAGAGCACATCATGCGCGCCGAACCACAACACGCCGACAATGCTGGCGAAGACTAGGAAAATCACGATGACGGTGAGACGCGCGCGGGCCAGCGCGGCTCTGCGGGCCGCGTCATAGGCCGACTCGGCCGCGTCGGCGAAGCGCTGGCCGGTCGCGGGCTCCGCGCCATAGGCTTGCATCACCCGCACGGCGGAGAGATTTTCGGCGGCGTAGGCGCTGGCTTCCGCTAGAGTATCTTGCGCCGCGCGCGAGCGTTTGCGCACGAGCCTCCCGGAGGCGACCAGCGGCAGCACGATGATCGGAATGGCGATAAGCACCGTCGCCGAGAGTTTTGGGCTCGTGTAGATCATCAGCCCGATCGCGCCGACGAACAGAAAGAAGTTGCGCAATGCGAGCGCCGCCGTAGCGCCGAAAGCGGATTTCATTTGCGTCGTGTCGGCGGTGAGCCTTGACAGCAATTCGCCGACGCGGGCTGTGTCGAAGAAAGCGGCGTCGAGACGGCAGAGGTGTTTGAAAACGTCCGAGCGGAGATCTGCGACGAATCGCTCGCCCAAGGTCGTCACGAAGTAGAACCGCGCGCCGGACGCGACGGCAAGAATGGCGGCGACGCCGACGAGGCCGAAGAAATAAGTGTTGATGAGGCCGGCGCTCTCCTGCGTGAAGCCGAAATCGATCATTCGCCGGATCGCCAGCGGCACGGCCAAAGTCGCCGCAGCCGCCGCTATCACTGCAAGCAGGGCTCCGACGATGCGCGACCGATAGCGCAGCACATAAGGAAGAAGCGGCAACAAGGCGCGAGGCGATGCCTTTTTTTGCGGCTTATCTGCGAGGTCGACAGCGGCGGATTCTGTCATGATGCGACGATTCCAAGATCTCGGTTTGCAGGCGGCGGCGCGCTTCGGATCGCGTTCATCATGCTCCAATGGCCAATTTCGCGTGCTGGGCGACATGCATTTCGATTGCCGCCAGCAAGATGCACAGCGCTATGCCTTCCGAGGCCGCGCGAACGTCTTCGAGGGAGGGGAAGGTTGGCGCGAGCCGCAGGTTGCTATCTTGCGGATCTTGGCTATGGGGCCAAGTGGCGCCAGCCGGCGTCAGGGCGAGCCCGGCATTTTTGGCGAGTTCGACGACGCGCTTGGCTGTGCCCGGCGTCGCCTCGACGCTAACGAAATAGCCGCCTTCGGGCGAGCTCCAGCGCGCGACGCCGGCATCAGCCAGATGGCGCTCCAGCGCTTCGACGACGGCGGCAAATTTCGGGGCCAGCAAGGCGCGATGGCCGTTCATATGGTGGTGAAGGCCGGCTTCGTCGCGCAAAAAGCGGACATGGCGCAGCTGATTCAGTTTGTCGGGGCCGATCGAGCGTTTCCCGGCTCTGGCGAGATACCAACGCACATTGGCGGCGGATGAGGCGAACAAGGCCAATCCCGCCCCGGCGAGGGTGATTTTCGAGGTCGAGGCGAACAGGAGGACGCGGTCCGGGTTGCCGGCGCGGTCGCATTCGTCGAAAATATTCGCGATGGCGTTGCGGCGCTCGGTCAGATGATGGACGCTATAGGCATCGTCCCAGAATAGCCGAAAATCCGGCGCGCGCGTCCGCATCGCGGCGAGCCTGCGGACAGTCTCGTCAGAATATATCTCGCCGGTCGGATTGGAATATTTCGGCACGCACCACACACCCTTTACGGAAGGATCAGCGACGAGCGCCTCGACGGCGTCCATGTCCGGTCCGCGCCCTGTCATTGCGACGGGCAGCATCTTGATGTTGAATTCCTCGAGGATGGCGAAATGCCGGTCATAGCCGGGCGAAGGGCAGATGAAGGCGACCTGCTCCTCTTTCGACCAGGGGCGCTTCGAGCCTGGAACGCCTTTCAAAAGGGCATAAACGACGCAGTCATGCATCAAGGCGAGGCTGGAATTGTCGCCGACGACGATCTGCTCGGGCGGCGCGCCGAGAATTGGCGAAAACAGCGCGCGCGCCTCGGCAAGGCCTTGCAAATTGCCGTAGTTGCGGCCGTCTTCGCCCGCAGCGCTGAAATAATCGCCATTCCCGGGCAGGGCGAGCATGCCGTTTGCAAGATCGAGCTGATCGGCCGCAGGCTTGCCGCGCGTCATATCCAGCTTGAAGCCCCGCCCGCGAAATGCATCATACTTGGCTTGGACCTCGCGCCGCCGCGATTCGAGTTCGGCTCCGGAAAGCTCGGCGATCAGACTCATAAAAACTCTCTTGTTGAATTTCTGCCTATTTGGATTTGAGCGCGTTCATACCTCTCAGCGGGCGTCCGCGCCAGAGCGCGATCGCCGCAGCATCACAACTGAGTGCTTAAGCCCCTGTTGCTGAGATGACGGCATAGGTGATATTGCCCCGAACTGGAGGCATGACGCGATTTGCGATTGCGACGGAGGGCGAGACGGCGTGGCGGGTGACAAGGTGCTAGTCACAGGAGCCTCGGGCTTCGTCGGATCCGCCGTGACGCATGCCTTGGTGCGATCCGGCTATAGCGTGCGGACGCTGCTGCGGCCGACGGCGCGCCGAATCAATCTGGCTGATCTCGACGTTGAAGTGGTCGAAGGCGATATGTGCGAGCCCGAATCCGTCGCCGTCGCCATGGCGGGGGTGCGTTTTCTGTTCCATGTCGCCGCCGATTATCGGCTCTGGGCGCGCTATCCCCAAGAGATTCTACGAAATAATCGCGAGGGAACGCGCATTCTCATGCAGGCGGCGCTGTCGAAAGGCGTGGAGCGCATTGTTTATACGAGCAGCGTTGCGACCATCGCCTGCCCCTCCGGCGTCGTCCCCGCCGATGAGACGATGCGTCTTCCCGAGTCGCGCGCGATCGGCGCTTATAAGCACAGTAAGATTGTCGCCGAGCAGATTGTGGTCGATATGATTGCGCGCGATCGTTTGCCCGCCGTGATCGTGCATCCTTCGACGCCAATCGGGCCGCGCGACGTCAAGCCGACGCCGACGGGGCGCATCATCGTCGAAGCGGCGCTCGGCCGCATTCCCGGCTATGTCGACACGGGCCTCAATCTTGTGCATGTCGACGATGTGGCTGGCGGGCACCTCGCGGCGCTGCGCAAAGGCAAGCTTGGCGAGCATTATATTTTGGGCGGACAGGATGTGTCGCTCGCCGGCATGTTGGGGGATATAGCGGAACTTTGCGGCCGCAAGCCGCCGAGGATTCGCTTTCCGCGCCAGCTGCTTTATCCTTTCGCGCTCGCGGCGGAGGCTGCAGCCCATTTAACGCAGCGAGAGCCGTTTGTGACGGTGGACGGATTGCGGATGTCGAAACACCGGATGTTCTTTAGCTCGGCCAAAGCCGAACGTGAGCTTGGCTATGTGGCGCGACCCTATCGCGAGGCCCTTCAGGACGCTTTGGCGTGGTTCTCCAAGAACGGGCACCTGCAATGAGCGAGCTCGAGGTCGAACAGTCGAAGACCCATACGCAGGAAAATTTCCCCGTCGCATCCATGCTGATTGCGCCGCAATATCGGGCTGCGATTCTGGCCTATTATCGTTTCGTGCGCGGCGCTGACGATGTGGTCGATAATGGCGCGCTCACCTCCAGCCAAAAACTCGCCGGCCTCGATGCGTTCGAGGCGGCGCTGCTTGGACGCAGCGATGAGATCGCGGCGGCAAGGCCGCTTCGCGCCATTCTCGCCGAAAAAAACCTGTCCCCGCGCCATGCGCTCGATGTTTTGCGCGCATTCCGCAAGGATGCGGTCAAGAATCGCTATGCGAGCTGGGATGAGCTGATGGAGTATTGCGCCTATTCCGCAGCCCCGGTCGGGCGTTTCGTCCTCGACGTTCACGGCGAAAGCGAGGCGACTTGGCCGGCTTCCGATGCGCTTTGCTCCGCGCTCCAGGTCATCAATCATCTGCAGGATTGCGCCGCGGATTACCGCAACCTCGATCGCGTCTATATTCCGCAGGACGCCCTCGACGCCCAAGGCATCGGCGTCGAAGCGCTGACCGCGAAAAAAGCATCGCCCGAGTTGCGGGCTTGCATCAACGGCCTCGTGGCGAAAACCGACGCCCTGATCGATGTCGGGGTTGGTTTGCCGGGGGGCGTTCGCGATTTCCGGCTCCGCCTCGAGACGGCGGTGATTGCAAGGCTGGCGCGCCGTCTCAACCAGCTTCTCGGCCAGCGCGATCCGCTGAGCGAAAAGGTTCATCTCGGCAAGCCCGCATTCATCGGCTGGACGTGCGTCGGCGTCTTATCCGGCCTTGCGACTGTCGCGCGCCGAAAAGCTCCGGCGGCTATCAAGCAGGCGGGCGGCGCATGACGAGCGGCGCTGTGCAAGCTGGCTGCGCCGCCGCCGCCGCGCATTCGCGGGGCAGCTCTTTTTACGCCGCGATGCGCATTCTTCCGCGCCCGCGCCGCGAGGGGATGTTTGAAATTTATTCGTTTTGCCGCGCCGTCGACGATATCGCGGACGACGGCGGCCCCCTTGCGCCCCGCAAGGCGGCGCTGGCGCAATGGCGCCGGGACATCGACGCTCTCTACGCCGGGTCGCCGCCGCCGCATCTGCCCGCGGGCCTCGTCGCCGCGGTCGCCGCATTCGACCTGCAACGCGAGGATTTTCTCGCCGTCATCGACGGCATGGAGATGGATGTCGACGCCGACATAAGGGCGCCCGATCTCGCGACGCTCGATCTCTATTGCGACCGCGTGGCGAGTGCGGTCGGGCGCCTTTCCGTGCGGGTATTTGGCGTTCCGAGAAAGGAGGGCGAGGCGCTCGCGCACCATCTCGGCCGCGCCTTCCAGCTCACCAATATCTTGCGCGATCTCGACGAGGATGCCGCGATCGGGCGGCTTTATCTGCCGCGCGAAGCCCTCATTGGCGCGGGAATCCACGAGACCTCGCCGCAAGCGGCATTGGCGCATCCGGCTCTGGCAGAGGCCTGCGCTCCGGTCATCGCGCGTGCGGAAAACCATTTTCGCGAGGCGCGGGCGATCATGGCGCGGTGTTCGCGTCAAAGCGTGCGCGCGCCGATCATCATGACCGAGGCGTATCAGCCAATACTCGCCCGCTTGCGCGAACGCGGCTTTGCGCCGCCGCGCGTACGGATTCGCACGCCAAAACATCGCATCCTGCTGGCGGTGTTGCGCTACGGTCTGATGTAATGACCAAGCCCGTCGTGCATGTCATCGGGGCCGGGCTTGCCGGTCTCGCCGCCGCGGCGCGCTTGGCCGACGGCTCGCGCACGATCGTGGTCTATGAGGCCGCGCGTCAGGCCGGGGGACGCTGTCGCTCCTATTTCGACGCGACGCTCGGCATGGTCATTGACAATGGCAATCATTTGCTGTTGTCGGGAAATCGCGAGGCGCTGGAATTTTTGCGCATGACCGGAGGCGCACGCGCTCTTGCCAGCGCCGCGGAGGCCGATTTCGCGTTCGTCGATCTCGCCGCCAAGAAAAACTGGCGCGTGCGTCCGAACGCCGGCCCGCTGCCCTGGTGGATCTTCGCAAGGGACCGCCGCGTCCCCGACACGGGCTGGTGGGATTATCTCGCGCTGTTTGGACTTCTTTTGCCGGGGCCGGATAAGCGGATCGATACGGCGATGGCGTGCAAGGGCGCGCTTTACGAGCGGCTTTGGCGCCCGTTTCTGCTCGCTGCTCTGAACACCGAACCGGGCGAGGGCTCCTCTCATCTTGCCGCCGCCGTCGTCCACGAAACTCTGGCGCGGGGCGGAGACGCTTGCCGTCCGATCATTGCGCACGGCCTCTCGGCGGCCTTCATTGAACCCGCCATCGCCTATCTTTCAATGCGCGGCGCGGATGTGCGGCTCGACCACCGGTTGCGGAAAATCGAATTCGTCGGGGAGCGCGCCGCAGCGCTCGATTTCGGCGACGCGAGCGCGCAACTCGGCCCCGCCGATCAGGTCATTCTCGCGGTTCCGCCACAAATCGCGCAGGACCTCGTCCCGGACCTCGAGGCGCCGCAAAACTTTCGCGCGATCGTCAACGCCCATTTCAAGATCGCGCCGCCAAGGGACTTACCTCCCATTCTTGGCGTCGTGAACGGCACAATCGAATGGGTGTTCGCGTTTCAGGATCGCCTCTCGGTGACGATCAGCGGGGCCGATCGTCTCCTCGATATCGCGCGGGAAGAGCTTGCCATGCGAATCTGGGCGGAAGTTGCAGAAGCGACACATATTGATAAGCCGCTTCCCCCGTGGCAAATCATCAAGGAGAAGCGGGCTACTTTCGCTGCGACGCCGGAAGAAAACAGGCGTCGTCCGAAGGCTCGAACAAACATGGCTAATCTGACGCTGGCCGGCGATTGGACGGCGACGGGACTCCCCGCGACGATTGAGGGCGCTATACGGTCGGGCAATCGCGCGGCGGAAGTCGTCGCGCAATTGCTGTGACGTGTGTTTTGAATGGGAAAAGGCGGTGGAGGTGACGGACACATTTGATTCGGATGCCGCGGTAAAGCAATCCGCGCCCGAAATCCGGCTCAGCGAAATCGAGGCTGCGATCGGGCAATCGACGCAGGCGCTTCTCGCAGTCCAACGGCCAGATGGTCACTTCGTTTTCGAACTCGAAGCGGATGTCTCGATTCCGGCGGAATATATTCTGTTCCGGCATTTCCTGGGCGATCCGGCCGACGCGGAGCTGGAAGCCAAGATCGGCAATTATCTCCGGCGTCATCAGGCCGACCACGACGGCTGGCCGCTGTTCACCGATGGCGCTTTCAATATCAGCAGCAGCGTCAAGGCCTATTTCGCGCTGAAGGTAATAGGCGATTCGCCCGATGCGGCCCATATGAAGCGGGCGCGGACCGCGATTCTCGCGCATGGCGGCGCGGCTTCGACCAACGTCTTCACGCGTTCGCTGCTGGCGCTCTATGGCGAGGTCCCTTGGCGCGGCGTGCCCGTCATGCCCGTGGAGATCATGCATCTGCCGCGGTGGTTTCCGTTCCATTTGAACAAAGTGTCCTATTGGAGCCGCACCGTGATGGCGCCTCTAGCGGTCGTGAACGCTTTGAAGCCGAAGGCGCGCAACCCGCGCAATGTCACGATCAAAGAACTTTTCACGCAGCCCGCGGATACGGTCCGCAAGTGGCCCGGCGCGGCCCATCAGACGTTCCCCTGGACAACGATTTTTGGCGCCATCGATCACGTCCTGCATTGGACGGAGCCTTATTTTCCCAAGCGCTTGCATCACAGCGCAATCGAGAAGGCGGTCGCTTTCGTGACCGAACGATTGAACGGCGAAGACGGACTCGGCGCGATCTATCCGGCGATGGCCTATGCGGCGATAATGTTCGACGCGCTGGGCGTTCCAAAATCAGACCCGAGAATGGTAGAGATGCGGGCCGCGATCGACAAGCTTCTCGTTATCGGGGAGGAAGAAGCCTATTGTCAGCCATGCGTCTCGCCGGTTTGGGATACGGCGCTGGCCAGCCATGCGCTGATGGAGAGCGCGGGCCCCCACGCCGGTGCGCTCAGCGCGAACGTGCGAGCGGCCGTAGACTGGCTGACGCCGCTGCAGGTGACGGATTTTGCCGGCGATTGGGCGGTGGAGCGGCCGAATGTCCGTCCCGGCGGATGGGCTTTTCAATATGCCAACCCGCATTATCCCGATCTCGACGATACCGCCGTGGTCGCTCTGGCGATGGACCGCGTGGCGAATGGCTGGCCGCCGCAGGCTTCCGAGGCCAAAGGCGCATCCTACGCCGAGGCGATCTCCCGGGCCCGTGAGTGGATCCTCGGCATGCAAAGCGCCAATGGCGGCTTTGGTGCCTTCGACGCCGACAATGACAGGGAATATTTGAACGCCATTCCTTTTGCGGATCATGGCGCGCTTCTCGATCCGCCGACAGCCGATGTGACGGCGCGCTGCGTCTCCATGCTGGGCCAGCTCGGCGAGAGGGACAAGACGAGCCCCGCAGTTGCGCGCGCGCTCGATTATTTGGTCCGCGTGCAGGAGAAGGACGGCAGCTGGTTTGGCCGCTGGGGCATGAATTACATTTATGGGACTTGGTCGGTCCTCTGCGCCCTCAATGCGGTCGAATTCGACAGGCGCAGCGAATCCGTGCAAAAGGCTGTAACGTGGTTGAAACGCATCCAGAATCCGGACGGCGGCTGGGGCGAGGGCGGCGAGAGCTACGCGTTGGATTATAAGGGGTATCGCCCGGCGACGAGCACATCGTCGCAAACGGCATGGGCCTCGCTGGGGCTCATGGCGGCAGGGGAAGTCGATTCACCCGAGGCGGCGGCGGGGTTGCGCTATCTGGCGGACACACAAGGGGGTGATGGACTGTGGAAAGAAGAGCGTTTCACCGCGACCGGCTTTCCGCGGGTCTTTTATCTGCGCTACCACGGCTACTCAAGGTTCTTCCCGCTCTGGGCGCTGGCTCGCTACCGCAATCTGAAAAAAGGCAATCATCTTTCCGCGCCGGTCGGAATGTAGCCGGTTTTCCCCCGGGCGGTCCTCTCGTCATCGCCGTCACCGGGTTGCAAGCGGAGGCTAAGCTCGCCGCGGGGCCGCAAGTCCTTGTTTTGGCGGGGGGGGGAGACGGCGCTCGGCTGAAGCGCGACCTTGAAGCCGCCGCCTCGGGCGCCTGCGCGATCATCAGCTTTGGCGTCGCTGGCGGCCTCGCGCCTGGCCTTGCTCCCGGAGCGACGCTCGTCGCGCGCGTGATCGTCGACGAAGAGGGCGAGCGACTCCACAGCGATCGAAGCTGGTCGCGCACGCTTGCCTCAGCCTTGGGCGCTCCCCTCGTCGACCTCGTCGGGGTCGATGCGCCGGTGGTCGACCCGGCGGCCAAGCGCGCCTTGCATGCCCGCACTGGCGCGCATGCGGTGGATATGGAATCGCATATAGCGGCCCGCGTCGCCGCTGCGCTGAGCCTTCCCTTCGCAGCGGTGCGTGTGGTGGCGGACCCCGCGGAGCGGCAATTGCCGCATGCGGCGCTGGTGGCCATGGGTCCCGATGGAGCCATAGCGTTCGGAGCATTGACGCGCTCGCTTTTACGCAATCCGCGCCAGATCCCCGATCTTGTCAGGACCGCCCGCGATGCGCGGGCGGCCTTCGCGGCCTTATTCCGCGGCCGACAGTTGCTTGCCGGAATCCTTGGATTTACGGATTTCGGAGAGTTTGTGCTCGACCGTCCGGCTGAAGACGAAATCGGCGGGCCTCTGCCGGTCTAGCGGAATATCCGGCGACATTGGCCCCTGGGTGCGAATGCCCCCGATCGCGACTTTGAGCGCCTGCAGCGGATGAGCGAAGGCTTCTTCGACGGCGGTCGCCTCGAAGCCGCAATGAACCATGCAGTCGGCGCATTTTTCGTAATTGCCAGTGCCGTAGCGGTCCCAGTCGGTCTCCTCCATCAACTCCTTGAAGGTTCCGACATAGCCCTCGCCAAGAAGGTAGCAGGGCCGTTGCCAGCCAAACACCGTCCGCGTCGGGTTGCCCCAAGGCGTGCAATGATAGGTCCGGTTGCCGGCGAGGAAATCGAGAAACAGGGTAGATTGGAAGAAAGGCCACGCCTTTCCGCCTTTTCCGCGCGAGAAAATATCTCGGAACAGGGTCTTGGTCTTCTCGCGATTGAGGAAGTGCTGTTGATCCGGCGCGCGTTCATAGGCGTAGCCCGGCGAAACGGTGATCCCCTCGATGCCGAGCGCCGCCATCGAATCAAAAAAGGCCGCGACTCGCTCCGGTTCAGCGTTATTGAACAGGGTGCAATTGATGGTGACGCGAAAGCCCTTTTCTTTCGCCAGCTTCAGCGCTTGCAACGCGCGATCGTAGACGCCTGTCTGACAAACCGACTTGTCGTGCATCTCCTCGTCGCCGTCGAGGTGAACCGACCAGTTGAAATAGCGGTTCGGCTTATAGCGATGAAGATTCTTTTCCAGCAGCAAGGCATTGGTGCAGACGGTCACGAATTTCCGCCGGGCGATGGCCCCGGCGACAATTTCCGGAAGACCCTTGTGCAGCAAAGGCTCGCCGCCGGCGATGACGACGACCGGCGCGCCGCATTCATCGATGGCGCCGAGGCAATCCGCGACCGGCAGGCGCTGGTTGAGGATTTCGTCTGGATAATCGATCTTGCCGCAGCCGGCGCAGGCCAGATTACAACGAAACAATGGCTCGAGCATGAGTACGAGCGGAAAGCGCTTGCGGCCGCTCAAACGTTGCCGAACGACGTAGCCGCCGATCTGCGCCATTTGGAGAAAAGGTATTCCCAATGCCTGCTCCTCGAAGTTCTTACCAGCCAATCAACTTCGCCCGGTAATTATCCCCGCTTGATGCGGGAGGGTATAATATCTAGGTTCTTGCGCCTTATCTCATCAGAGAGAGATTGCAAGTTTCTGCGAGCGCGTCTTCGCTCGCAGACGTCTATGAACAAGCCGCAAGAGAGCCCTACGACACCAGCTCCGCGGGCAGCTTGAACTCAATATTCTCCTCGATCCCAGGCAATGTCGAGACCTCGACCGGGCCAAGGCCGCGCAAGGCGTCGATCACATCCTCGACCAGAACTTCCGGGGCCGAGGCGCCGGCGGTAAGGCCAACGACTTGCACATTGCGCAGAAACTCCAAGTCGAGTTCGGTTCTGTCGGCAATGAGGAAGGTTGGGGTTTTGGCTTCGGTCCCGATTTCGCGCAATCGATTCGAGTTTGAGCTGTTTTTCGCGCCGACCACGAGAATGACATCGACGAGCGCGCTTAGTTCGCGCACGGCGCTTTGTCGATTTTGCGTCGCGTAACAAATATCCGTGGTTTCCGGGCCGACAATATTCGTAAATCGCCGCTTTAGAGCGTTGATGACGGATTTTGTATCGTCAACGCTGAGCGTCGTCTGTGAGACATAGGCAAGCGGCGCATTGGCGTCGAGAGCGAGCTTTTCGACGTCAGCTTCCGACTGAACCAGATAAACCGGTCCAGGGATGCGCCCCATCGTGCCCTCGACTTCCGGATGGCCCGCGTGACCAATCAGAACGACGGAGCGGCCCTGCCGCACATAACGCTCGCCTTGGTTGTGGACCTTGGCGACAAGGGGGCATGTCGCGTCGAGGATTGGCAATCCGAGTTCCGCGGCTTCCTCCTCGACGGCGCGAGCAACGCCGTGCGCCGAGAAAATTGTGCGAGCGCCGCGAGGCACCTCAGCCAGGCTCTCCACGAAAAGCGCGCCCTTTGCCTTAAGGCTCTCGACGACATACCCGTTATGGACAATCTCATGCCGAACGTAGATTGGCGCGCCATATTTGGCGAGCGCCTGCTCCACGATTTCGATGGCGCGAACGACGCCTGCGCAAAAACCGCGAGGCTGAGCCAAGATTACTTTCATGAAATTTGCCTAGCGTCGAACCGAATGTAGCCTTACAAGCAGGCGACGCCTACTTTTAAACTCCCTGTCCAGCTTGTAACTATGACAAACTCATTGTCAAACAACTCTCGCGTCAAAACTTCGAACCTTGTTGATGAAGAGGGGGTTCCCCTCGCCCTCCCCGCCGTTGGCGTTTCGTCTTGTTGGGCCGCTTGCTGGTTATCCAGGAACAGCCCTGATCTGATTGGCGACAGCACCACATGATCACACGTCCACACAACACAGACCAAGCGCCTTTATCCGATGGGACGGCGGCAGACCCCATAGCAAGGGCGGTCGCCGCCATCGTGGATCTATGCAGGCGCTTCAAGTGGGGTGTGCTGGCGCTGGCGATAGTGGTCACGATCGTCTCCGGCCATTACGCGGCGACGCATTTTGACATCAATACAAACACCAATGACTTCATTTCCGCCAAGCTGCCGTGGCGGCAGAATCTGATCGCCATGGACAAAGCGTTTCCGCAGCGGGCCGATCAGATCGTCGTCGTCATCGATGGCCCAACGCCCGAGCTTGCGGAAGCTGCGACCCAGAGCCTGACCGATCGGCTGAAGACTCGCCCTGATCTTTTCCAATCGGTTCTGCGGCCGGATGGCGGACCTTATTTCAACAAGAACGGGCTGCTGTTCCTGCCAACTTCAGAGGTCCAGCGCACCGTGCAAGGGTTGTTTCAGGCGCAGCCGTTCCTTTCCGTGCTGGCGTCCGATCCGAGCTTGCGGGGGTTGATGGACGCGTTTTCCTTCATCACCAAGGGCGTCAGAACGAAAGCTGGAACGCTCGACGATTTCGATCGTCCCGTCGCGGCCCTCGGCGGCGCCTTTGATTCGCTACTGGCAGGCCGGCCGACATTCTTTTCCTGGCGCGGCTTGTTGACGGGCGAGCCGCCGGACCCCCGCGAATTGCGCCGCTTCATCCAGGTGAAGCCTGTGCTTGACTACGCCGCGCTGAAACCCGGCGAAGCGCCCAGCAACTTCATCCGGGAGAGCTGGAAAAATCTTGGCTTTGCGTCCGAGCCGGGGCTGCGGCTGCGGCTGACCGGCCCGGTGCCGCTCGCCGACGAGGAATTCGCCACCGTCGAGGATGGCGCCGGCGTCAATGGCGCGGTGACCGCCTTGATCGTTCTTTTCATTATTTGGCGCGCGTTGAAATCGCCCAGCATCGTTCTCGCGGTCGCCCTCAGCGTCGTCGTTGGGCTGACCGCAACCGCTGCGGTGGGGCTGTTGATGGTTGGCGCGCTCAATCTGATTTCGGTCGCCTTCGCGGTTCTGTTCGTCGGCATCGGCGTTGATTTCGGGATTCAGTTCAGCGTGCGTTATCGCGCCGAGCGCCACAAAGAACCGAATTTCGATGCGGCCCTCTCGAGCGCGGCGATAAAGGTTGGGCGTCCGCTGGCTCTTGCCGCGGCGGCGACGGCGGCCGGCTTCTACTCGTTTCTTCCGACAGATTATCGCGGCGTTTCCGAACTTGGCCTCATCGCCGGCACGGGCATGTTCATCGCATTTTTTGCGTCGATCACGGTTCTGCCGGCTCTTCTCGCCATACTGAAGCCCCCCGCCGAGGCTGAGCCTGTCGGCTACAAGTTCCTGGCCCCCGCCGATGAATTCATGGCGAGGCACAGATATGCGATCATCATCGGCACTTTGGCGGTGGCTTTGGCCGGAACGCCTTTGCTGACCCATCTCCATTTCGATTTTAATCCGATCAATTTACGCAGCGACAAGGTGGAATCGGTCGCGACTTTTCTCGATCTGGAGCGAGATCCTTCGACCGACACCAATACGATCGATGTTCTAGCGCCTTCGCTTGACGCCGCACAGAAGCTCGCAGCGCGGTTCGAGGCCTTGCCGGAAGTCGCCCGCACGGTGACCATTGAGAGTTTCGTGCCGCAGGATCAGGAAGAGAAACTTCCGATCATCAAGCAGGCCGCGGCGGTTTTCGATCCCATATTGGATCCGAGCCGCATACTGCCGCCGCCGACGGATGATGAGGACATCGAGGCGATGAATCGCGCCGCCGAGTCTTTCGCCGCTACAGCCGATGATCTCAAGGGAACCGGCGCCGACGACGCTCGCCGCCTCGCCGCATTGATGCGCAAAATGGCCGCTGCGCCGCCTCAGCAACGCGAGGCGGCCCGCGCGGCCTTGCTGCCGGGCCTCAAGACGATGCTCGAGCTTTTGCGCACGTCGCTCTCCGCGCAGAAGACGACGCTCGCCTCCATTCCACATGATTTGGCGCGCGATTGGGTCACGGACGACGGCCGCGCTCGCATAGCGGTCTCTCCCAAGGGCAATGCCAACGATAACGCCGTTCTCACGCGCTTCAGCAAAGCGGTTCAGGCGATCGCCCCGACGGCGACCGGCGAACCAATCGCCATTCAGGAATCCGGCGATACCGTCGTTCGCGCCTTCATTGAGGCGGGTATTTGGGCGCTTCTGTCGATCAGCATTCTCCTTTGGATCGTTTTGCGCCGATTCACCGATGTGCTTTTGACGCTTGTGCCGCTGCTGCTAGCCGGCGTCGTCACTCTCGAGATCACCGTTCTGATTGGCCTGCCGCTCAATTTTGCGAATATTATAGCGCTGCCTTTGCTGCTTGGCCTTGGCGTCGCCTTCAAAATCTACTTTGTGATGGCCTGGCGCGCGGGCACGACCAATCTCCTGCAATCGAGCCTCACGCGCGCGGTGTTTTTCAGCGCCCTGACGACAGCGACCGCTTTCGGTAGCCTTTGGCTGTCAAAACATCCGGGAACCTCCAGCATGGGCAAGCTGCTGGCTTTGTCGCTGGTCTGCACGCTGGCGGCGGCGATCTTGTTTCAGCCGGCGCTGATGGGGCCGCCCCGGAAGGTCAATCCGACCGGCGAAGGGGCTTAGCCGCCAATAAGCGGCTTAGCGGCCGGACCCGCAAAAGGACCCCGTGCGCCTCCGCGTGTATGGCCTCCGTCTCGCCAGTAAAGCGAGGCTGGCGTTACTGGATCACCCTAAATCTTGGCGCGTTCGGGCCTTCATTTGTCCCGCCGGTAGCTGCGCCCAAACTATTGGCGTCTCTGAGGCCGCCGCTTCCCGCGCCAATCGCCGAGTCGGAGATGCCGCCTACGTTTATCCCCGCGTTGGCTGTGTCTTTGACGCCGCCAGTGGACGCGCTAAACCCTTGTCCGAAACCGATAACGCCGCCCGTCTCGGAGCCAAGGCTGGTTCTATTGGCGATGCCGCCTGTCGGCGCGCCGATCCCGGTGCCGAGGACGCCGCCGGTCGCGTTACCCATTCCCAAGCCCAAGCCGCCGGTCCCGGCTCCGATGTGACCGGCGCCGCTGATCACTTCAGGGGAACGCGCGCGATTGGCGGGGGTCGCTGACGTAGTACCCGCGCCTCCGGCTCCAGCGCCGAAGCCAGTGCCCGCAATGCCGCCGCCTCTCGTGATAACCGGAGCGGCTTGTTGCGGTTGATTAGGGGCGGGAGGAGCAGTTTGCGCGCTGGCGAGAGCTGCGCTTCCAACAAAAATGGCGGCGGCGAGAGGCACGGTCAATCGGCTGCGCATTCTGGTTCTCCTCCGGGGCCAAAGCGATTCGTCAACTGTCCTGTTTATTTTGCTCTTCCATCCGCGCTTTTAGCACGAGCAGCTTCGCAAAAGGTGAATTGGGATCGGGCGGCCTCTCATTGGATCTTTTCTCGGCCGGGGTGAAGGAGGCGCCGCGTCCATGCCTACGCTCAGCCTCGCCGCCTCGATTGGGGGCGGACCCGTCGCGTCGATCGCGTTGCCCCTCAAAACCCGGGCGAGCTTGACCGCGCCCTGGCCGGCGTCCGTCCTTCTGGCGTCCGTTTTGGTGACCAGACGGATGGGTTTCGCCAACTTCGGACTGCGCGTCCTTGCCCTCGACGCGAGCCGGATTTTCGGCTCCGCGCCTATAGCCGCTCCGCTCTGGCCGCCGCCTTTCTGCTCCGGCGCCCGCAGGCGTCTCGGCCGGCGTCGTCTCTGGCGCAACGGCGCCGGAATCCGTGGCGGCTGAGACTGGCGTCCGCTCACGCCTTTTGGCTGCGCGCGGCTCTGGGCGGCGCGCATGATGGTGTTGCCGATGCGGTCGCCATACTTCGATGAGGATCGGCTCCGTGGGCGGCGCCGCCTCGACAGGCTCCGAGGGCTCGGCGCCAGCGGTTTGCTCGACCGGAGCGTCGCCGGTCGGCGCGCCAAGGTCTTGCAAAATGGCGGGCGAAAGATCCGGCGCGGAGTCAAGCGGGTGACCAGGAGCCGATTCGTTTGACTCGCCGGCGGTCTCAACTGGCTCCGGCGCGGAAGCCGCCGTCTCGATGAAGGTCGCGGCTTGCGGCGCTTCTTGGGCTTCCGCTCCAACGGTAACATTAGTCTCGGCGCGATCTTCGCTTGACGCGGATTCAGCCGACGCAGTTTCGCTGGCCTCCGCTGCGGCTTCGGATGCTTCCGCCGTCTGCATCAGGTGTTCTGTCGCCATCGGCTCCGGCGAGGCGGCGGCAACGGAAGACTCGTTGCTTTCCTGCCCAATCGGCGGCTCCGACGGGCGCGGCGTGAGAGGCTCGGTTGCGGCCTTCGGGAGCAATGGGACGGTGATCGGCGGTCCTTGACGCCGGTCGAGAACATAGCCGAGCGAACGGAGAATCGAGGCGAAACTTTCCCCGGAGCAGCCGGCGAGCGAAGTCATTGCGACTGTTACGACGAAACCATCGCCATCAGCGGTCCCGGCGGGCGGGTCGCCCGGGGTCGTCCCTGGGCGATAGGCGACAGCCGGCCGAATGAGATCGGCGAGACGCTCGAGAATATCGACGCGAACGGCGCGGTCGCCGCAGACGCGGAAACCAGCGGCGCGATAAAATCCTTTCTGGACGTCCTTATCGGCGACGAAAGATGTGCGGCCGGAGGCGGCGAGATGGGGAACATCGTCGAGTCCCTTGACCTCTTCAACGCCGCCGTTCTTCAGGGCCCAAAGCTGCGCCGCCAGAGCGCGTGGCGCAGGCTTCACCAGATTTGGCAGATAAAGGTGGTAGGCGCCGAAGCGAATGCCGAATTTTCGCAGCGCGGCGCGGGCCTCCTGCGGCAGGGATTTGACGTCCTCAGCGACGCGGGTGCGGTCGAGAACGCCCAGCGATTCGGCGACCTGGAAAGCGATGCCGCGCGCCAGCCCCTCGAGCCCTTCGCTCTGTTCGAGATCGGCGATCGGTCCAAGCAGCTTCTTGACGTGCTGGGCGAGCCAGAGATCGAGCCGCCGCTGCACCATCTCCAGCGCCGGTCCGGTCAACTGCTCGTCGGCGAGAACGAAGACTTTCGGCTCGAGCACATGCGTCCCGGCGACGATCTTGCCGACTGGCTCTCCGAGCCAGCGGATGATTCCGTCATTGGCGAGCACGAAAGCTTCGTCGACGGCTTCATGCACGCGCGCTGCGCGGCCATCGATTTCGCTCGCCAATGCTTTCTGCGCCGCGGCGTTAAGCGCTTTGGCGGCTTCTCCGACCGCATGCGGATCCGCTGTGAAGCGAAATCCATTGAGTAAGCCGACGTGCTGGCCTTCGACCATCACGTCGCCGCTTGTGGTGACTTCCGCTTCCAACATGGCATTCTCTCTCAAGCGGCGCATTAGCACGCTCGTCCTCCGGTCGACGAACCTTTGGGCGAGGCGTTCATGCAACGCGTCCGATAATGTGTCCTCTACCTGACGCGCGACGCCCTGCCAATGCTCTGGATCGCGCAACCAGTCGGATCGATTGGCGATAAACGTCCAGGTTCGCACCTGGGCGATCCGCGCGGATAGCGCGTCGAGGTCGCCGTCGACCCGATCGAGGGCCCCAATATGGCGGGCGAACCAATCGTCCGGAATATGCCCCGCCCGCACGACAAGCCCGTAAACCGACAAGACGAGTTCGGCATGCGCGCCTGGAGACAGCTTACGATAATCTGGAATTTGGCAACAGTCCCAAAGCCGCGCAATGTCGGCCCGCGTCTTCGCCTCGCGCATGACTTTTTCATCGCGGGCGGCAATCTCGAGCACCATTTGGTCTTCGGCCAGAGGGGCTCGCGTGAGGCCCGGCTCTTTTGGCAGCACATCGAGCGACCCGACCAGATCCCTAATCGATGAAAAATCTAGCTCACCGTTGCGCCATTGCAACATGCGCACATTGTCAAACTGGTGGTCTTCAAGCGCCTCGACCAGTTCGGGGTCGAAGGGCAGGCAGCGTCCCGTCGTGCCGAAAGTGCCATCGCGCAAATGGCGTCCGGCGCGTCCGGCGATTTGGCCGAATTCGGCCGGCGTCAGGCGGCGGTACTGCCAGCCGTCATATTTGCGGTCGGCGGCGAAAGCGATGTGATCGACGTCGAGATTGAGGCCCATCCCGATTGCATCGGTCGCGACGATGTAATCAACATCGCCGCTCTGGAACATCTCAACCTGCGCGTTCCGGGTGCGTGGCGAGAGCGCGCCAAGAACGACCGCCGCGCCGCCGCGCTGGCGTCTGATCCATTCGGCGATCGCATAAACGTCTTCGGCGGAGAAAGCGACGATGGCGCTGCGGCGCGGCAGCCGGGTCATTTTCTTGTCGCCGGCAAAACTCAGCTTGGAGAGGCGCGGGCGCGAGAAGATGCGAACGCCGGGCAGCAGGTCTTGCACCGCGCGCTGCATGGTGGCCGCGCCAATTAGCAGGGTTTCATCCCGGCCGCGTTGATTGAGCAGCCGGTCGGTGAAGACATGGCCGCGGTCGAGATCGGCGGCGAGCTGGATTTCATCCACGGCGACGAAAGCAAGATCGAGGTCGCGCGGCATCGCTTCCACAGTCGAGACCCAGTAGCGCGCCGCTTTCGGCTTGATTTTTTCCTCGCCGGTGATGAGAGCGACAGAGGCCGCGCCGACCTTTTCGACGACGCGATTATAGACCTCGCGCGCAAGCAGCCGCAGCGGCAGGCCGATCATCCCGCTCGAATGGGCGAGCATCCGCTCTATGGCGTGATGGGTCTTGCCCGTGTTGGTCGGGCCAAGAATGGCGCTAACGCCCTTGGCACGATCCAAAGGATGGAGGCTGGCGGCGGGGAACGTAAGGTTCATTGGTTAATTGTCGCGAGAGAAACGGCGCAGGATCGAGCAGTTGGCGATGGCCGAATTTCAACAGCGGGCGCTGCGCTTCCGGCTCGGTTGGCATGGCTTCAACCTGTTGTTTAGCGTCGGATTCCTCGATTCTGTTTTTCTTGAGCAGAACGGGTTTGCAGCGGCGGCGGCTCTCTAGCACGCCGCGCCCTTGTACCATAATGGAGCCGAACTGGGCAGCGATCTTTACGTCCCGAACGGGAGAGGAACGAATCGCGCCCGAATCGGAGCCCGGCCGCGAGTCCGGCTTTGTTCCTGCAACATATTGGCGCGCGCCGCCGCCTCTGCGCTAGATGTTGCGATTTGGAAGATCGCGGAAGAATTTTCGCGGACCGGAATTCTCTGCTTCGCGAAGACTCCGCCGCTCATCGCTGTCAAGCGCTTCTTCGGCGACGCGGCGGAGAAAATGCGAGGGCGCGGATCGGCCTTGGAAAATGATTTCGCCGCCAATCCGCGAAAATTTAGCTCATTGGCCCCCGGCGCGGCGCTTGCGCTAAGCGGCGGCCTGACGATCCGAACGTGGCTCGGTTCAATCTAGTTTTGAGATCGTCTCCATTGTCACATTAGGGCCCAGACCCATAAAATGGTTGGCGTGAGAGGCGGGTTGTGATTCACAGCTTCCGAAAGGAAGCGACTATGAATCGGGATCAATTCTGGCTGACGGACGCGCAGTTCGCGAAGATCGCGCCGCATCTTCCCACGGACACGCGCGGCAAGGCGCGCGTCGATGATCGCCGGGTGATCAGCGGGATCATTCATGTGCTGAAATCTGGCGGACGCTGGATTGACGCGCCGCTGGAGTACGGGCCAAAGAAGACTCTCTACAATCGCTACGTTCGCTGGGCTGCTAAGGGCGTTTGGATCGATCTGTTCCACGCGCTTGCGCAAGCAGGCGGGCCGCCGGCGCAGGTCCTCATCGACTCCTCGGCGGTCAAGGCGCATCGCTCGGCCAGTGGCGGCAAAGGGGGGAGAAGAATCAGGCCATCGGCCGTTCGCGCGGCGGGCGCACAACCAAAATCCACGCATTGACCGATGCGGACTGCCGCCCGCTGTCTTTCATGCTCACCGGCGGCCAAATCGCCGATTGCTCGGCGGGCGCGGAGCTTATCGCGCGACTTCCTCCTTGCGAAATCCTCCATGGCGACAAGGGCTACGACGCAAATGCGATCCGTCGGCAGGTCGAGGAGCGCGGAGCTATGCCGAATATCCCGCCCAAGGCCAATCGCAGGTGGAAGAACTGCTTCTCGCCCTTCCTCTATCGAAACCGCAACGCCATCGAACGCATGTTCTGCCGCCTGAAAGACTTCAGGCGCGTGGCTACCCGCTACGACCGAAACGCCATAAACTTCCTCGCGACAGTCTGCATCGCCGCTACCGTCAGCTACTGGTTGTGAGTCTGGACCCTAGCAAGACCGGCGTGACGGAAGCCGAGCGCATCTGCGGCCGAGGTTGAAACGTCGACGATGCGGCCGTTGATGTAGGGTCCGCGATCATTGACCACCAAAACAATCGAATGTTGATTGGTCAGATTGGTGACGCGGACGTGAGTTCCGAAAGGCAAAAACCGGTGAGCGCAAGTCATATATCCCCGCGCGCCATAGTAGGAGGCTTTGCCGCTCCAGCTTTGCGCCTGCGCAGCGGCTGAAGAAGCAAGAGTCGCGAGGGCTATTATGATAAGTTTATGCAATACTAATACTCCGTACATTAACATGCATTCGCTCATAGTGAGGAATAGCGTGTCACTGCATGGCTTATGTGATGAAAAAGTGGCGATGTATTAACATAAAACGGACAGAAACAGATTATATTGGTTGTTGGTATTTATGACGTGCTAGACTGTGCCGCTTATGTAATATCAATATTGTCTATTGAGCTATCTGGGGCAGCGCGCCGACGGTTTCTGTTGAGGCGAAGGTTTCGGCCAAGCGACGGATGGCGCAAAAAGACTATCTGCGGGGAGCCTAGGGCTTGGCTCGCTGCGGCTCAGGCCTTGAGCAGTATAGTTAGGCCAACGACGATCATCCCCATGCTTGGTCACGGTCCGCGGCGATGCGCCTTGATTGACTGTCGCCGCTACGACCCGAAGATGGCCCAGCCTCGCTTCAGCATGGAGGCGGATCTCGCGAGTCGGGCGCGCGCTCGAACGGAATCGCTCAAGACCCATTTATTTTCGGATTGGGCTTTAAGCGCGTGATGGTGGCTGCCGCATATCCGGCGACTTTAGGCCGTAGCAAAATATCGGTCGTTTTGTCGCAGGAAGGGTTTCTTTTTGCAAAAAAATGCATTATCACCATGCAGATGTCGCCGATCAGTTGCGAATAAGCAATTGTGGCGAAACCGCTTTCTCGCCAAAACTATCATCGGCGAGCGACATGGCGGCCCAAGTCGGCGCAGGCCGACATAAATAGGCCGCCCGTGTTTCCACAAGCGGCCCAAGTCTAGGGAGGAAACGCCCAAGGAGGGCATCGGCGACAATAGCTTGTCGCGCGGTGTTGATATGAACGCGCAATGCGTTAACGACAAGGTCCAAGATGTTGGGTTTTGGGTCGGCGTAAGACCGATCGATTTGGATCGATTTGGCTAACCGACTGGCGGATAATGATTAATCGCCAACTTACTAAAGGTCGTTTTGTCGCAGATGCGGTTCAATTCACAAAAAAATGCATTAAAACTTAAGAATCTGTGTCGCTGTAGCGTCTGTGCAAAGAATTGCTGACGCGCCGGATAAGCGGACCCTAGGCCAGTCAAAAAATAAAGAGGCCGCCTGTGTTGCCACAAGCGGCCCAAGTCTAGGGAGGAAACGCCCAAGGAGGGCATCGGCGGCAAGATCATTGCCGCACCGCAATAACATGCACGTGCAGCGCACAAAAAGCAAGGCCTGCTGACCTATTTTTTTAGCGCCTTTGAGATAAATCATAAACATATGATTTTACTGACGTTCTAGATGCTTGAGCGCCGCCGTTGGCCTGCGCCGGGATCTATAAGTTGACGTTCCTCCAAACAAATTGGCGGCAAATCCGTCTGGCCAGGCGAAATCCTGACTCGCGGACTGCGGATTGGCGCGTAAATGAGCGATCGCCAGCGTTGGTTCGACATAATTCGGAAACACGTTTTTCGGATATGGTCGAGCATTGAGAACGGGCGCAATCGATTCGGCGCGGGTCGATGATAGCGCAATATCACGCTTCGGAAGGGCTCGCTGATGACGGCCGTCGATTTCGCCGCTTTTGTCGAAAAACTCGCGGATATTGCGTGCGAGACGATCCTGCCATTTTTTCGCACCGCCCTCGGGGCCGAAGACAAGAATATTGGCGGTCTGTTCGATCCTGTGACTGAGGCGGATCACGCCGCCGAAGCGGCGATGCGTCGGCTTATTCAGGAGACCTTCCCGCATCATGGCGTCATCGGCGAGGAGTTCGGCGCGACCAGGAGCGATGCGGAATATGTTTGGGTGATCGATCCGATTGACGGCACCAAGAGCTTCATTGCGGGAATGCCAATATGGGGCAGCCTGATCGGCCTTCTCCATAATGGACGCCCGACATACGGGATGATGGTTCAGCCTTTCACCAGGGAGCGTTTCATTGGCGATGGCAGAGGCGCGATCTGGCGCGGACCAAAGCCAATCAATGGGCCAACCCAAGGGCCAATTAATGCGCCAAGCAATGGCCTGATCGAGCGCAAGCTCACGACGAGGCTCTGCGAGGATCTCGCCAAGGCGACTTTGTTCACCACGTCGCCGCTGTTTTATTCAGAAGATAAGCTTGCCTCCTTCCGCCGCGTCGAGGCCAAGGCGCGTCTGTCGCGATATGGCGGCGATTGCTACGCTTTCGCCATGCTGGCTTCCGGCCATGTCGATTGCGTGATCGAGGCCGGGCTCAAAATCTATGACATCGCCCCGCTGATTCCTATTATCGAGGGCGCGGGCGGCGTGGTGACCAATTGGCATGGCGACAGCGCGGCGGAAGGCGGAGACATATTAGCCTCCGGCGGCGCGCAGATGCATGAACATGTGCTGAGGTTGCTGCAAGGCTGACCCAACCCGACGTTGCGTGACCGCGCCCAACGGCCAATCAATGACTGTTGAGCGCGTCGGGGGGGCGTCTATTCCATAGCCCTTAAAATCGACTCGACCATTTTCTTGGCGTCGCCGAAAAGCATCGTCGTATTGGGGCGGAAAAACAGCTCGTTCTCGACGCCGGCATAGCCAGACCCCATGCCGCGCTTGACGAAAAGCACGTTCTTCGCGAGCTCGACATCAAGGATCGGCATGCCATAGATCGGCGATTTCGGATCCGTTTTGGCGGCCGGATTTGTGACGTCGTTGGCCCCGATGACGAAAGCGACGTCGGTGTGGCTGAACTCGGGATTGATCTCTTTGAGTTCGAACACCTCATCATAGGGCACGTTCGCCTCGGCGAGCAAAACGTTCATGTGTCCGGGCATCCGGCCGGCGACGGGATGGATCGCATATTTGACGTCCGCGCCGTTTTTCTTGAGCGCATCCGCCATTTCGCGCAAAGCATGCTGCGCCTGCGCAACCGCCATGCCATAGCCTGGCACAATGATCACGGATTTCGCCGCCTTCAGGATCTTGGCGGCTTCTTCCGGCGAGCCTTGTTTGACCGGTCGCGTCTCAACCGCGCCGGCCCCGGCTGCGGGGGCGGCGGTCTCGCCGCCAAATCCGCCGAGAATGACCGAAATAAACGACCGGTTCATCCCCTTGCACATGACATAGGACAGAATGGCGCCAGATGAGCCGACCAGCGCCCCGGTGATGATCAAGGCGAGATTGCCGAGCGTGAAGCCGATGCCGGCGGCGGCCCAGCCGGAGTAGGAGTTGAGCATGGAAATGACGACGGGCATGTCGGCGCCGCCGATAGGCACGATCAACAGAACGCCGAGCGCGAAAGAAACGACGGCGATAGACCAGAAAATAACGTGATCCGCCGACATCGAAAAAGCGATGATGAACAGGACGAGAATGATGGCGAGGACGATGTTAATCAGATGGCGCTGCGGCAAAAGGATTGGTCTGCCCGACATCCGGCCATCGAGTTTCAGGAAGGCGATGATCGAGCCCGTGAAGGTCAGCGCGCCGATCGCGGCGCCGATCGACATCTCGATGAGACTGGAAACGTGAATCTCATGTCCGGCGCCAAGTCCGAAGGCCTGCGGAGCGTTGAGGGCGCTTGCAGCGACGAGAACGGCCGCAAGCCCGACGAGCGCGTGAAACAGAGCGACGAGCTGAGGCATCGCCGTCATCTGAATCGTGCGCGCCCGCCAGATGCCGATCGCCGCGCCAATGGCGATGCCGATCGCGATGAGCGCATAAGACAAGGGGCTCGTCGGAGGCCGATAGAACAAGGTCGTGCCGATCGCGATCGCCATGCCGAGCATGCCGGCGTGGTTGCCGCGCCGCGAGGTGACCGGCGAAGACAGGCCGCGCAACGCGAAGATGAATAGGAGACCCGAGGCGAGATAGAGCAGAGCCGCGATATTGGCGTTCATCGGTCAGCCCTTTTTCTTGTACATGGCAAGCATGCGTTCGGTGACGAGAAAACCGCCGAATATATTGACCGAAGCAAGGATCAACGCGATGAACCCGAAAATGCGGGCGGCGGTCTCGCCGGCATCCGCATCCGAGACGCCGGCTGAAAGCAATGCGCCAACCACGATAACCGAAGAGATTGCGTTGGTGACCGACATCAATGGCGTGTGCAAAGACGGGGTGACCGACCAAACGACATAGTAACCGACGACGATCGCGAGGGCGAAAATCGCCAGCCGGAAGATGGAGGGATCGATCGCGCCCCCGCTGAGGGCGTGAGCCCCTCCTGCGAGCTGATCGGCATAGGTTTCCGCGCTTTCAGCGGCTTGCCGCGCCGCCGCGACCGCCGAATGCAGCTTGTCGAGCGTTAATTGATCGATTTCGGTTGCCATCGCGTCCACCTCCTATTTGGATTTTTTGACTTCAACACGTCACGCTTTCCGACGGTCAAGAACTTGCAGACGGTCAAGAGTTTCAAACGGTCAAGAGTTTGACTGAGTCGGGCCTTTAGCCGGCTTAGGCCTTTGCCTTGTTTTGGGTCGATCTTGGGGCTCGTCGGTCGGTTCGGCTTGCGTCGGGGCGGTCGCTTGCGCCGGAGACTCGGCTTGGACCGATGACTCCGCTTGGACTGGGGGCTCGGCTTGGACCGAGGGGTCCGCCTGGAAGCCCGGATGGACCAGCGCGCCATCCTTGGTGAGCAAGGTCGCCTTGACGATCTCATCGTCCCAATTGATCGCGAGAGAATGAGACGCCGCATCGATCAGGGGCTCGATGAAAGCCAAAAGGTTTCGGGCATAAAGCGCCGATGCGGTGGCGGCCACGCGTCCGGGAACGTTCAAATAGCCGATGACCTTGACGCCATTTTCGCTGACGACGGTCTCGCCAGGCTTGGACAATTCGCAATTGCCGCCGCGCTCGACCGCCAAATCGACGATGATGGATCCGGGCCGCATCGTTTGGACCATGGCGGCGGTGATTAAAATGGGCGCGGGACGGCCGGGGATCAAAGCTGTTGTAACGACGATATCCTGCTTGGCGATGTGCGAGGCGGTCAGCGCGGCCTGCTTCGCCAGATATTCGGGAGACATCGGTTTGGCGTAGCCAGCCGCCGTTTCCGCCGCGGCGAATTCCTCATCCTCGACCGCGATGAATTTCGCGCCGAGCGACAGAACCTGCTCTTTCGTCGCCGGCCTGACGTCGGTCGCGGTCACGACGCCGCCGATGCGCCGCGCGGTGGCGATCGCCTGCAATCCCGCGACGCCGACGCCCATGATGAAGATGCGCGCCGGCTGAATCGCGCCGGCCGCCGTCATCATCATGGGGATGGCGCGATCATATTCGGCGGCGGCGTCGATGATGGCGCGATAGCCGGCGAGATTGGCCTGGCTCGACAGCACGTCCATCGTTTGCGCTCGCGTGATTCGCGGAATCAGCTCCATCGCGAAGGCGCTGGCTCCCGCGGCGGCGAGCGATTGCAATGCGCCGATATGGCCGTAGGGGTCCATGATCGCGACGACGGCCGCGCCAGGCTTGACGCCTGCGATGTCAGAAGCGTCCGGGCGCCGGACGCGCAAAACAATGTCGGCGTCCTTCACCGTCGAATGCGGGTTGGCGGCGATCAAAGCTCCGGCGTCCGCGTAATCCTGGTCTGAAATGCCGGATTTGCGTCCGGCTCCGGTCTCCACTGCGACTTCCGCGCCAAGGCCGATGAGCGACTTCACGGTCTCGGGCGTGGCTGCGACGCGACTTTCGTTGGCGTCGGTCTCGGCTTGGACGGCGATGCGCATTTAGAAACTCCGATCGATCATCGAGCTTTGGATCCAGAGCATGGTCCGAAAAGCCGCAGGCTTCCCAAGATCATTCGTTGAAACAAAGAGATGGAGCGCGTGGAGGTTCAAAAGGAAGCAATCGCGCTCCAGAAGCAAGGCCAGGCGTCGCGCCTCTCTGGACGGGGGACCGATTGGCGGCGATCAGCCGGCGATCACGGCCAAAAGGATGAGAATGCAGATCACGCCGATCACGGAGAACTTCAGCAGACGAAGAAAAAGCTTATAGGTCCGCTCGTGCTCGTCGTAATCCATAGCGGGGTGATCCACAGACTGCGCGTAATCGTTCGCCATTGCGTGAGGCTCCTGCCAAGTGTATGCGACGCAACCTTTCGCAATGAATCTATCGCCGCGCAAGGGGGCAGCGAGAACAAAAGGCGAGATTATACGCGCCCGCTTGATCCAAAAAACCGCCCGCTCGAGCCGGGCGAGAGGTCAGACCGGCGGGACAAGCCCGACGGCGGCGAGGGCTGTCGCCTGCCGTTGGCGCAAGGCGTCGGCTGAGAAAATGCCTATCGTTTCATTGAACAAGCGATAGAAATTCAGCCGCGCATCAAGATGCAGAAAAGCGCCGCCTAGGCCGATTGCGGCGCGATCCATGAAGACGAATTCGCGCGGCACCCGGACCGGGGCGCTCTGCTTTAGCGCCTGATGCACCATGAACGCCTGCTTGCGGCCATATTGTCCAGGCGCGACCCCGTCGGCGACGGTGCGCACGCGATCGTCAAGCAGCGGCGCGTAGATGAATCGAGCCCAGATGTTCAGAATTTCGGCAAGATCCTTTGTGAGGCCGTGAAAGCCCCAGGTTTCATAAGCATGGAATGTGCGCGCGAAATCATCGTGCAGCAGGCCTTCGTAAAGATCGATGACGCCGCCGACGAATTTCGACGTAAAAATCCGGATACATCCGTAATCGAGAAGGTTGATGCCGCTCGCCTCGAGCGGGTCGCCGCCATCGCTGAAAACGCTGTAATTGCCAAGGTGCGGGTCGCCGTGGATGACGCCCAATTGGCTGAAGGGAATCCACCAAGCCTTGAACATAGCGGTGGCTATGCGGTTGCGAGAGTGCTCATCGGCCTTGGTGAAGCTGAGCAGTTTGGTGCCTTCGAGCCAATCCATCGTCAACAGGCGCGCGGTTGAGAGACCGGGCTCAACGCGCGGAACCCGCACATCCGCGACATGAGCGAGAGCGGTGCGGTAAAGCGCCGCATGCTTGGCTTCGCGGAGATAATCCAGCTCTTCGCGCACGCGTTCGGCAATTTCCTTCGTGATCTCTCGCGTATCGATTACCGGATTGAGCCGGCGATGCAGCGCGAACACCACGTCGAGTTGGTTCAAATCGGCTTCGACGGCCGATTTCATGTCCGGATATTGCAGCTTGCAAGCGAGAAGCGCGCCGTCTTTGGCGACTGCGCGATGCACTTGGCCGAGCGACGCCGCCGCCGCCGGATGGTAATCAAAACTTTTGAACAGCGACAGCCAATCCGGCCCAAGCTCCGCTTGCATGCGGCGTTTGACGAAAGCTGCGCCCATTGGCGGCGCGTTGCTCTGCAACTTCTGCAATTCCTCGGCATATTCGGGCGGCAGAGCATCGGGGATGGTCGCCAGCATCTGCGCGACTTTCATCATCGGCCCTTTTAGGCCGCCGAGCGCCTGCGTCAGGGCCGCCGCGCGGTCCGCGTCGCCGTTGCGGGCGCCCATCAGCCGGGCGCCTGCAATACGGGCAGCAACTCCGCCGACATTGGCGCCGACGCGGGCATAGCGCGCCGCGCGGGCGGAAAAGCGATTGGCTTCGTTGTCTTTCATGCGCTCACGGTCCAGCCTCAATGCATCAGCTAATACGCCAAATGACGCCGCGCTGCACCATGCCGAATTGGCGTTGCGCCGGTATTGCCTGAGGCGGCGCCGTCCCTTTGCGGGCGGAAGGGTTAGAACGCTTCCGCGGCGATGACATGGAAAAAGCTGCCGCTCACCAGTCCCCGACGGCCGCCCGCTGGTTGCTCCACATTCCCGTGGGCGTCGCGAACGAAGGCGAAAGGCGGATCGGCTTCGCTCGAACCTTCGATCGTTGCGTAATGAAACTCGTGGCCGCGCAGGCGCGCATCGGCCGGTCCCAAAGAATGATCGGCGGCGAGCCGCGCATCGCGATAGCCAAGATGCAGCGTCCGTTTGGCGAAACTGAAGGAGGGGCTGAGCAATCCCGCCATGCGATGCGCCTGGCCGGTCTGGTCGATCAAGCTTTGGCCCAAAACCATGTAGCCGCCACATTCGCCATGCACCGGCCGCGTTGTCGCAAACCTTCGCAGGCCGTCGAAAAACCTATGCGCGTCGGCGAGCCGGCCAGCATGAAGTTCAGGGTAGCCGCCCGGCAGCCAGCAGAACTCGCTTTGCTCCGGCGGCGGCTCATCGTCAAGCGGCGAAAAGAACGCGATCTCCGCGCCGGCTTTTCGCCAGCTGGCCAGAATATGCGGATAGACAAACGAAAAAGCGACGTCCCGCGCGATCGCGATGCGTTGCGCGGGGGGGGGCAAAGCGACTGCGGGCGCATCATGCGCAATGGTCGCGGCGCGGGCGTAAGGCAATATGGCGCTCATGTCGGCATGTTCGGTGACGAAGCCGGCGATCTTGTCCAGTAGGCTGTCGAGATCGGCGGTTTCCTCAGCCTGAACGAGACCAAGATGGCGCTCCGGCAGATCGATTTTTGTCGCGCGGGGCAACGCGCCGAACACCGGGACGCCGAGCGCCTCGATGGCTTGCGTCGCGAGTTTCCGATGCCGCTCGCTGGCGACGCGGTTCAAGATCACGCCCGCGATACTTATGCGCGGATCGTAAAGCGCGCAGCCTTTAACGATGGCGGCGGCCGATTGCGCTTGGCCGCTGACGTCGACGCAGAGGAGGACTGGCCAGCCGAGCGCCGCCGCGACATCGGCTGAGGCCCCGGTTCGCCCGGGCTCCCCCGCGACGCCGTCGAAGAGCCCCATCGAGCCCTCGCAGAGCACGAGGTCGCAGGCTTCTCCGCTTAAAGTCTCGCTTGCGGCGCCGGCGAGCGCGCGGAGGAGCGGAGGCGACATCGCCCAACTGTCGAGATTGAGGCTCTGCTGTCCGGTGGCCGCAGCATGGAAAGCGGGATCGATGTAATCTGGTCCGCATTTGGCGCCGCCGACGCGCAGGCCTTTGTTTTTGAACGCGCGCATGAGACCAAGGGTCAGCAGCGTTTTGCCGCTGCCCGATCGCGGAGCGGCAATGACGAGGCCGCGCGCCAGATTAGGCGAAGACGGCGAAGAAAAACGTGCGCGCTTCACTGAGGCTCTCCGCGAAACCGGCGCTTGTAATCGGCGTCATAGAGGGCGCTATCGCGGAAGTCGCGCGTCTTCAGAACCCGTCCGACGAAGATCAAAGCGGTTCGCTCCATCGGGGCGGCGGCGAGTTGCTCCGCGATCGACGCCAGCGTCCCGCGCAGGATTCTTTGCTCGGGCCAGGAAGCGCGAAAGACGATCGCCACAGGGCAATCGGGGCCATAATGCGGGGTCAGTTCGGCGACGACTTGGTCGATGGCGTGAATCGAGAGATGAATCGCCAGCGTTGTCCGCGTTGCCGCGAAAGCCGCAAGCGTCTCGCGCTCGGGCATGGATGAAGCTCTGCCCTGCGTACGCGTCAAGACAAGCGATTGCGCGACTTCCGGCAAGGTCAGTTCGCAGCCCAACGCCGCCGCCGCGGCGGCGAAAGCCGGAACGCCGGGCGTGATCGTATAAGGGATGGCGAGTTCATCCAGGCGGCGGATCTGCTCGCCCAAGGCGCTCCAGATGGAGATATCCCCCGAATGCAGCCGCGCGACATCTTCTCCGGCTTGATGCGCGCGCAAGAATTCCGCGACGATTTCATCAAGATTCATCGCCGCCGTATCGATGATGCGCGCCCCGGCCGGGCAATGCGCCAGCAGCGCGCGCGGCACCAGCGAACCCGCGAAGAGGCAAACGGGCGAGGTCGCTATCAGATCGCGGCCGCGCACGGTTATGAGATCGGGCGCGCCCGGCCCCGCGCCAATAAAGTGGACGGTCATCTCTCGTTTGTCCCGGCGATGGCGCAGCTTGCTCCCGCGTCGCTAATGCGAGGGACAAGCAGGATGGAGCCGGGGCCGGCCCCGGCGAGCGCGGCGGTCTCGGCGATCGAAGGCAGGCCAAACATCGCCATCACTTTTGCCGAATAGGTGACGGCGCGCGGAGCGGCCTCGCGCAGGGCGGCCCTATCCAGAAAAACCAGCGGCAGCGCAAGGCGTCGAGCGGCCTCGATCAGTCCGGCTTCGCCTTGCTTGTCCTGATGCGTGAAGAGGGCCACCGCGTCTGAGCGCTGCGCGCTCGATAGCGCGCGCCGCACCACAGCGATGATCGCTTCGCTGGCGCAGCCTTGCTTGCATCCGACGCCGATTGCGATTCTCATTTTATGACGACCCATTGCGTGATCGGCATCGCGGGTCGCCAACCGTGGAAATCTCCAAGCGGATCGGCGTGGGCGATCTCGATTTTCGTAAGTTCGCCGCCATGCGCTTTGAAATGGGCGATGAGGCTCGCCTCGGTTTCAAGCGTCACGGCGTTGACGACAAGGCGTCCGCCCGGCGAAAGCGCAGCGAGAGCCGCATCGACAAGAGCATTGTCGCCGGCCCCGCCGCCAATGAAAATCGCCTGCGGCTTTGGCAGATTGGCGAAGGCTTCCGGCGCCGCGCCAGTCACGATCGTGATTTGCGGCGCCCCGAGATTTTTGGCGTTGCGCAAAATTCGCTCGGCGCGGTCAGGACGCGCTTCAATCGCAATGGCGCGATTGGCAGGATCGAGCAGAAGCCATTCGATCGCAATCGAACCGGAGCCCGCGCCGACGTCCCACAGCAAACCTCCGCGCCGCGGCGCAAGCGCCGACAACGTCATCGCGCGAATGTTGCGTTTGGTGAGCTGGCCGTCGTTCTCAAACCAGATGTCGTCGAGACCGCTGCTGATCGGAATCATGCGCTCACGCGGCTCGGCGCTGACCCCGATGGCGACAAGATTAAGAGGATTAATGTCAGTTATGCTGAAAGCGTCGGCCGCTGAGCTGCGCAGACGCTCTCGCGGACCGCCCATCGCTTCCATGACTGTTATGCTGGATTTACCGAGCCCTCGCTCGCAGAGCAGCTTCGCCAAGCGAGGCGGCGTCGCTTCGTCCCAGGACAGACAGAGGATTTTCGCTCCGGGCTGGAGCGCTGGAATGATTTGCTCGAAATCGCGCCCGTGCAGCGAAATCAAAGCGCAGTCCTGGAGGCTCCAATGCAAACGCGCGGCGGCGAGGCTGAAACTGGAGGGCGACGGAATGCAGCGCATTTCATCTCGCGGCACATGGGCGCTGAGCAAAGCGCCGATGCCGTAGAAGAAGGGATCTCCCGAAGCAAGGACGCACACCGGCTCGCCTCGGCGCGCAAGGATTTGCGGCGCGGCGGCCTCAATGGGCGAGGGCCAGGTCATGGTTTCGCCCCTGAGCGGACCCGCGAGCTCAAGGTGCCGCGCGCCGCCAATGACGAAACAGGCTTGCGCCAGATGCATTCGCGCGGCAGGGATGAGACCGTCAAGGCCATCTTCGCCAATGCCGATCAACGATAGCCATTGTTTCTCGGTCATGGGCGAGGCGCAAATTTAAAGGGGACGCGATGCGGGTTCTCGTGCTCGGCGGAACATCGCAGGCAAGCGAGCTGGCGGTCTTGCTCGCCGGGCGTCGCGATATTCAGGCCATGCTGTCGTTTGCGGGCCGCACGGTGGCGCCGGTCGCGCCGCCGATCTCGTTCCGCATCGGAGGCTTTGGCGGGCCCGATGGACTTGCCGCCTATCTCAAGGCGGAGCGCATCGATATTCTCGTCGACGCCACGCATCCCTTCGCTGATCGAATCTCGCGCAACGCATCGATCGCCGCAGGCAAGACCAATATTCCGCTCATTACATTGTCGCGCCCTGCGTGGACGCGCGAGGCGGGCGATGATTGGATCGAGGCATCCGATATGGAGAGCGCTGTCGCGGCGTTGGGGTGCGAGCCAAAGCGTGTGTTTCTCACCGTAGGGCGTCTGCAATTGCAGGCTTTCGAGGCTGCGCCGCAACACTTCTATCTCATTCGCAGCATCGATCCCAGCGCGGCGCCGCTGAACCTGCCGCATCATCGCATGATCGCCGCGAGAGGACCTTTCGCCGTTGAAGCTGAGGAGCATCTTTTGCGCGCGGAAAAAATCGACGTCATCGTCGCCAAGAACAGCGGCGCAGCGGCGGTGTTCGGCAAAATTCTCGCCGCGCGTCGGCTTGGCGTGCCTGTAATCATGATCGAGCGACCCCCGATTGGGGCGCAGGCCGTGCATGATCCGACGGATGTCATTACCTTCATCCTGCGTCATGGAGCGATCTCCGCGCTGCGCGGCGTATAGATGAAGGGCTGCGCGGCGCCGCGCGTGATAATTCTCGTCGCGCTCGATCCAATGATGACGAGCGTGCTCATATCGGCGAGCGCGGGGTCCGCCGCCTCGAGCGTCGTGATGGTGATTTGTTCATCTGGCCGCCCGATAGCGCGGGCGAAGACCACCGGCGTCGCGCTAGCCTTATGTTGGCGCAGCAAAGAAAAGCCTGCATGGATCTGATCAGGCCGTGTTTTTGAGGCTGGATTGTAGAGAGCGATGACGAAATCTCCCTGCGCCGCCGCCAGAAGTCTGCGCTCGACAAGCGCCCAAGGTTTGAGATTGTCAGATAAGGAAATCGCGCAGAAATCATGGCCCAGGGGCGCGCCGATCCGCGCCGCCGCCGCTTGCATCGCGGATATGCCCGGGCACACGGCAACATCGATTTCGCGCCACGCGGGTTCGCCAAGATCAATCGCCTCGAACACCGCTGCGGCCATCGCGAAGACGCCCGGATCGCCGCCTGAGACGACAGCGACGCGGCGGCCTTGCTGCGCGAGGCGCAATGCGTGTTCGGCGCGCTTCAGCTCGACCCTGTTGTCGCTGCCGTGCCGAGTCTGGGCGGCCTGAATCGGAAGTCTATCGAGATAAGGCGCATAACCGACGAGATCGGTGGCGTCAGTGAGGAGGCTCAAAACTTCGGGCGTGATCCAGCCTTCAAAGCCTGGACCCAGTCCGACGATCCGCAGGCTGCCCGCGCTCATGGCCGCCTGCCTTGGCCAGGAATGAGGATCATCGAAAAATAAGGCGCGACGTCGTCGGTCTTGTCATCGAGGGTCAATATTTTCTCGGCTTGTTGCGTGCCATGCTCAACGTAGATCGCGGATTTTTCGCGCCCCGCTTGCATGATCGCGGCGCGGACTTTGCCGAGGTTGGCGCCGAGCTTGATGATGATTGCGGCGTCGCTCGACTCGAGATGGCGCACGAGCGTTGGTTGATCCAGTGTTCCGGGTAGAACGCTGAAGACGTCATCGCCCCAGCTGATCGGCGTTTTTGCCGCGCTCCAGCACCCCGACATGCCCGTGACGCCAGGAACGACCTCGATGTCGAAACGATCTTTCAGCCGCACATAAAGATGCATGAATGAACCGTAGAACAAAGGATCGCCTTCGCAAATGAGGGCGACGTCCCTCCCCGCGATGAGATGTTCGGCTATCGCTTGCGTTGCATCGCTATAGAAGGCGCGCAGCTCCTCGATATAGACCGGACTGGAGAAATGCGCTTCCGTCGTCAGAGGATAGAGCAGCGGCAGTTCGATGCAATGTCGCGGAAGCCAGCGATCGACGATCGCGCGTGCCCTTCCGCGCCTGCCTTTCTTTGCGAAAAAAGCGACGACCGGGGCGGATCCGAGAATCTTCGTCGCCTTGATGGTCAATAGATCGGGATCGCCCGGCCCGAGCCCGACGCCATAGAGACGGCCCTCGCGTTGCGGCTGGGCGCTCATTCGGTTTCGCTCGCAAGCGCATTGAGCGTCGCCGCGGCCATCGCGCTGCCGCCCTTGCGTCCGCGCACGGCGATAAAAGGCGCGGGCGATGAGAGGATCAGTGCCTCCTTCGATTCGGCGGCGCCGACAAAGCCGACCGGCATTCCGATAATGCAGGCGGGGCGCGCTGCGCCATGATCAAGCATGTCGAGCAAATGGAACAAGGCGGTGGGGGCGTTGCCGATGGCGACGATCGCGCCATCAAGCCGGTCGCGCCAGAGTTCGAGCGCCGCCGCGCTGCGCGTATTGCCGATCCGCGCCGCGAGCTTTGCGGTCGCGGGGTCACCCAGCGTGCACACTACGTCATTATTTTTCGGAAGCCGCGCTTTCGTCACGCCCTGCGCGACCATTTTGGAATCGCACAAGATCGGCGCGCCGGATTGCAGTGCGCGCCGCGCTTGCAAGACAACCTCGGGAGAGAAAGCAAGATCGGCGGCGACCTCAACCATGCCGCAGGCGTGGATGATGCGCACCGCGACGCTCTCTTCAGCCTTGGTGAATCGTTTGAGATCAGCCTCAGCGCGTATCGTCGCAAAAGAGCGGCGGTAGATTTCCGCTCCATCGCGAATGTAATCAAAGCGGCTCGATTGTTCTTGCTTGGCGTTCATGAGATGTCGCGTTTTGCGTTGTCTTCGGCCCGCCCTGCAGCCGCGCCCAACATGTCGCGGGCGGCCGCCAGAGTGAGGCCTTGGGTGAGGCTGGGATCGTGGGTCGTCGCGTTGAAGGCAAGATCGTAGAGGCCCGCGTTGGCGACGAGCGTGTATGGCGTCGCGCTTGGCTTGGCGCAGCCTTTGCAGCACCCCGACACATGCAGTGCGACGCCGCTTCTCTGCAGACGCCGGGCGATTGAGGCCAGAGCCAATGCGTCCGAGTGGGAGTCCGTCGTTCCGCGCGCGCAGGCCGGCGCGCCGCCGCAGGCGGCGACTGCAAGCCTCGGGTCTTCGCTATCAATGATGAAGCCCGCCGCTGCGAAATGCTGGCGCAAAGCCTCGCAGCGCCGCGCATCGATGTGCGGCGCGATGAGCGCGCGCCAGGGCGTCAGCCTGATTTCGCCGAGGCCAAAAATCTCCGCAGCGTCCGCCGCCGCATCGAGCATCGTTGCGGTGAGGCGGCCAAATGCTGCGCCTGCGCCAAAGCCGGAGATCCCTGCGCCAATATCCAACAGCCCGACGGCGGAGAGCTCGTCCTGGACCTTGCGCCTCCCCGCCGGGGCCAAAGAGAGGCCTGTCGCATTGGCGATCGCCAGCGGGCCGCAACGAGAGACAAGCTCGCGCATTCTGCGCGGCGGTTCGGACATTGACGCGCTGAGGTCTCGAAACGTGCGGGCCAAGCGCAAGGCGATATCCACGATCATGCCGGAGTCGCATGCGCCAAGATCAATTGCGTCGCTTGCGTCGCCGCCGATTGAGACGATGAAATCGTCACAGTTTGGTCGAAGGAGAAATCTTACATCGGCGGGAATTAAAGCCAGGGAAAAAGGACCGCCATCATCGATCAGAAAGCAGAATTTGCCGGGAAGATCATGCAAATCCCTGGCGCGAACGAGCGCGGCTTCAAGCGCGTTGCCGATTGGCGCGACATCGATCGCCGCGCCAAAACCCGCGAGCGGGCTGGTCAAAACATTGCGCACGGCTTCCGCTGCGGGTTCGTCGTCGATCAGGCCGAGATCTGCGAGCGTCCCGATGAGAGAGGGCAAGGTTTTGTCCGTTAATCCGCGCAATTGCAGATTGCCGCGCGAGGAAAGGTCGAACAATCCATTGCCATATTCCCGCCCGGCTTCGGCGAGGCGGCGCATCGTTGAGGCGGCGACAGTCCCGCCGCTGATGCGCAAGCGCACGAGCAGTCCATCTTGCGCCTGCATGGGCGAAAGCGCGCCGGGGCAGCGCCCCCTCCGCAATTGTTCGCGCGTCAACATGTGAGACTTTCCCGCATCGATGCGAGGCAATCAAGGCTTGAGTTGCGCCTGCTGTGCCAAAAGCCCCGGCGTTGCGCATCTTCAAAACGCGCGACGATGGAGAGGGCCGCTTTTGGGTTAGCCTTGATAAGAAATTCGCGCACGTCGGGAGCGCCGCAGGTCGCCTCAAAAATGAGTTCGAAATGCCGGCTGGCGACTGCGTCGGTCAACACCGCCAAAGCGAAGAGATGATCGATGGTCTCGGCGATTTCCGCGCCGCCGCGATGGCCATGCCGCATCTGCCCCGCGATCCAGCGCGGGTTGCTCGCTCTGCCGCGCACAATGCGAGCGACTTCCTCCGGCAGCGTGCGGACTTTTATCGCGCCGGGCCGAGCGGTTTCGACATGATAGACCGGAGCATTATTGCCGAGCATTTGCGCGGCGGCGGCAAAGCCTCCTTCATGATCGACGATGGCGTCGGAGTCGAGCAGGTCCTGCTCGTCCTGATCCTGAACATGAATCATGGCGTCGGCGCTTGCAACCCGATCGACGAAAGCAGGCGTTGCGACGCCCTCCCCTTGCGCTCCGCCATAGGCGTGCGAAGTCGCATCAAGGTAGAGCCGGCCGAGTTTTTCGCGCGATGGCGCGGACTCCGCATCGATAGCGCGCGACAGGCCAAGGCCATAGGTCGAGGGCGCGGCGCCGAAGATGCGCAACGGGGCTTCGCCCGTTCCTCGCCGCGCAGCCGCCAAGGGATTGAACTCCTCGTCCTCGTCGCACTGGCTGACTGCGCTCACCGCCTGATCGAACAAAGCGATCTGCGTCGGGAAGACATCGCGGAACAGTCCCGAAATGCGCAACGTCACGTCCACGCGGGGCCGCTCGAGCCGGGCTGGAGAAATGATCTCAAATCCCGTGACGCGCGATGAGGCGTGATCCCAGATCGGCTTGACGCCCAGCAGCGCAAACGCTTGAGCCAGATCATCCCCGCCCGTACGCATGGTCGCGCTCGCCCAAAGGTCCATGACGATCCGCTTCGGCCATTCGCCATGATCCTGCGCAAAGCGGTCTAGGACTTCGCGAGCGGCGCGTTGGCCGATCTCCCATGCGGTGCGGGTCGGAACCGCGCGCGGATCGACCCCATAGAGATTGCGTCCCGTGGGAAGCACGTCAACGCGTCCGCGCGACGGCGCTCCGCCGGGCCCTGGCGCGACGAAGCGGCCATCAAGGGCCGCGAGCAGGCCCCTGCTTTCCATGTCGCCGCAGCCGTCGATAAGCGCCGCGATGCGCTCCGACGCCTCCGCGTCAACGCGCTCCTCGCCGCCGGCAGGCAGCAGACTGACCATCGCAGCATCGCGCAAAGCGCCGCCCGACGACTGGCCAAAGACATGCAGGCCATCGCCGATCCGCATGTCTTTCAGATCGCAAAGCCACGCGTCGAGGCGCTGCAAGGCGACGATTGGGTCGGCTTCATCGCTCAGCCCGCAGTCTTGCGCCAGTCCGGTATCTTTGGCCCGATCCAAAATCGCTTGCGCCAGCAACCGCGCGCGTCGGGGATCGAGCGTTTCCGCGCTCGCATATTCATCGAGGAGGGCTTCGATTTCTTGCGCCGCGCCGTGACTCCCGGCCTGCATCAAAGGCGGCGTCAGATGGCCGATGGTCAGCGCGCAGATGCGACGCTTGGCCTGCGCCGCCTCGCCCGGATTGTTGACGATGAATGGATAGATGACGGGCGTTGAGCCAAGCACAACTTCCGGCGCGCAATGCTCCGTGAGCGCCGCTGCCTTGCCCGGTAGCCATTCGAGCGTGCCATGCGTACCGCAATGAATCATGGCGTCGATCTTCGCGCGATGGCGCAGCCACAGATAGAATGCGACATAGGAATGGCGCGGCGCCAGAGCGGAGTTATGATACTGCGCCTTACGATCCGCGTTCGATCCGCGATCCGGCTGCAGCGCGACGAGAAAGTTTTCGGCGCGTAAAACCGAGAATGAGAAGACGCCCGAATGCGCGGCGGCGTCCATCTCAGGCTCGCCCCACTGCGCATAAAGCGTTTCGACAAAGGACCGCGGCATTGTTTGCAGCGCTTCTTTGTAATCGGCAAGACTCAATTGCTCACTCCCGCCGTTCGTCTCGAGCGCGCGCATGAGATGAACAGCGTCCGGCAAAGCCCCCATGGCGTAACCAGCGCCGCCTAACAGCGCGGCGATCGAGGCGACGCTTTTGGCTGTGTCGAGGCCAACGGCGTAGCCTCCGCGCCCCGCTTTGCCGGGATAGTCTGAAAGGATGCAAGCAATCCTGCGTTGCGAAGGTGAAGTTTTGCGCAAGCGCACCCAGGTGCTCGCGAGATCGGCGACAAAGTTGATGCGGGAAGGGAGAGCCGCATGAATGAGCGGCGTGAATTCGAGATCGGAATGACGACCGGCGTCCATCTTGACGGCGATGGCGCGGGTGATCAAACGGCCGTCCATTTCCGGCAGCACGACGTTCATCGCGAGATCGGCGGCGCCGAGGCCGCGTGGATCTGCCTCCCATTGCGCTTGCGCGGCGCTGGAAAAAATCACTTGGAGGACCGGCGCGTCGGCGCAATCCAGCACGCTTTGCTCGTCATCGAGGCGGCTCGAAAAAGCGGTCGCATTCAAGACCACGTCGGGCTTCTCGCGCTTGATTTCGCCGCGAATAAAGCTGATCGCTTGTTGGTCTTTGAGGCTCGTCACGAAGATCGAACGCGCGCCAATGCCGCGCGAGGCAAGCGCGTCCACTAGGGCTAGAATCGGGGCCGTATCGTCGGCGAGCAGATAGGATCGGTAGAAAACGATCAGCGCCTGGCCCTTGGCTTCGGG